>JBDKJA010000031.1:0-17395 GCA_039796795.1 Pseudomonadota bacterium
CGCTCGCAGTCGGTGCGACTGAGCGGCGGAACGCCGCCTTCGCAGGGCAGGCATTTTTTGGCCGCCAAGGCGCCTTTCTGTTCATCGTGATTCATGCGGACTCTCGCTTGCGGTAACTGCGTGCGACGTAGGCTTCGACGAGTTGCTGGAACTCTTCGGCGATATGGTCACCTTTCAGAGTGACGGTTTTCTCGCCATCTTCGTAAACCGGGGCCACGGGACGCTCGCCGGTGCCAGGCAGGCTGATGCCGATGTTGGCGTGCTTGCTCTCACCCGGACCGTTGACGACGCAACCCATGACGGCCACGTTCATCTCTTCGACACCCTCGTAGAGCTTGCGCCACTCCGGCATGCGATGCCGGATGTGTGACTGGATGTCCTGCGCGAGTTGTTGGAAATACGTGCTGGTCGTTCGGCCACAGCCGGGACAGGCGATCACCATCGGCACGAAGGAGCGCAGGCCCATGGTTTGCAAAATTTCTTGGGCGACGATCACTTCTTGGGTGCGATCGCCGTTCGGTTCGGGCGTGAGTGATACGCGGATCGTGTCGCCGATACCCCGTTGCAGCAGCACACCAATACCGGCGGTCGAGGCCACGATGCCCTTGCTACCCATGCCGGCTTCCGTGAGACCGACGTGTAACGGGTAATCGCAGCGCGCTGCAAGATCCGTGTAGATCGCGATCAGGTCCTGCACGCCGCTGACTTTGGCCGATAGCACGATCGCATCATGTGGCTGACCGAGTTCCTCGGCGCGCGCGGCGCTTTGTAGACAAGACTCGACCACGGCGCTGCGCATGACTTCGTTGGCGCTACGCGGATTGGGCGAGGCGTTGTTCTCGTCCATCATGCGCGTCAGCAGTTCCGAGTCGAGACTTCCCCAGTTCACACCGATGCGAATGGGCTTCTGATGACGACACGCCACTTCGATCATTTCGGCAAATTGCGGGTCGCGCTTGCTGCCGCGGCCGACATTGCCCGGGTTGATGCGGTATTTGGCGAGCGCCTCGGCGCAGGCGGGATGCGCTTTGAGGAGTTTGTGACCATTGAAATGAAAGTCGCCGATCAACGGAACGTGGACGCCCTGTTGAGCGAGACGATCGCGGATGTGCGGTACAGCGGCCGCAGCTTCTTCGGTGTTGACGGTGACCCGGACGAGTTCCGAACCCGCGCGGGCGAGCGCGCGCACTTGGGTGACCGTGGAGTCGATATCCGCGGTATCGGTGTTGGTCATCGATTGCACGACGATCGGGGCACCGCCGCCGACACGGACGCCGCCTACCCGGGTTGCCACACTCGCTCGTCGCTGGATCATGGTGCCTTCCTCGCTATCCAGTCGCGCACTTTACCTTCCATCACATCGAGTGGCACGGCGCCGCTCTCGAGCACCACGTCGTGGAAGGCGCGGATATCAAAACGCTCGCCGAGTCGTTGTTCGGCCTCACGCCGCAGAGCCTGGATACGCAACTGCCCGATCTTGTAGGCCAGCGCTTGGCCTGGCCAGGCGATGTAGCGGTCGATTTCATTGATGATATCGGCTTCGGTCTTGGCGGCGTTGTCCTTGAAGAACTCAATCGCCTGTGCGCGGCTCCAGCCTTTGGCGTGCAGCCCCGTATCGACGACGAGCCGTACAGCCCGCCACATGTCGTAGGTCAGTTGCCCGAACTTGGAGTAAGGGTCCTGATAGAGACCGAGTTCTTCGCCGAGACTTTCTGAGTAGAGCGCCCAGCCCTCGACGTAGGCGGTGTAACCGGCATTGCGCCGAAACTGCGGCATGGCGGCTTGCTCCATGGCCAGCGCAATCTGCAGATGATGGCCAGGTACCGCCTCGTGTACCGACAGCACCTCCATCTCGTATTTCGGGCGCACTTCCGGGCGATACAGATTCACGTAGTAGAAGCCGGGCCGCGTGCCATCGGCCGCGGGCGGTTGGTAATACGCCGTCGTCGTGTTCGGCGCGCTGGTGCGCGGTATGGCGCGCACACCGTAGGGAGTACGCGGGAGTTTGCCGAAGAGCTTCACGAGGCCCGGATCAATACGCTTGGATACGGCTTGATAAGCTTCGAACAGCGCTTCCGGCGTCGAGTAATAGAACTGCGGGTCGGTGCGTAAAAACACGAAGAACTCTTGCAGTGACCCTTTGAAACCGACGCGATCTTTGATCGCGAGCATTTCGCTACGGATGCGCGCGACTTCAGATAGCCCGATCGCGTGAATCTCCTCGGCGGTCAGCGCGCTGCTCGTGGTGTGATAGGCGATACGCTCACGGTAGAAGTCACCGCCCTCAGGTGTTGCCGAGATGCCGACGCTGTCGCGCGTCGCGGGTAAGTATCGTTGCTCGAAGGCGTTCGTGAAGCGCCGATAAGCCGGCAGCACGACGGTGTCGATGGCGCGCAGAGCGGCTGCATTCAATCGTTCGCGAGTGGCGGCGTCGATGTGATCCGGGAAACGACGGAACGGCGCGTAGAACGGACTCTCCTCGGGCTTCGAGACGTTCTGAAGCGCAAGCTGTGCCGGAATTCTTTGCATGATCACGCGCGGCTGCGTGCGACCCTCTCGAACGGCGAGATCGAGTAGTGCGATGTGTTGATCGACGAGGGTGCCGACGCCATTGAGACGCGCAATCCAATCCTCGTAGTCCTTCACCGATTGGAAGGGCAGCAATTCCGTGATTTCGGAGAGTGTCTGGATCCCGCCTTGATGATCGATCCGATAGAGCCACGGCTTGAACGGTACCGTCGCGAGGCGTTGCCGGTATTCGCGCTCGAAGAGGTCGTAGTCGAGTTGCTCGGCCGGCGTGAGTGCAGTGCGCGGTATGGCGGCGAGCGACTGTAGCGTGGTTCGATCGGCCGCTACCCGTCGCTCGATGGCGGCAACGGACAGGTCGGTCCATCGGTCGTTGTAGCGGGTGTCGCCCAAATAGGTTGCGCTTTGCGGGTCCGCCGCGAGTTCCGCCTCCCAGGTTCGCTCGAACAGGGCGTAAAGCTGCTGGGCAGCCGCCGACCGATCCTGCGAGGCGCGCTCGGTGGCCATACCAATCGGAATGACGACCAGACTTAAAAGAAGGGCGGCGAACGACTTCAGGCTCGAAAGGCGGGAACGCATCGGAGAGCTCCTATTTGGACGCCGAACAGTTTAAGTCAGACGCCGCGCAGCCGTGCGGACTGCTATGATCTGACGCGTTCGCGTTATCAGACCTTGCCGGAGAGATTCGAGCACCCCGCCCGGGGTCGTTTCGGACGCCGAAGGCGCAAGTTTCCGCCCGGAAACGCTCAGGCAAAAGAACGGCAGGTCGCAGGCGAATTCTGGAGAGTGGCCTCGGTTGAGGCCCACCGAAGGGGAGCGGTACGGCAAGTACCCGATCTCTCAGGTTCAAGGACAGAGGGGCGGCGGGGGTCGAGAGGCCTCCGCCGCTCTTTTTTTTGGCCCGAGTCTGTCGGCTCGGGGAGGGCACAGAGCATGGGACGCAAGACACCTCTACACGATCTGCACGTCGCGCAAGGCGCACGCATGGTCGACTTCGGCGGCTGGGATATGCCGGTCCACTACGGTTCGCAGATCGAAGAGCACCACCACGTACGACGTGATGCGGGTATGTTCGATGTGTCGCACATGTGTGTGGTCGATTTGCATGGGACGGCCACCCGCGCGTTTCTCGCGCGCCTTGTCGCCAATGATGTCGGTAAATTGCGTATGGCGGGCAAGGCGCTTTACAGCTGCATGCTCAACGAGACCGGCGGCGTCATCGACGATCTGATCATTTATTTTTTGACCGAGAGTCACTTCCGTATCGTCGTGAACGCTGGCACGCGCGATAAGGATCTCGCGTGGATGCGGCGTTGCGCGGCGGATTGGGGGCTCGACGTTCAGATTATCGAGCGTGGTGATCTCGCCATGATCGCCGTTCAAGGTCCCAAAGCGCGCAACGCAGTCGCCGACCTGCTCGAACCGCAAGATCGTGAACGCGCTTTGTTGCTCGAGCCTTTCTTTGGTGCCGTCTGCGGAGAATGGTTCGTGGCACGCACGGGCTATACCGGTGAGGACGGCTTCGAAATCGTGATACCGGCGGCAGAGGCCGAGTCGGTGTGGAAGGCGCTTAACGCGGCGGGTGTCGCGAGCTGTGGCCTTGGCGCGCGCGATACGCTGCGGCTCGAAGCGGGTATGAATCTCTATGGCAATGATATGGACGAGACGCGACATCCGCTCGAGTCGGGTCTGAGTTGGACCGTTGCCTTCGAGCCTGTTGAGCGCGATTTCGTCGGGCGCGCGGCGCTTGAGGCGATTCGCAAGGCCGGTGGTTCACCGATGAAACTCGTGGGACTGCTACTCGAAGATCGCGGCGTGCTGCGTTCCCACCAGAAGGTGGTGGTGCCGGGTGTCGGCGAAGGTGAGGTCACGAGTGGCACCTTCTCGCCCACCCTGGAGCGTTCCATCGCTTTTGCCCGAGTGCCACGCGCCACGGGCGAGACCGTACAAGTCGACATCCGCGGCAAGTTGCTCGCGGCTCGAGTCGTGAAGTTGCCCTTCGTCCGTCACGGACGCGCTCTCATTAGCCTTTGAGGAGTATCTCCATGAGCCAAGTCCCTGCTGATCTGCGCTACGCTAAATCCCACGAATGGGCCCGCACACTGCCGGACGGACGCATCGAGGTCGGCATCACCGATCACGCGCAGCACGCGCTCGGCGATCTCGTCTTCGTCGATGTGCCGCAACTCGGTACGTCCCTAGAGATCGGCGGTGCTTGCGCCGTGGTCGAATCGGTCAAAGCGGCAAGCGATGTCTATTCCCCCGTGGCCGGCACGGTCGTGGAAGTCAACGAGTCGTTGTCGGGTAGCCCTGAGCTCATCAATGAAGACTGCTACGGCAAGGGTTGGCTCTATCGCGTACAGCCCGCATCGGCCTCGGGTCTCGATGCACTGCTCGATGCGGGTGCCTACTCGGCTGTGCTCGCGGCTGAGGGGGGCTGATCATGCCGTTCATTCCGCATACGGAGCAGGACGTTCGCGAGATGCTCGCGACCATCGGGGCGCCGTCGATCGACGCGCTCTTCGATGAGATTCCGGCGAGCTTGCGCATCCAGGGTCTCGACGGCATTCCCGAGGGGCTCTCGGAGATGGAGATCGGACGCTTGATGAGCGAGCGCGCACGACTTGACGGTCGTCCGCTCTCGTTCATCGGCGCGGGTGCCTACGAGCATCACATTCCGTCGGCCGTTTGGGCGATCACCACGCGCGGCGAGTTCTACAGTGCCTACACGCCGTATCAGGCCGAAGCGAGTCAGGGCACGCTGCAGTTGATCTACGAATACCAAACGATGATTTCGAGCCTTACCGGCATGGAAGTCTCGAACGCCTCGCTCTATGACGGTGGCTCGGCGGTAGCGGAGGCAGCACTGATGGCGGTGCGCGCTCATCGCAAGTCCAAGAGCTTGCGAGTACTCGTGCCCTCGACGGTGAACCCGAACTATCGTCGCGTGGCCATCAGCACTGCGGGTAATCAGGGCTTGCGATTCGAAACGGTGGCCTATCGTCGTGAAGACGGTTGCATTGATCGTGAGGCGCTTGCGGCGTTTGCCGGCGAAGATATCGCCGCGCTCGTGATCCAGCAGCCGAATTTCTTTGGACAGCTCGAGGATGTCGATACGCTGACCGATTGGGCTCACGAGCAGGGCATGCTCGTCATCGCCGTGGTCAATCCGACGTCGCTGGCTTTGTTGAAGCCGCCCGGTGAATGGGGCAAGACTGGCGCCGACATCTGTGTCGGTGAAGGTCAGCCGCTCGGTGTGCCGCTCTCTTCGGGCGGGCCGTATTTTGGTTTTATGACGACGCGCATGGAATACGTCCGCTCGATGCCGGGACGCATCGTCGGTCGTACGGTCGATCTCGATGGTAAGCCGGGCTACACGCTGACGCTGCAGGCGCGCGAGCAGCACATTCGTCGTGGCAAGGCCACATCGAACATCTGCACCAATCAGGGTCTGCTGATGACGGCGGCGACCATCTACATGACCTTGATCGGTCCGCAGGGCTTGGCCAAGGTGGCCGCGGCTTCCATGCAGCGCAGCAGCGAACTCGTCGAAGCGCTGACCCAAGTCAAAGGAGTGCGCGCGGCTTTCAATGGGCCGCGTTTCCACGAGGCCGTTTTGTTGCTCGATCGAGCGGCAGCCGCTGTGCTGCGTGAGCTCGAGGCGCAAGGTATCTTGGGTGGTTTCGATTTGTCGGCGGATTATCCCGAGCTCGGCTCGGCGCTGCTCGTCTGTGCGACGGAAACCAAGACCGCGGGTGATCTTGCTCGCTATGCCGCTGCCCTCGGCGCCGCCGTGCAAAAGGTCCGTGCGGCCTAAGGAGAACGAACCCATGAATCAGATTCTCGAAAAATCGATTTTCGAATATTCACGCTCGGGTCGCAGTGCGACCGTGCAGCAACCGCCGGGTGCCGATGTCGACTCGGCCGTCGCGACGATTCCGGCCGCTTTGCGCCGCCGTCAGGCGCCGATGTTGCCGGAGGTGAGTGAGCTGGATGCCGTTCGCCACTTCACCCGTTTGTCGCAACTGAACTTCTCGATCGACACGAACTTCTATCCGCTCGGTTCGTGCACGATGAAGTACAACCCGAAAGCCTGTAACCAATACGCGATGCTGCCGGAGTTCCTGGCGCGTCATCCGCTCGCCCCTGATTCTCAAGGTCAGGGCTTCCTGTCTTGCATGTTCGAACTGCAGGAGATGCTGAAGGAAGTTACGGGCATGAAGGCGGTGTCGCTGAACCCGATGGCCGGAGCGCACGGTGAGTTCGCGGGTGTTGCGATGATCCGTGCCTATCACCGTGCTCGCGGCGATCTGGCGCGCAACGAGATCATCGTTCCCGAGGCGGCGCACGGTACGAATCCTGCGACGGCCACGATGTGCGGTTGCATCGTCAAAGAAATACCGGTCGATGCTCAGGGTGACGTCGATCTCGATGCGTTGGCCAAGGCGGTTGGACCGAATACGGCGGGCATCATGCTGACCAACCCGTCGACGCTCGGTGTGTTCGAGCGCAAGATCGAACAGGTCGCCAAGCTCGTGCACGGCGCCGGCGGTTTGCTCTACTACGATGGCGCCAATCTCAACGCGATCCTCGGCAAGGTGCGCCCGGGTGACATGGGCTTCGACGTCATTCACATGAACCTGCACAAAACCTTTTCCACGCCGCACGGCGGCGGTGGGCCGGGCGCTGGTGCCGTGGGTGTTAGCGCGCGACTCGAGCCGTTCTTGCCCGTGCCGATCGTGGGTCGCGACGGCGATCAATACCGCTGGCTCTCCGAGGCAGATCGCCCGCAGTCGATTGGTCGCTTGTCGGCGTTCATGGGTAATGCGGGCGTATTGCTGCGCGCCTACATCTACATGCGCATGTTGGGTCGCGAAGGCATGAGTCGAGTGGGCGAATACGCCACGCTGAACGCCAACTACGTCATGGCACGCCTGCGTCAGGCGGGTTTTGATCTCGCTTATCCCGAGCGACGCGCGAGCCACGAATTCATCGTGACCATGAAGCGTCAGGCGAAGGAGCTCAACGTGACCGCGATGGATATCGCCAAGCGTTTGCTCGATTACGGTTTCCATGCGCCGACGACCTACTTCCCCTTGTTGGTCCCGGAATGTTTGCTCATCGAGCCAACCGAAACCGAGAGTCGTGAAACGCTCGATGCCTTCGTCGAGGCCATGACGATCATCCTCGGTGAGGCGCAGGCTGATGCATCGACCCTGAAAACGGCGCCGCACACCATGCCGGTGCGCCGGCTCGATGACGTTCGTGCTGCAAAACAGCTTGATCTGACCTGGAAGCCGGTAAACTCCGCAGCGTGAGTGGATCGAGGCCAACAGATCGACCTAAGCCGACCGGCTTCATCCGGCTGTTGCGCGCATTCGGCAACAGCTGGAAGGGCTTCGTCGGTGCGTATCGCGAGGAAGCCGCCTTTCGGCAGGAGTTGGCACTCTGTGTGCTGCTCTTTCCGCTCGGGCTTTGGCTTGGCGAGAACGGCGTGGAGCGCGCACTTCTCGTCGGGCCGATTTTCATCGTGCTGATCGTCGAGTTGCTTAACAGCGCCGTTGAGGCGACGGTCGATCGGATTGGTCTTGAGCGTCACGCGCTCTCGGGGCTCGCCAAAGATATCGGCTCTGCCGCCGTCTTCACTTCTTTTGCTTTACTCGGCGTCGTTTGGGCGCTGGTGTTGTTCGATTATTGATCCCCGCGCGGCGGGACGGAGACTCGATATGGCGGCACTCATTTGTGGTTCGGTGGCCTACGACACCGTCATGGTCTTCGAAGGTCACTTCAAAGACCACATCCTCGCCGATCGTATCCACATGTTGAATGTGGCGTTCCTCGTGCCGGGCTTGCGTCGTAATTTTGGCGGTTGCGCCGGCAATATCGCCTACAACCTCAAGCTCTTGGGCGGCGAAGGCAAGGTGATGGCGACCGTCGGCATGGATTTCGGTCCCTACCGCGCTTGGATGCAAGACTGCGGTCTGCCGCTAGATCACATTCGACAGCTCGAAGACGAATATACGGCACAGGCGTACATCACGACCGACGCCGATAACAACCAAATCACGGCGTTTCATCCGGGTGCGATGAATCACGCGCACGTCAATCGCGTGCCGAAGAATGCCGGGATCGATCTTGGCATCGTGGCCCCTGAGAGCCACGTGGGCATGCTCGAGCATGCAGCGCAGTTCGCGGCAGCAGGCATCCCTTTCGTCTTCGATCCGGGTCAGGCCATGACACTGCTCGGCGCCGACGATCTGCGCACGCTCATTGGGCAAGCGCGTTGGGTGGCCGTCAATGATTACGAGGCGAGTTTGCTCGTCGAGCGTACCGGGTGGTCGTTGGAAGAGATCGCCTCGAAAGTCGCGGCCTTGATCGTGACGCGCGGTGCTGCCGGGTCGCACATTCATGCCGAGGGCAAACTCATCGAGATTCCTTCGGTGGCGCCTGAAAAAGTGTCTGACCCCACCGGTTGCGGCGATGCCTATCGCGGCGGTTTGCTGTTTGGCCTGCAGCGAGGGCTCGACTGGGAGACGACCGGACGCATCGCTTCGTTGATGGGTTCGATCAAGATCGCGCAGCACGGCACGCAGAACCATCGTTTCTCCCGCGAGGAGTTCGCGACGCGTTACCGCGCGGCCTTTGGTGCCTCGCTGACGCTTTGACCGAGCTCGATCTTTTCGGCGAACCGATAGCGCCTGAAGCCGGTCGAGCAGAGGCGCGTCGCTCGGGTAAGTCCTCGAGAGTCGCTGCCGCCACCACGGCCGAGCAATATCGAGCACTCGCCGAACGTTTGCCTGCGCGATTGCGCATGGGAACCTCGACGTGGTCCTTTTCTGGCTGGCAAGGGCTCGTCTACGCCGACGAATACGATGAGTCGACGCTGGCGCGGCAGGGTTTGGCAGCCTATGCGGCGCACCCTTTGTTTCGCTCGGTCGGCGTCGATCGCAGTTATTACCGACCGCTCGATGCGGAGACGCTGTCGAGAATGCGCAAAGCCGTGAGCGCCGATTTTCGTTTTTTGTTGAAAGCGCATGCTGCTCTGATGTTGCCGAAGTCGGCCCGCCGCCCGGCCTACCTCGAGGGCGTTCCCGATGTTTTTTTGGACGCCGATCATGCGATCCGACATGTGATCGATCCGGCACGACGCGCACTTGGCGAAACCTTGGGGGTCGTGCTGTTCCAGTTCTCGCCACTCGGCGCACGGGTACTCGGCTATCGACGGGAGTTACTGCAGCGGTTGTACGAGTTTCTAAGAGCACTGCCCGGCGATGTGACCTACGCCGTCGAATGGCGTGACCCCGAGATGCTAGGCGTCGACTACCAACAGATGTTGCGCACGGTGGGTGCGGTGCACGGTCATGCGCAGCACCCGCGTATGCCTTCGATCGAACTACAGGGTGAATGCGCTGCGGAGTTCGCGCAGCCGAGCAGTCCGCTCGTCATTCGATGGTTGCTGGCGCCAGGCCGTAGCTACGAAGGCGCGAAGGCGGCCTACGCGCCTTTTGATCGTTTGGTCGATCCGGATCCGTCAGCGCGCCAAAAAATCGTTGCGCTCGCGAGGCGCTCACTCGCTGCGGGACAGGACGTGACCATCATCGTCAACAACAAGGCCGAAGGGTCGGCACCGCAGAGTATCGTTGAACTCGCGCGGGAGTTTGCCGCCCCAGAGACGACCCTCGGGTAAAATCGTCCGATGAACGCCCCCATCGAAGCGAGCGACGCCGAGATCGCAGCTGCAGTCACTGCGCTGCGCGCGGGCGAGCTCGTGGCCTTTCCGACCGAGACGGTGTACGGGCTTGGTGCCGATGCGGCTAATCCTGCGGCGCTCTTGCGCGTGTATCAGGCGAAGGGTCGTCCAACCGATCATCCTTTGATTCTGCATTTGGCTGACGCCACGAAGCTCTCGCACTGGGTGGGTGAGTTGCCAGCGTCGATCGCGGCGCAGGTCGAGCAACTCGCGCGACATTTCTGGCCGGGTCCGCTGACTTTGGTGCTGCCGCGCGCCGCACAGGTCTCACCTGTGTTGACTGGCGGTCAGCAGAGCATCGCGGTTCGCGTGCCGAGTCATCCCGTGGCGCAACGATTGCTACGGGCTTTCGGCGGTGGCATCGCAGCACCCTCGGCCAATCGCTACGGTCGCGTCTCGCCAACGCGTGCCGAGCACGTCCGCGAGGAGTTTCCGCAGGGCGTGACGATCCTCGAAGGCGGCGACTGCGAGGTCGGCGTCGAATCGACGATCCTCTCATTGCTCGAAACACCACCGCGCATCTTGCGACCGGGCATCATCGGCAGGCAGCAGCTCGAAGCGCTGATCGGTCCGCTTGCCGAGGGTGCGAGCACGGTTGCGCCGCGTGTTCCGGGTTCGACTCCGCAGCATTACGCACCGCAAACGCCCGTCGAGCTGGTTGCACCAGATGCACTCAATGCTCGGATCGAGTCCAGCAATGCCTCAGGCGAGGCCGTGGTGGTGCTAGCGCGTCGCGCGCCAGAGACTCGTTGGGTGCTCGCGTGTGGCGCCGCGCCGCCGCACGTGCGCCGTTGGTTGCAGGCGCCGACGTCAGCCGCGGATTACGCGCACGATCTTTACGCCAATTTACGCGCGCTCGACAAAGAAAACGCAGCGCGTATCCTCATCGAGCAGGTCCCCGCGAGTCCCGAGTGGGATGCCGTGCGCGATCGTCTCGGTCGTGCCGCGGCACGCTGACTCCCTTTCCATTTTGTTTTAGGTGCCCATCATCATGATCGATCCTTTTGTGCCGCGAGAGATTCGACGTCTGGTGCGCGAGTTCGGCTCGCCGCTCCTGATCATCGATTGCGAGCGGATCCGTCAGCAGTACCGCGGTTTGCAGCGCGCGCTGCCCGGAGTCGATCTTCACTATGCGCTGAAGCCTTTGCCGCATCCGGCAGTGGTTCAAACGGTGCTTGCCGAGGGTGGTTTTCTCGATTTGGCGACGACCGGTGAGGTCGAGCTTGTTGCCAAGCTCGGCGCCGATCCGCGCCTGTGTATCCACACGCACCCGATCAAGCGCGACATCGATATCCGTTCGGCGCTCGCGCGCGGTGTCAAAGTATTCGTTGCCGACAACCCTGACGAGTTGCGCAAATTCGTGCCCTATGCCGATGAGGCTGAGGTGTTGTTGCGGGTGTCGTTCCGTAGTCCGGGTGCCGTTTGCGATCTCTCTCGGAAATTCGGCTGCGATCCCGAAAACCTGCTCGCGCTCGCGCGTAAAGCGCATGACCTTGGGCTCACCGTCCGAGGACTCTCTTTCCACGTGGGCTCGCAAGCCGCGGACCCATCGAAGCACGTCGAGGCGATCGATGCGTGTGCGCGGCTACTCGCCGTGGCACGGCGTGAGAAACTCGGTCCCTGTGACACGCTGGATATAGGCGGTGGTTTTCCGATCGATTACTCGCAGCGTGCTCCGATCATTCATGAGTTCTGCGCACCGATACGCGCAGCGCTTGCGAAGCTGCCGAAGCGTGTGCGTGTTCTTGCCGAGCCAGGTCGTTATATCGCCGGCCCCGCGGCGATTGGTGTCGCCTCGGTCATGGGTCGCGCCGAGCGCGAGGGGCTTTGGTGGTATTACCTCGATGACGGCTTGTACGGATCGTATAGCGGTCAATTATTCGACCACGCACGCTATCCGATCGAGGCTCTCAAGCGCGGTAAGCGTCATCCCTCGGTTTTGGCCGGACCCACTTGTGACAGCATCGATGTGATCTCCGAGAATATTTTGTTACCGGAACTGGAGCCGGGCGATCTGATTGTCGGTCGGGCGATGGGTGCCTACACTTGGGCTAGCGCATCGGAATTCAATTTCTTTCCGAAAGCGACCGTGGTCTCGGTGAATGCGACACGTCACGATCGTGGCAGCGTGCTCGCAATCGAGCGCTAGCCGAACTCGGATCAGATGCTGCTGCACTCGGCTGACTTCGTTGCCGGCGCCGCGTCCGCAAGGGGCGTTGCAATCGTCATCGACGTCTTTCGCGCCTGTTCGGTGATTGCGCATGCGCTCGCAGCGGGCGCTGTGCGAGTGGTCCCCGTCGCTGATGTCGAAGTTGCTCGTGCCATGAAGGCGGCTGATCCCGCATCGCTGCTCGTTGGCGAGAGGCATGCACGGAAGCTGCCCGGGTTTGATTGCGGCAATTCGCCGACCGAAGTATTGCGTGAATCGTTGCAGGGTCGAACCTTGATCCATACGACGCATGCCGGTACGCAAGGTCTGACAGCCGCATTTGCCGTCGCGGATCGCGTGTTCACCGGTGCGCTCGTGAATTTGTCGGCGACGATTGCCGCAGTGCGTGCATTGCAGCCAGCGGAAGTCACGATCATCGCGATGGGTCACGAGGCTCGCGAGCGCTGTGTCGAAGATGATCTCTGCCGCGAAGCCTTGCTCGCGGGTCTGCGCGGAGAGTCCCTCGACCCGTCAGACTGGCTGGACCGTCTGCGCGCAGCACCCGCTGCCGATAAATTCTTTGATCCTGCTGCCGACTGGGCCCCACTTGAGGACTTTGCATACTGCACGGCCGTTGATGCAGTTCCTTTCGCGGTGACGATGACACTGGGCCAGGGCGGGCAGGGTGAGCTACGAGCATGGTCGATGTAGTTTTCGACATCGGTCGGGTACTGGTCGCGCTGCAGCCGGAGCGTCTGATCGGCTTGTTGCGTGCGCATGGTGGGGCGGCACGAACGCTAGAGGACGTGACGAGTGGCATCGATCTCACTGGTCACGAGACGGGTCGCGTGGACGGCGCGCAACTGCTGCAGCAAATTGCTGCGCTCGCGCCGGAGCCTATCTCGATGCCAGCCCTGCAAGCGGCTTGGGTCGACATGCTGCGACCCGAAGCGACGATGCTGCAATTGGCTGAGCGATTACGTCGACGTCATCGGATTTTTCTGCTGACGAACATTGGTGACTTGCACTGGTCTCATCTCGAGCAGGTCGTGGGTTTGCATCACTACGCCATGGATGTGTTGCGTTCGGATGTGGCCGGCGTGATGAAACCCGATAACCGAATTTATGTCGAAGCGGAGCGGCGTTTCGGTTTGTCGCCCGATACGACCATCTTCATCGACGATCGCCCCGAGAACATTGAGGCGGCCGTGGCGCGCGGTTGGCAGGCCTTTGTCCATCGCGATCCCGCCACGACCATGGCTACACTGCAATCCTTGGGGCTCGATTCGGAGTAAGCATGCCCGTTATCGTTACCACCGTTGGACTACTCGTCCTATCGAACATCTTCATGACGTTCGCTTGGTACGCCCATCTCAAAAACCTCAACGACAAGCCGTGGTGGATCGCCGCCTTGCTCAGTTGGGGGATCGCGTTGTTCGAGTATCTATTGCAGGTTCCCGCCAATCGCATCGGATATACAGAGCTGTCACTGGCACAGTTGAAGATTTTGCAGGAGGTCATCACGCTCTCCGTGTTTGTACCTTTTGCCTGGCTCTATATGAAACAGCCCTTGCGGCTCGATTATCTTTGGGCCGCCCTGTGTATCTTGGGTGCGGTGTATTTCATCTTTCGTGAACCGTCGGTGACCTCGTGAGCACGGCCATCCACCGACGTGTTGAAGCGCTGCGCGAGGGGCGTGATCCGACATTCATTGCGCGGCTTCCCTCGGGTTGGGCTGTGTTTGGCGAGCGCCAGTTTCTCCGTGGCTATTGCCTGTTATTACCCGACCCGGTCGTGCCGCATCTGAACGATTTTGACGCGATCGCAAGATCTCAATTTCTCTCGGATATGGCGGCGCTGGGTGATGCTTTGCTCGCAGAGACAGGGGCTATCCGCATCAATTACGCGATGTTCGGCAATCTGGAGCCCGCGTTGCATGCGCATCTGGTGCCACGGTATGCCAATGAAACGGCACCGCTCGATGTGGCCCACCCTTGGGCTTATGACTGGGCCGCTGCACCGGCTTTCGAGCCCGAGGCATTCGCGGCGCTCACCGCCGCGATACGCCACAGACTCACTCCGCTTTTGCGTAGTGCAGGGGCAAAGCCGTCGTCGACTTGATCGTCTCGAGCGAGAAGCTCGCGCTGACGTCGAGCATTTCGAGTGCGCTGATGAGCTTCTTGTAGACGGCATCGTAGCCATCGATGTCCGGGACCACGACCCGCAACAGATAATCCACATCTCCGCTCATGCGATGCAGCTCGGTGACTTCGGGTAGATCGCGGATCACCTTGGCGAATTTGTCGAACCAGCCTGCGCTATGACTGGGTGCCTTGATGGTCACGAAAACGGTCGTGCCCACATTGAGCGCTCGCGCGTCTAGCAGTGCGACGGTGCGCTTGATGATGCCGCGTTCGCGTAGGCGCTGGATCCGACGCCAGCAGGGCGCTTTGGAGAGACCAACCCGTTCGGCGATGTCTGCGGCAGTCAGGTCCGCATCCTTCTGCAGTAAGTCCAAAATTCGTTTATCGAGTTTGTCCATGAGACGAATTTACATAAAAAATGTATTTGAAGAAACAAAATTGCTCTCTATCGGAGCGACAGCTCGATCTTCGCAACCCTGTCTCGCAACGCCCCGATTATCTTGAAGGCCATGTTGTCACGCCTCTTTACCGCCCATCCTGCCAGCGTCGGCGAGACCTACTTCGGTCATCTGGTGCAGGCCACGTCTTTTGGCTTCCGGATGTTGATCGCAGGCATCGCTTGCATCCTGCACGGGCTCTTTCCTTTCTTGTGTGTCTCGACAGGTTCCGATGCCATGAAGGAATTGAATGCGGAGATGAGCGCGCGACGCGAGCGAGCCCTGAAGGGTCTGCCGATCCGGTAACATCGGCGCGATTGCAGATCGCGCGGAGTATCCCTTGAGTTCCCGACCGTTATTGCGCCTGCGCCGGGGCGAGGAGCGCCGTCTGCGCGCCGGGCATCTCTGGATCTTCAGCAACGAGATCGATACCAGCCAGACGCCGTTGACGAGTTTCGAGCTTGGGCAGCTCGTGACCGTGCAAGATCAGCGTGGCCAAACGCTCGGCACCGCCTATATCAATCCGTCGACTCTGATCGCAGCGCGCTTGCTCTCGCGCGAGGCCGAGACCATCGACATCGATTGGTTTGCGGCGAGGCTGAGACGGGCGTTGGCTTGGCGCGACCGAGTTTATCGCTCACCGCATTACCGCTGGGTTTACGGTGAGTCCGACGGATTACCTGGGCTCGTGCTCGATCGCTTTGGCGATATCGTCGTCGGACAGTTGACGACCGCCGGGATGAATCAGCAGCAGAGCTTCATCGAGGAGGCGATACGTCGCGTCTTGGGTCCTCGCGTGTTGCTGTGGAAGAACGACGGGGGTGCACGCGCGCTCGAAGGCTTGCCTGATGAAGTCGCTACCGCCTGGGGTGTCGCACCCGAGCGGGTGGAGGTCGTCGAGTCGGCGGCAGACTGTGGGCAGCTCGTTTTCGAGACCGAGCTCGGTGGTGGTCAAAAGACGGGTTGGTTCTACGATCAGGCTTTCAATCGAAGCCAGCTCGCCCGCTTCATGACTGCCGGGGCTCGAGTACTCGACGTCTGTTGTTATGCGGGCGGTTGGGCGGCGACTGCGGCTTCGCTCGGCGCAAGTCGCATCGACTGCGTCGACGCCTCGGCTGCTGCGCTCGACCGAGCGCAAGCCAACGTGGCAAGACAGACTCGCGCCGGTGCTGCGCCGGAATTTTTCGCCCATCGAGGCGACGCTTTCGATGTGCTCGCGGAGCTTGCCGAGGCGGGTGAACGATATGACGTCGTGGTCGTCGATCCGCCCGCGTTCATCAAGCGTCGCAAGGATATTCCCCAAGGCGAGGCCGCCTACCGCAAGTTGAATCAACTGGCGCTGAGGGTGCTGTCGGACGAGGGTCTGCTGATCAGCTGTTCGTGTTCTTATCATCTAGCGATCGATTCGCTGCAGACGGCGATCCAATCGGCGGCCCGTCATGTCGATCGCCACGTCCAGATCGTTTATCAAGGCATGCAGTCGCCGGACCATCCGGTGCATCCGGCCATCCCGGAGACGCGCTATCTCAAGTCTTTCTTCTGCCGTGTGACGCGCAGCTGAGGGTAGAATCGCGGCATGCTCGTTTATCCCGGCTTTGATCCTGTTGCGCTCGAGCTCGGCCCGCTCAAGGTTCGATGGTATGGCCTGACGTATCTCATCGCCTTCGCGGTGGCATGGTGGTTGGCGCGTCGCCGCGCCGCGCAGCCCGGCTCAAGTTGGAAAGTCGTCGATGTCGACGATTTCCTCTTCTTCGCCATGCTGGGTGTCATCTTAGGCGGCCGTATCGGCTACACCCTGTTTTATGGGATGGAGTTCTGGCTAGAAGATCCGCTGTATCTCTTGCGCGTCTGGGAAGGCGGTATGTCTTTCCACGGCGGACTCATTGGCGTGTTGGTCGCGCTCGCGTTGTTTGCGCGGCGTCGTGGTCGTGAGGTGGCCGACGTGTTCGACTTCGCGGCGGCCTTGCCGGGGATCGGCATCCTCGCTGTGCGTGTCGGCAACTTCATCAACGGCGAGCTCTGGGGCCGGCCGGGCGAGGTTCCTTGGGCCATGCTGGTCGATGGCGTTGCACGTCATCCCACGCAGCTCTACGAAGCGCTGCTCGAAGGAGCTCTGCTGGCGGCGGTCTTGTGGTGGTACACGTCGAAGCCTCGACCGCAGTGGGCGCCCTCGGGACTCTTTCTCATCATGTATTCCTCGGGACGCTTGATCGTCGAGTTCTGGCGCCTGCCGGATGCGCATATCGGGTATCTCGCGGGCGGTTGGCTGACCATGGGTCACGTGCTCACTTTGCCGATGTTGCTCGCGGGTGTGGCTTTGATGCTCATCGCGTATCGGCGCAATGTGCCCTCGGGCAATCGACTGACCGCCTAAGGCTATGCAGCAGTA
>JBDKJA010000032.1:0-16287 GCA_039796795.1 Pseudomonadota bacterium
ACATAATTTGGATCGACAGCCATTCTTTCCCGATCGGCACGCAAGGTCGCTTCCGCTGCCGGTCGTATGTGCAAGACATAGGCTGCATGTACAAATATCGTGACGATCAAAAGCGCCACGACGGTAAAAAGAAATTCATTTGGCAGTTTTTTGTTCATATGTCGACCGGTAGGCTGATATTGTTGTCGGCGGAGTCGCGATACTCGGGCGACTCTTCGTCAGAACTTTTAGGATAGGGGAAGCGCCGCTCGGTAGATTCCGACTCATTGGTCTCCATCGTTTGCGCGAATGCTCGCAGCATTATTACGGACGCCAACCAGCAAACCAGCGCGCTGATCGCCGTCAGCCAAATCAAACGCCATGTTCGGCTCTGACTACTCTGCATATCTTGCTACCCTGAAGCCGATCGTTTGTGCCGCACCGTCAGCGCCTTCGCGCCAGGCGAGACGCAGATCACTGTAGTTGGCGCTGCGCCAGGAACTCCCTTTGATGACTCGCCGTGCCGAGTCGGCAGGCCCTAACGGATTCTGACCGCCACCGCTCGAATCGAATGAGCTATAGGCATCGTGCACCCATTCGGAGACGTTACCGGTCATATCAAATAAGCCGAGTGTATTAGCCGCAAATTTGCCAGGTGGTGCTACCACCGGGTACTCATCCTGCCAGTTGTCGAGTACGTCTGCCATTTCAGCCACGGCCTCCATCCCAGCGAGATTCGCGATACCGCTAGGCGGCGGCAAGTCGTTACCCCATTCGTAGCGACGGAATGCGGCATTCTCCCCCGAAAACCGAGCGGCGAATTCCCATTCCGCTTCCGTCGGCAAGCGAAAGCCCGTCGTCACCGGTAAACGTAACTCCCACCTGCCGTTTTTCTTTTCGTAAGCAGGTGGCAACCCCTCTTGTTCCGATAGCCAGTTGCAATACTCGACGGCATCGGCCCAGGTAACGGACGTTACGGGCAAGGCGTCAAGATCGAGCGTTCGTTTGCCGATGAACCCTGATGCATGCGCAGGCTTGAACCGACGAAACTCGGCATTGGTCACCTCTCGTGTGCCGAGGTAGAAGGCTCGCGTGAGCTCGACACGACGCGAAAACTCGTTCGCTCGTCTTCCCTGTTCGCGACGCTCGCTACCGAGGGTCGCTTTCCCCGTCGGCATCAATCGTAAGAGCGTTCCGGTTGACGAGCGCAGCGCTGCCGGTGGTGGCTGCCAATCCGCAGTTCGTCCATTCGGGACGAGTCGATAGTCGAGACGACGAGCCTCGCCATTCGACAAGTCCACTCGTAGCACCTGAGACTGCATCCCGTTGGCGCGCAACTCGAGACGGTGCTCGCGCGCGGGGAGCTTTAGAGTCAAAGGGGCACGTCCGAGGCTTTTCGAGCCCTCGAAAATCTCTGCGTCGCCGGGCTCCCCCTGCAACGACAGCTCCACGAGTATTGCTTTGAAGGACGGAGACCAATCTACCTTACCCGATGGCTCGGCAAAAACACGTCGGGTCATCGGCTCGTATCCTTGCAAGACGGCGAGCAACTCATGTTCAACACCCGGTGCCAGCTCGACCTGCAGAGGCGTCTTGCCGCGATAAACACCACCGACGGTCACATCGGCACCGGAAGGGGTCGATCGAATTCTGACAACGGCATCAGGCGCACCAAATTCGATGGGCCCGAGGCGCAGCGTTTCTCCCGCTTTGACCAGCACCACACTACGCCAAGGCTTCACGTTGGGCGCCATGATCTCAAGACGATGCACGCCAGCTGGCAGATCTAGCGCCGGAGGTAGGAGCACAGGCTCATTTTCATTGAGGCGCAAGGTGACATCTGGACGATCAGCGATGATCTCGACCTTGCCCCATGATGAGCGCAGAGCAGCCGTCAAGAATTGACGTTTGCCGAGACCCTCTATCTCGATCGCCTGAACGAAATCGAGGTGGCGATCGGCCTTGAGTAGCAAAGTCTTAGTGCCTGCGGGTATCTGCAGTTCGCCAGGCACCGGGCCTACTTCGACGCCATCGACGTAGGCAACCGCCTTAACCCCGCCAGTATCGACCTCGAGTACTCCGGGTAGCGGATCCAGTCGAAACTGCAGTTTGAGCATCGAGTCGGGAGATATCTCGATCTCACGCGCGACACTGCGATATCCCTCGGCACTAACTTCAATAGTTCGTTTACCCGGCAAAGCAAACACACTACCGGCAGACGACCAATCTGGGCCCGCCACATTCACCGAAGCACTAGCAGGTTGCACCTCGATCTCGATACGAACGAATCGAAACAAGAGTGCGAGAAGAACTACCATGATCGCGCTCGCCGCCAATACGAACCACCACGAGCGGCTGCCACGAAAGCTTTCAGACAGGGTGCGCGACGTCTTCTGCTCCGGTGCGATGACAGCAACCTTGATGGGAACATCACGCTGATCTTCGTTGTCTGAAATACTTGAAGTCGAGCGCAACGGAACAACCGTCTGATTGCCCTCGATATGACGAATCGACAACGAAACCAATCCGGATTCGTATGAAAACGCGATGCGCGTGTCACCCGCGACGAGCACTGAACCCGCGTTGACAGCGCGACTCACATGGCGCTCGAGCAGCTGCCCGTCGATCAATGCTGCACTTGGCGTAATCGCTTCCAGATAAATCGAGTCGCCTTCACAAAACAGGCGTAACACCTCGTCTTGTGCGAAACCGGGAACGCGGATGTCACATTGACTCGAGGAGCCAATCAGTAACGGCAGAAGTAACGATCGATCGCCCGCTGGCTCATGTAAGACCACCTCGGTGATCACGAAATGACCTCCGTGCAGCGCACATCGACGATGAGCTCGGGCCCGCTTGGTACAACGTTGATTTCGCGACGAACGTCACGAAAACCTTCGCGTGTACCGACAATCACATATCGACCCGGTTTAAGATCTAATTCTTTTCGCGTGAACGAGCCGAAGATACCGATGCGCTGCACGACAATCCGTGTCTGCCCATCCGACTGAAATATGGTTCTGACCGGCTTCTCATAGATCTGAACCGCCGCACTCACTTGGTCCGCTTGGCTGCGCAAAACCGGCGCGTCACCCTTAACTCTGGCCGCTTCCGCCAACAAGCGCGCCGCTTCACGGCGCACCTCGGGAGCAGAGAGACGAGTCGGCGCAGCAATCAAAGCCTCGAGTCGACGACCGAGCTCGGCGCGCGGTATCACTCGATTTCGACCGACGCGCGCAAACTCCAAGCTGCGATCTTTCGCGAGCAAGTCTTCGTATGCCTTCAATGCATCACCCCAATTCTCGGCACGCTCCAGGTCGAGAATGCGCTTTCGCTCGTCATCAAGATCTGATCGCTCGCCGACAGCGGCAATGTCGGCCTGCAGTGTTGGGATCTCGGCGCCATCGGCTCGTAGAGAGCGCGCTCGAGCTAACGCGTCACGAGCTGCCTCCGCTCTGCCAGATCTCAATGCAGCCAGAGATTCACCAATGGCGGCTGCATATCGATCGGAGCTCAACGCGCGACGCGCTCGTGCCGCTCCCTCTCGCGCCGTCGTGTTTTCTGGATCGGCGCGAAGCACCTGTTCGTACAAGGTTAGCGCTCGCAAGTTGTCGTAAGCGAGTTGCGCGGTCTCGGCTTCTACCAACGCCGGCAAAAGCGGTCCCAACGCGACGATACGTTGTAATCCGCGTACGGCAGGCTGATGCTCGGGATCGATTAACAATGCTCGTTCCAAAGATTGTCGAGCGACCTCCAATCGACCATCATCGATTGCCTCATTGGCTGTCGAGGTCAAGGTCGCGAGGGTACTCGGTCGTTCGCTTGCGATACGGGTCAGGCGCTGCATGGCCAGCCCGAGACGATCAAGGGCTAGTGACAGATCACGATCTGTCGAGGCGGCAAGCGCCATCTCGCCCATCGACTTTGCAGCTCCAAATGACTCACCGCCCCACACGCCTGCTGCCTGCGATTCGAGTTCCTCTAGGGCCTTGGAAAACTCGGCGTAGCGTTCGTTGAACAGCGCCTGCTGCTTCTTCTCCTCGGCACTCAGCATCGGCGCCGGAATCTCAGTGGCGCTCGAATTGCTGCGACTGATCGTCACCTCCGTCATTCCCGGCGCAAAACGAGGTAAGAGCCAGAAGGTCGCTGCCAGTAGTGTCATGCTCCCGATGCCGGCGAGCCAAGGCAACCATCGACGCGGCTGCGTAGGAGTATCGGTCCTCGAAGCAACCGATGCTGGTTCAACTCGAATCGCGCGAATCCCGCTCGGCACGCTGAGGAGCATCGCCAATTGCTCGCGCAATTCACGCGCGCTGGTCGGACGTAGTGTCGCATCGCCCGAGAGGCATTGTTGCAACAACGCATGCAACACGGGCGGAACGGGATGAACCGGCTTCAGCGTTGGAACCTGCTCTTCCGCTGCGCCAGGTTGGATGGGGAAATAGGGCGGATAAGCCGATAAGAGCTCATAACCGAGCGCACCGACACCATAAATGTCGTCGAGAATCGACGGTTCTAGACCGCGTCTTTGCTGCGGACTCGCGCTGAAGGGTGACCCGATTGAACTTGGTGGCGCCAATCCATCGACAGCAGCGATTTCAAAGTCGCTCAGGCGGATACGACCTGTGAAATCGAGAAGAACGTTCGACGGCTTCAAGTCACGATGCACCACACCCCGAGAGTGCAAATGATCAAGCGCATCGCAAACCTCGATCAACAAAGGAACGATTTGCGTGTAGCTCTTACCTCGTAAGGGTCGCAAGTCACCCGCGGCCAGCGTCATCGGTAAAACCAACACTAAGTCGTCACGGACAGGCTCATCCAAGTCAACGACTCCGGAATGGTCGAGTCGGCGTGAGATTGAATACTCTCGCTGGAAACTCTCCCAACACGCCGTCTCTTCGCCCGAACCATCCAGTTGCGCAACAATGGCAATCTTCAACGCCACTTGAGAGCCACGGCGCTCATCGAGCGAGCGCCATACCTCGAATCGCCCACCCTGAGCGAGTGGATCGAGCAATACGAATCGATCGACGAGCTTTTGGCCCTTGACGAGTACGGTCACGTCGAAATCTCGATCAAGGATTTGGTGCGGGCGAGTTTTCTTCCCGATAGATGGCCGCGAGCAATCGACGCCACTCGCGATACTGCTCTTCGGCAGTGCCCGTGAGTTTCAGTGTTCGCCCTTCGACTTCGATGGTCTGAGCGGCAGCCTCATTACTGAAGCTCGAAGCCAATTCTTTAACTTCCTGAGCGGCGACCTTGGCATCGGAGAACTTCTGAATCCCCGACATAACAGCGGCGACGCCACCCACCGCGCCAGCCGTTCGAACAGCGCTATCAATACGTCTGCAGTTGTAGTCGGTCGAGGCGCAATTGCTGCTGGCGAAGATACTGCCGAGCACAGCAGCGGCACCCAAGGCTGTTCTGGTCATCGCCTGAGCGCGAGCCTTGTCCTCACGCTCGATTGCCTCTCGACTAGTGCGGCGGAAACTACCGTAGGGGTCAAACAACTTGTCGGAGAACTCCTGTGAATAGCCATCGAGCGTATCGATGACGGCAGCATCACGATCACGAATCTTCGAAATACGTACCACGGCAGGATCATTGTCTGCGGGCAACCGCGCCAAACGGTAACGCCCATCAGCGGACTTCTGAAGATAACCCTCGAACGAGCGCGGATCGAGATCTTGTGCGAAACGCAATTTTGCAATCTGACGCAGCTCGCGCTTTTCGCTCGCACTCAAAATATCTCGGGCACTGACTAGATCATTGGCGATCTGTGCATAAACGTTTTGGAACGGATCTCGGGCACGCAAGGATGCATCCGTTTTGTAGGCTCCCAAATCCGCATCACCAGAGTACGTTTTATTTTTGATCCAGATTCGCCCTGACGCATCGACAGCATTAATTGACAGCGCCAGCCGAGAACCCGTCGATTCGACGATTTTGCCCGTCACGATGACGTCGACGAATTGAACTGCGTCCGGCACGACACGCACGGCGCCCCACTGCCCTGAATTCTCGAGCGTGGTACGCAATCGCATTGGCAATAATCGCGATTCAGCAGAACGAACATCGGGATAAATACGTCGCTTATCGAGAGCCTCTTCATCGTTGACTAGGTCTGCCGGCACACCGGGATCGAAATGCTGCAAGGCGACATCAAGTAGTTCAGCTTCCGGAATTTGAACCTTCGCCTGAACGGCGTCGATCTTGGCCAGAGGTCGTGTTTCTTTAACGACGCAACCACCTAGCAGTGCCACCACACCCAGCATCATTGTTGCTGCAATAAGTCTCATGCGCTGCCGCTCCTTAGCTACGCTCGTCACTTGCATCACCCGCCTTTGGCGTTGCGCTTGTAGTCTTGATACTCTTTCCAAAGCTTTTCTTTGAGTTCTGGATCCGTCTCCTGTTCGGCGGCCCGTCGAAGTCGCCTTGCAACGATGTCATCATCGTCGCCTGCGTCGACTCCGCGGTTGGGAGCGCCGCTGCCAGCACCGACAGTGCCACGGTCCTGTCGATCGCCTGCCTGATTTGCAGATCCACCGGCTGCCATGCCACGTTCCGAGCGCAGATCGCCTTCGCGCGATCCTGGCTCGACAGCGCCGCGCCCACCTCCGTCACCAGCACTGTTGCCGCTTGAGGCCGTGCGCGCATCACGCTCCGCTGCGGTTCGTCGCTGCTCCTCGTTGAGAGTTTTGTCGAACTCGCCGAGCGAGTCATCCAAAGATTTGTCGAGAACGTCGCGCCGCTCGTCAGCCGTCGTAGCCTCACCTGTCTCCTCGCTCGGCGCAGGCTTGTTCGATCCCTCGCTAGGTGACGGTGCCGGAACGCTCGGCGGCGAGGGAATACCGCCCGTGGGCGGCGGCGTTGGCGAAGGCAAGCTCGGCGGCTGAACGACCGGAGGGGTTGCGCATCCAGCGAGCGTTAGCGCGGCGATGGCGGCCCAATAGGCCGACTTCTGCATCATGGATTGCCGCCCCCTTGAAAAAAGTTCTGTAGCTGTTCGGACAGCCGATCACAGGCCGTCCCCTGCACGCGCGCAATGAACGGCAACGGCACTACGGCGCCCACGATGGCAGATGTTCCCGTCACATTGGTCTCCACGCTTCCCGCCGACCGCGCCTGTTTCAAATCCCAGACAGTGGCCTCGTAGGCCGATTCCTTTTCCCACCAACCAAAGCCGATACAACCCGCCGCGCCGGGCGCTGCCCCACAGGCCAAGCTGCCGCCACCGTCCGTTCGACGCGTACCGCCGTCCAACCAAACCAAGTAGCGCACGCCAGTCGCGGTCACTCTTTCACCGACACCTGGCCGCGCCAAAAGTTGCGTCACGGCTTCAGGGCGGGTGGGCGCCGTACCGGGTTCGAACCAGGGAAAGAGGTCGTCGACGAAGGCGTTGTTATCACGCACCGCTATCGGGCGCTCACCCTGACTGAGCCCACGTCCGACACAGTCCATGAACTCGTCCTCGGCCGCGACCCCTTCGATCTGCGGCTTGGCCAGAATCACGACCGCCTCGCCATCGACGATTTGAGTCGGTAACTCGCGACTCTCCTGAATGGTGGCGCTCATACAGCCAGCCAGAGTCAGGGGCAGGATCCAAACGAGTGGCAAGGAAGCTGAAGCTCGGTGACGCATCATTTCCTCCGATAGAACGCAGAGTATGCCACGCCAATATGGCTCAGCTAGCGGGCTTCAAGTCTCCGGTTGAGGAAAGCGATCGAGGCGACGTAGCTCCGGAAACAAGCGCCAATAAACCCCGACGATCAGCAGGCAGGCAACACCGCCGATGGCGACGGCGTGAACCGGACCCCACCAACTGGCCGTCAATCCGGACTCGAACTCGCCGAGCTCGTTAGAGGCGCCGATGAACATGGAGCTGACGGCGCTGACCCGGCCCCGGATCGCGTCGGGCGTCTCGAGCTGCACCAAAAGATGGCGTACGAACACGCTGACCATATCACCCGCGCCGAGACAGAAGAGCGCGAAGCACGACAACCAAAATGAAGTCGATAAACCAAACACGACGGTGGAGAGACCGAAAACCGCCACGCCGCCGAACATCCAGCGCCCGGCGTGCCGCGAAATCGGTCGTCGTGCAAGCCAGATGGCCGTCAGCGCCGCACCCACGCCCGGAGCGGTACGCAATAGGCCAAGGCCTTCGGGACCGACGTGCAGGATATCTGCGGCGAACATCGGCAACAGTGCCGTAGCGCCACCAAACAGTACGGCAAACAGATCGAGCGATATCGCACCGAGCACCGGCCGACGCCGAAGCACGAAGCGAAAGCCCTCAGCCAGTTCGTGCCATGCGAATTTTTTCTCTGTGGGCGGCGCCCGGATGGGCCGGATGCCGAACATCAACCAAAGTACGATGACCAGAATCAACAAAGCGCTGACGTAAACCCACATTGCACCTTGATCTGCGTTCATCGATTCGCCAAAGGCATATAGAAGCCCGCCCAAGGCCGGCCCGACGATGACGGCTGACTCGAAAAGGGTCGAGTTGAATGCGACGGCCGCAGGAAACACACTCGATGGAACTAGATTGACCGTCATCGCCTGCGAAGTCGGCATCCATAGCGCTCGACCTGCGCCAAAGAGACCCATCGCAAAAAAGACCCAAAGAATCTCCTGGCTACCGGACCAAGTAAATCCGATCAGCACCAAAACACAGGAAATCTCGATGACATAGGCAATGACGATCAATAAGCGTCGATCCATCCGATCAGCTAGTTGACCGGCTGGCAACACCAAGAGGAAAAACGGCAAGAACTGCGCTAATCCGACGAGGCCAAGATCGAGTGGATCGCGGGTGATGGAGTAGACCTGCCAACCGACCGCCACACCCAACATCTGCCAAGCGAGCGTGGCGAAAAACCGTCCGAAAGCAAACCGCCGGAAATCTGCGTGCTGGAGAGCCGCACGCACACCACTCGCCTGATCCATGGGGCAATGGTAGTTTGTTCGAAGGATAAATCGGTGGGATTTGCACATGACGACCAGCATCACGCGGCACTTTGCTTCCATCACCAACGGGCGATGGGGTCCGCGACAGGTGCACTATCGTCGTGTTGGGTCAGGTCCGGTGGTGCTGTGCCTGCACCAATCTCCTCTCTCCTCGCGCGACATGCTGGCCACGATGGAGCGCTGGAAGACGCACTTCACCTGCATTGCTCCTGACACGCCGGGATTCGGCTTGTCGGATCCGCTCGGTGTCGATCGCGCCGAAGCCAGCGACTTCGCGGAAGCCGTCATCGAATTCATGGATGCACTCGGTATCGAGCGAGCTGCTATTTATGGTTTTCATACCGGCGCGATGATCAGCGGCGCGCTGGCCGCTGCCCATCCGGATCGTATCGTGTGTGCCGCAGTCAATGGCTATGTGGTGATGACGGAGCCGGATCGGCAAGACTTCATCGAACATTACTTGCCCCCGTTGCAACCCAAGTGGGACGGCTCACATCTCACCTGGCTGTGGGCTCGAATGCGTGAGCAAACCATCTTCTTCCCGTGGTATCGAAAGTCGAGTGCGGCTCGCTTGTCGTTCGACGTTCCGCCGGCAGAGGGACTACATAACGCGCTGCTTGATTTCATGCGTGCCGGCGATCATTACCGGGTTGGCTATCGCGCCGCATTCACGATGCGATCCGATATCGCACTGCGCCAAACGACAACGCCCATTCTCGTTACGGCAGCTGATACGGACGTGCTATCGGCCGATCTCGACAAAGTCAGTCATCCGGCCAGCTGCGTCACGGTGACAAAAGGCGGCACAGCGGAGCAAACGCTCGATCTTTGTCGCGACTACATAAAGCGCCACAAGCCGCCGAAGATGCCAAGGTCGTCTGTGAACTTGGGTTTACGTGGCCGCCTTTGGCAGGACTACGTTGATGTTGAAGCCGGTCAACTGCGCGTTCGACGCAATGACGACGCCGACGGCCGAACCGTGCTCATCCTACATGAGCCTGGCGGTTCGACCGAAAGCATTGATCGTCTGGCCGCCGGATTCATTGGTCACCGCCCCGTGCTTGCCATCAATCTGCCGGGTCACGGCGAGTCGGACAATACCTTGCCTCGCGGCAAAGTCACGATCGGCGGTTTCGCCAAGGCCATTGACCAGGCGCTGCAAACACTCAAGATCAATGAAGTCGATGTGATTGGCGTAGGCGGCGGCGCCTTCATTGCACTTGAGCTCGCTTCACTCGTAAAAAATCACGTGAACCGAACGGTGATGCTGAGTCCCGTTTTGGCGAGCGCTGCTCTGCGCAGTGAACTAATCGAGCACTACACGCCAGAAATAAAACCGGTCTGGTACGGCGGGCATCTGGTCGAAGCCTGGTACGTCGTACGCGATCAAAGTCTCTTCTGGCCTTGGTTCCGAGCAAAACGCAGTAACATCATCAATAGCGATACGGAACTCGATCCGATGCGAGTTCAAGTTCGATTGCTAGATCTATTCCGCTCGAATGGGATGTGGCGGCACGCTCATCAGGCAGCCTTTGCCTATCCTTGGGAAAAGAAACTCGCCACATACCGCAATCCGATCTTACTGGCCTCACCGATCGGCGATCCGTTGCGATCAGCCGCCGTTGAGGCGACATCAGCCATGCCTCATCTTCTGTTCATCGAATTACCGCGCGAGCAGCAAGATTGGGCTCGCATCCTCCTGCAGCAATTGCGATGAAGAGACTATGCGTTTTCTGCGGTGCCAATCCGGGCACTAAAGAGATCTATCGATCTGCTGCACATGAACTTGGACGCCTTCTCGCGCGCTCAGGCATTGGACTCGTTTACGGCGGTGCCGGCATTGGCCTGATGGGTGCAGTAGCGGATGCAGCCTTATCCGAGGGCGGTGAAGTCATCGGCGTCATTCCTCGCAATCTCGTCAAATTAGAGGTCGCTCACCGCGGCGCCGTCGATCTGCGCGTCGTCGAATCTATGCATGAGCGTAAAGCCATGATGGCGGAT
This sequence comes from Pseudomonadota bacterium, assembly GCA_039796795.1. GTDB lineage: Bacteria > Pseudomonadota > Gammaproteobacteria > Steroidobacterales > Steroidobacteraceae > UBA964. The sequence goes on from JBDKJA010000032.1 coordinate 10,957, forward strand.
CTCTCCGACGGATTCATTGCGCTACCCGGGGGCGTTGGCACACTCGAGGAGCTATTCGAAGTGTGGACTTGGGCTCACCTCGGTTTACATCGAAAACCCTGCGCACTCCTCGACGTAGATGGATTCTATTCTGGCCTAGGCACTTTCCTCGATCACGTGCAGCAAGAGGGATTCCTGCGTGCAGGAGTTCGCGACATGCTTCTGATAGACGATGATGCAGATCGATTGCTGCGTTTAATGCAGCAGTATCAGGGGCCTGAGATGCCGGCCTGGATGAATCGCTCGCAAACCTGATCAGGTCGGATCAGCTTGAGAGCGTTTCTCCGCTATCCACTCGCGCCAGATCGCCATCAGCACCGCGAGTATCACGGGGCCGATGAAAAGACCCACCATGCCGAAGGCAGCGAGGCCGCCGAGCACACCAAACAACACGAGTAAGAAGGGGATGCGAGTCGCGCCACTAATGACGAGCGGCCTTACGATGTTGTCGATCCAACTCACAGCAGTTGCACCCCAAATGGCGAGACCAATTGCCTCGACCGTGTTGCCAGTCAGGAAAAGATAAATACTCGCTCCCGTCCACATGAACGGCACCACGAAGGGAATCAGTCCCGCCAAGAAAGTCATGATGCCAAAGATGATCGGCGCCGGCACACCAGCAACGGCGTAACCGATTCCCGCTAAAGTGCCTTGCGCCAGTGCCGCCAGCACCAAACCATAAACGACCGCCTTGACGGTGCTGCCAATAGCATCGAGATAGTGAGAAACACGAACCTTGCCGAAGAATTGCTGCAGCATGCGCTCAACCTGCGCTGCAACGTGCTCGCCATCGCGATACATGAAGAATAAAGAAAACATCGCGAGCCCGAGCTTGATGATGTTACGCCCCACACCACCGACGACTGCACTCACTTCACCGGAGGATTGCGAAAAGAAGTCGCGGATTGCCGCATCGATACTCGATGGATCGCGCTGAAATTGCTCGACGATTTCAACGAGACGAGGTCCAAGCAACGGGATTTGTTTGACGGATTCCGGTAACTCGACTTTTGCCAGTAGCGGCGCGAGCTCGCGATAAATCGGCAGCGCTTCTGCCTGCACGAGGATGATTAACCATACGATAGGAAGAATGATCGCGGCGCTAAGTGCCAAAGTCATGATGAGGGCCGCTAACTCACGATGACCGCGACACAGAACAACGACTCGCTCGTGCATTGGCCAAGTGACGTACGCCAAAATCACAGCCCAAACCACGGGCACCAAGAAAGGCTGTAGCACCTGGAAAGCGAGAAGGCCGAGAACAACCAAGGAAAAGACCACGATCAACGCTCGTAGCCACTTCGCCTCAGCCAAATCTTCGAGCATCATGGGTACACCCGGGCATGGTCGAGTGCGATTGCCGTCAAAGCCAGCAGCACACAGACTGTCAAAGAAAGATTCCGTCGTAGCGCAAGATAGTCAGCGGGCAAGTCGTGCTGATATTGACGGTGCTCATATAACCAGAAAACACCAAAGCCGGCGACAAGCAGCGCCAAACCACGATCTCCGCCAATCACTACCGCGACGGCTGCAAGCACGGAAGGCAATGTACTCCCAACAACGATGCCCGCGGTCCATGGCCATCTTCCGGCTAATGCCAAGCCCCAATGAACGGCCGATACATATCCGAGTATCGCCGCACCCCAGCCCAACGCAAGACGCTCACTGGTTTGCCACCAGAACGGACCGCTTCCGAACATCGCACCGAACAAAGCCGCCACGAAAGGTAACAAACCAAGGTAGCCAGCCAGGGTGGCTGTCGCATGCAACCCCATGGGGCGAAGCGGTGTTGTGCTGGAATCGGATTCGGTCATCGTGAGCTATTTAGCGAGCGAGCGCTTCAGGTCTTCCTCGATCGCGTCGGCAAGCAAACCTTTGTAATAGTCACTACCAAACTGTTTACGCGCAGCGGCAACGAACTCCAGCATTTCTGCTGGATCACGCCGAACACTGGGACAGGCATCGAATCGCCCTTCAAGCACATAGCGCGGGAAGCCCAGTTGCCCCGCCATGCGGCCGTGCAAAGCGGATCGATGGAGCAGCTCGCCGGCGCGACAGACATCTTTTGGCTGAAAGTTATAGCCATACAGTGTGATGTAGCCGATCACGAACAAGGCTTGCGGATAATCGCCATCGACTGACGCTTTACGATACGGCAGCGCCTCCGCACCACGACCGGCGTAACCGAGCACACGGCCATACATGTAATTCAAGCGTGGATTCTTCGGATCGCGAGTGACGGCCTCGAGGCAGGCCGGAACGGCCTTGACCAAGTCGACCTTGCCTTCAGAGATTCCCGGAGCAAGCTTGAACGGATCGTCAGGATGGGATGCCAGACGATCACATTCGGTGACTTCCTGTGAATAGCGCGACGGATCGAAAGTGACGAACTCCGCAGCCGAGGACAAGCTTGCGACACCTGCCGCCAAAACCGCCGCGAAAAAAACACTCTTTTTCATATTCACGCTCTCCTCGACGACCACCAGCGAAAAATAACGTCGGCAACTCTAGCCGGGTCCTCATGATGCATCATGTGCCCAAGCCCCTGCAGATCCTCGACGGCTAAGCGCCTGAAACAACGGTGCATGCGCTCGACATCGCCTTCGTGATCTAGACGACGCCGATACTCTGACTCCGTCGCCAGCACCAACAGAGTATCCGCCTCGACGCGATGCCAACAAGCCTCAGCCTCTTCGCGACGATGCAGAACCGGGTTGACGTAACGGTGAAACGGATCGAAATGCATCCGCGGAAGACCACTCTCGCGACGCTGCATCCACGCCCCAGCGATAAAGCCGGCGTTTTCTTCCGGGAGCCGTGCGTTTCGCTGTCGAAGATGTGCTGCCAGTAACTCGATCGAATCGTAGCGAGACGGTTGTGGTCCGGCGCGCAACTGCTCCAGCCATTTCGCATAGCGTTCAGGCGCATGCTCAGCTGGCGTCCTCGGTAAACCAAAACCCTCGAGCGAAATCAAACGAGCAACACGCTCAGGCCGAACACCGGCATACAAATTGGCGACGTTACCTCCCATACTGTGCCCAATCAGGCTGGCAGCCACGTTGGGCGCCATCAACTCCAGTAGAGCGTCGAGATCAGCGAGATAGTCTGGGAACCAGTAAGGTGAATCTTGCCAGTCGCTTCCACCAAAACCGCGCCAGTCTAAACCGATGAAATGCCACTCTCGTGGCAGCGCATCGACCAGCATCTGGAACGTGTCGGCACAATCCTGGAATCCGTGCAGCAAAAAAATGGGGGGCTGATCCTCAGGTCCCCAATGCAAGGTTCTGTGGCGATGCCCACGCAACGAGACAAATCGCTCCGACGGCGGGATACGAGGAACGTATGACTTCATGCTGATTCAGCCGCCAAGAAACAAACGATACGCAGGATTACCAGTTTCGTCAGTCCAGGGATATTGCAACGCAGCCAGATGCTCGAAAAACTCGGCACGGCTACTGGGCGTGACTTGAATGCCTGCGAGAACTCGACCCGCATCAGAGCCATGATTGCGGTAATGAAATAGTGAGATGTTCCATCGCGATCCGATTGCCTCGAGAAAACGCGATAAAGCTCCCGGCCTTTCCGGAAATTCGAATCGCAACAACATTTCGTCGGCAAGATCTGCTGGTCGCCCGCCCACCATATATCGGATATGCAGCTTGGCGAGCTCGTTGTCGGTCATGTCCGTGACGCAGTAACTCGCAGCCTGCAGATGATCGATCATCTGGGCGCGCTCACGGTCACCATCAGCAGTAGCGAACCCAAGAAATATGCGCGCTTTTTCCTGCTGATCGTACCGGTAGTTGAATTCAGTCACGCTGCGAGAGCCCAGCGTTCGACAGAGCTTCAAGAAGCTACCCGGTTGTTCGGGAATCTCTACTGCGAGCAAAGCTTCTCGATGAGCGCCTATTTCCGCACGTTCAGCAACATGCCGCAGACGATCGAAATTCATATTGGCGCCACAATTGATCGCGATCAGTCGCTTTCCAGCACATTTTTCACGAGCCACATATTTCTTGATCGCTGCAACCGCCAAGGCGCCGGCTGGCTCAACTATTGAACGGGTGTCCTCAAAAATATCTTGAATGCCCGCACAGATCTCGTCGGTATTGACGAGTATCATTTCGTCGACGAGGTCACGTGCGAGCTTGAACGTCTCTTCGCCCACTCTTCGCACCGCAACGCCATCAGCGAAGATACCAACACGTGATAAGGACACTCGGGACCCTGCGATCAGCGAATCGTGCATGGCCGTCGAGTCAGCTGCATTGACCCCGATGATCCGAATTCGCGGATAAAGGTGTTTGAGATAGACAGCAATACCCGCGAGCAAGCCGCCGCCACCCACTGGAATGAAAACGGCATCGACCTCGCCCCCCGTCTGGCGGGCGATCTCCATACCAATGGTGCCTTGCCCTGCGATCACATCCGGATCGTCGAAGGGATGCACGAAAACCATATTTCGATCACGCGCGACACCGAGTGCGTGTTCATAGGCAGAATCGTAATCGTCACCATGCAGGACGACTTCGCCACCCAAGTCACGAACCGCCGCCACCTTGATCTCTGGAGTGGTGACCGGCATCACGATCACCGACGCGATACCGCGACGATGAGCGGCAAGCGCCACGCCCTGCGCATGATTACCAGCCGACGCACAAATCACGCCGCGCGACGCCACGTGCGACGAAAGAGTCGCAATCTTGTTATACGCGCCACGCAGCTTGAATGAAAAAACCGGCTGGAGATCTTCGCGCTTGAGTTGAATCTGATTGCCGAGACGCCGCGACAGCCGCGTCGCCGTTTCGAGTGGCGATTCGATCGCGACGTCATAAACCTTGGCGCGCAAGATGCGCTCTATGTAGTCGCGATGATCAGGTACGTCAGCCGACATCGCAGGTTATCCCTGTCCCGGAGTAGCGTTGACCGTATCCCGAAGCAGCAAGCCATATAACCGCTGCACGAACGCATCACGCTCACTGCGCACTCGTTCGCGCTCTTCTGGACTCGCCTCGTATCGCTCGATCGCCTCACGAGTCACAACGCCATTTTCACTGAGCAGCTGCTCGATGACTCGCATACGCTCTCGTTGCACCCATAATTCCGCACCGAGCTCCATAGTCACGGCGATGAGGTTATCGATCACGGAGTGGTCGAAAAAAGCGGGATTTGGCGCGCGGACGGGCTTGGAATCGCTCATGCTTCAAGCATACTAGATGGCGATTCTGTGATCACTTCGATGCGAAACGTCTGGATTCTGACCTTGGCCCAGGGTTTCGCTGCCTGCGGCAC
>JBDKJA010000033.1:0-18737 GCA_039796795.1 Pseudomonadota bacterium
CAGACAGTCTTCGACGGTGATACGTGCCATGAGAGCCTCGGGGAATCCCCGAAAAACCTGAGAAAGGGTCTGTAAGTATAGGGGAAGTCAGGCCAAATCAGCAATTCAGGCCAGCAATTCGTCGAGCAGAGGCTGTAGCTGTGGTCGGTCCGATCGAAGTTCCCGGCCATCACCGCCGATAACACGCTCGAGGTCGCCGAGCGCTCGCTCGAAGTCGTCGTTGACGATCACGTAGTCGAACTCGTGGTAGTGGCGCATGTCGGTCACGGCATCCCGAAGACGTCTGGCGATGACGGCATCACTATCGGTGCGGCGTTCGCGCAGACGGCGTTCGAGTTCAACGCGCGATGGGGGCAGCACGAAGATGCCAGTGCAGCCCGCCGCGCCCGTCTTCGGATCCGCGGTGCGACGCCGGACTTGCTCGGCTCCCTGCCAGTCGATCTCCAGCATCACGTCGTGACCACGACCGAAGGCATCGCTTAGGGCCTTTCGGCTGGTGCCGTAATAGTTGTCGAACACCGGCGCATATTCGAGAAACCCGTCGGCCGAAATCATGGTCTCGAAGGTCGGCACGTCGACGAAGTGGTAATCGCGACCGTCAACCTCGTTAGGGCGACGCGGTCTCGTCGTATGTGACACGCACACTCGCAGATTCGGCACCCGTTGCAGCAAGGCTTTAACGAGGCTGGTCTTACCAGCGCCTGACGGCGCGGCGATCACGAACAGACGTCCGCCGGTGGAACGGGTCATTCGATGTTCTGAATTTGCTCGCGCATCTGCTCGATCAACACCTTCATGTCGACGGCAATGCGGGTGGTATCGAGTTCCTGCGACTTCGACGAGAGCGTGTTGGCTTCGCGATTCAACTCCTGCATTAGAAAGTCGAGTCTGCGACCTGCGGCTTCACTGCCTGTCATGACGCGACGAATTTCGACCAAATGACCGTCGAGACGATCGAGCTCCTCGTCGACATCGGCGCGTTGCAGGATGAGCGCCACCTCTTGTTCGAAGCGTTCGGCGTCGACTTGCACGGCGAGTTCCGCGAGTCGTTCGCGCAGTTTCTCGCGCCAACGCTGCCGCCAATCGGGCAGACGCGCTCGGACGGTGGCAATCAACTCGGCGAGCGCGACGCAACGCTGCTCGACGAGCTCTTGTAGTCGCTCTCCTTCGCGCTGCCGTGCTTCTGCCAGTTGGCGGACGGTGGCGAGAAAAAGTTGCCGGCAAGCCGCATGCAAACTTTCGGTTTCGGTGGTTTGCTCGCGCAACACGCCAGGCCAGCGCAAGACTTCGATGGGATCGACCGAGGCGAGGTGACTCGCCCCTAGGCCACGCGATTCGGCGCGTTGTGCGATATCTCGGCTGCGAGTCAGCAGACGATCGACCGCCTCATCGTTCACCAGCAGTTCGCGTTCCGCTTCGTGGGATCCGCGCCAGTGAATCGTGCAGTCGACTTTGCCGCGACGTAGCTCGCGCGCGAGCGTCTGCCGAAGCTCGCTCTCGAGCGCGCGCAATTCTTCCGGCAGGCGAAAGCCGGGTTCGAGGTAGCGATGATTGACGCTGCGCACTTCGCAGGTCAGTTGACCGTACGAACCGCTCTGCTCGAGCCGGGCGAACCCGGTCATGCTGCTGATCATGTGAGCCCGATCATGTATAAAGCGCGCAGTTTATACCGGACGGATCAAACCCATGTATCAAAGACCGAGCGGCCGCACACCCGACCAATTGCGTGATGTTCGCTTCCAGCGAGGCTATACGCGTCACGCGGAAGGGTCCGTGTTGGTGGAGTTCGGCGGAACCCGCGTGTTGTGTACGGCGAGCATCGAAGATGGCGTGCCCGGGTTCCTTCGCGGCAAGGGTCAAGGTTGGGTGACGGCCGAGTACGGGATGTTGCCGCGGGCCACTCATACCCGATCGTCACGCGAGGCAGCCAAAGGCAAGCAAAGCGGTCGCACCCAGGAAATCCAGCGTTTGATCGGTCGCAGTCTGCGTGCGGTGATGGACATGTCGGCGCTGGGCGAGCGTACCGTCACGCTCGATTGCGACGTGCTTCAAGCCGATGGCGGCACACGAACGGCAGCGATCACGGGTAGCTACGTTGCGCTGGTCGACGCCTGCAATTTGTTGATCCGTCGCGGCGCGCTCGCTGCCTCGCCCTTGCATGGACAGGTCGCAGCGATTTCGGTGGGCATCTGTGGCGGTGTGCCCGTACTCGATCTCGATTACGCCGAAGACTCACAAGCTGAAACCGACATGAACGTCGTCATGAAAGACGGCGGTACTTTCGTCGAAGTGCAGGGTACGGCCGAGGGACATGCGTTCCGTCGTGACGAGCTCGATGCCTTGCTCGATCTCGCCGCGCGCGGCATTGAACACTTGCACGCTTTGCAACGAGCGGTGTTGGCTGCGCCAGCCGTATGACCCCGACGGCTCGACAACTCGTTCTCGCCAGCGGCAATCGCGGCAAGCTGCGCGAATTCGACGAGTTGTTGCAACCGCTCGGTTGGTTAGTGCAACCGCAGTCGGCTTTCGGGATCGAGCCACCCGAGGAAACCGAAAGCAGTTTTCGAGGCAATGCGCTCTTGAAAGCCCGTCATGCGGCATTGCACAGTCATCAGGCTGCCTTGGCTGACGATTCTGGTCTCGAGGTCGATGCACTCGGCGGTGCGCCCGGCGTTTACTCGGCCCGATATGCAGGCGCTGAAGCTAGCGATGCCGATAATCTCGCGAAACTGCTCGCGGCTTTGGCGACCGTGCCCGAAGGGCAGCGTCGAGCTCGTTTTCGCTGCGTGATCGCGTTCGTACGCTCGGCAGATGATCCCGAGCCGATCATCGGCGAGGGCGTTTGGGAGGGTTACATTCTGACCGCGCCGCGTGGCCTTGGCGGTTTTGGTTACGACCCGGTTTTCGCCGATGGGCAAACGCACACGAGCGCTGCCGAGATGTCATCGAGCGAGAAGAATCTTCGCAGTCATCGTGCCATGGCATTGCGCGATTTTCTGTCGCGTAGCTCGCCAGCTTGGGCAGCGTTGTCGCGTTAGCGTCGTGACGGACACGCTGGCCATTCCGCTCGGGCTTTATCTGCACTTCCCATGGTGCGTCAGCAAGTGTCCTTACTGCGACTTTAATTCCTACACGCTGCGCGAACCGCTCGGCGAACGCTCTTATATTGACGCGCTGCTACTTGATGTTGAGGCGCAGCTTGAGTTGCGTGGCGATTTCGTTTCGGGGCGGCCCATCACGACCGTGTTCATGGGTGGTGGCACGCCAAGCCTTTTCTCGCCCGAGTCCATCGCGCAGGTGCTCGAGCGAATCAAAGAAATGCATCCGATCGCTACGAATGCTGAGATTACGCTCGAAGCAAATCCGGCGACGGTCGAGCGCGGCTTGTTCGCCGGTTATGCTGGTGCAGGAGTCAATCGAATTTCTTTGGGCGCGCAAAGTTTCGATCGCGAGGCACTGCATCGACTCGGGCGAATTCACGTACCTGAGGACGTGCATCGCTCGGCGAGCGAGTTGCATGCGGCAGGTATCGACAACTTCAACATCGACTTGATGTACGGGTTACCTGCACAGTCGGTGGAAGGAGCGATGCGCGATCTCGATGAGGCGATCGCGCTGCAGCCGGCGCAGGTGTCTCACTATCATTTGACGCTCGAGCCCGGCACCCCGTTCGCCGCTCAACCTCCAGCCAACTTGCCGACGGACGAGACGGTCGAGCTCACCTTGCAGCGTGCGCTAGAGCGTCTCGAGCAGCACGGGTATCACCAATACGAGGTGTCGGCCCACGCCCGGCGTGGGTGCGAGTGCGCTCACAACCTTCTTTATTGGCGGTTCGGTGACTACATCGGGGCGGGAGCGGGCGCACACGGAAAATGGAGTCGCATCAATCCCGAAACAGGTGAACTCGACATTATCCGCAGCCATCAGATTCGCGAGCCGAGGCGCTACCAGCGCGATCCACGCGGCGCCATCACTTGGTCTGCCGTCCCGATCGAGCAGCGGCCGTTCGAATATCTGTTGAATGCGCTGCGTCTGGTCGAAGGCTTTGACGAGGCGGGTTTCGCGATCGCCACGGGCACGCCCTACGAGGCGATCGCCGATGCCGTCTCGGCACTCTGCCGGCGTGGGCTTTTGGAGCCCGCCTCGCAGGGTCGTTGGCGAGCGAGCAAGGTCGGGCAGCGCTTCCTGAACGATATCCTGGTCGAATTCTTGCCGCCAAAACCGTGAGTTACGCGATTTTCGAGGCGGATTTTCGTCTGACTATGCACAGCGTGGAGAAAATCCTTCCGCGACGGCAGGAAGCGCCATTTTTTGAGACATTGAAGAACAATGAAGTCGCAACTCATTGTTTTAATTACTATTAATGACTGTGTCATTTTTTGATCGAGGGTGCAGAAAGTCGATTTCACCGCGGAATCGAGGCTCTTTTTTCGCCTCCTCCACAGACTTATCCACAGAAAATGTGAATAGATCGATTACCGCGCCCCGGGGCTTGTATCGGCCGGCCAGCGCCGATAGACTGCGCGCCCTTTTTGCGCAAGCTTCGGCCTCGGTAGCACGATCATGAAACCTTCGATCCATCCGGAATACAAGGACATCACGGTGTCCTGCACCTGCGGTAACACGTTCCCGACCCGTTCGACGCTCGGGCAAGATCTTGCGATCGAAGTTTGCTCAAGCTGCCATCCGTTCTACACCGGTAAGCAGAAGATCCTCGACACCGCAGGTCGCGTCGACAAGTTCCGCAAGAAGTACGCCGCCGCCGCCGCGCGCTGAAGCGCGTCGGACGCGCCGATGGCGCGTGCCGCTGGATGTACACGAGGCGCCTTCGGGCGCCTCGTTCGTTTCAGGGGCTCGGCCGTATCGAGGACTGCGCGGGAACTTCTGCTAAGTTGGCGACGTCTTTCGTGCTGGAGGTCCCAAAACATGTCGGGCCGAATCACCGCTCTAATCACCGCCGTTCTCGCCGCAACGCTGTTGACGTTCGGCTCGTCTGCTTTTGCGCAGTCGGGTAAAGGCACGGCCAAGCAGAGTGCGTCCGCCCGCAAAGCGCATGAACAGATCCTCAAGGCGTATGGGCTGTACGAGAATCAGGCCTTACAGGATTACGTCAGCCAAGTGGGGCAACGGGTCGCTAGCAAGAGTGAGTTGCCGAACGCGGAATGGAAATTCGTCGTTCTCGATGACGATTCAATCAACGCGTTCACCACCGGCTGCTGCTTCATCTATGTGCACCGAGGTTTGCTGACCCATCTCAACTCGGAAGCGGAACTCGCCTCGGTACTCGGGCACGAAGTGGCGCATGTCACGGCGCGCCATCCGCAAGAGCGGATGACGCGCGGCATTTTCGCCACGCTCGCAGCCACGGCTGCAGCGATCTACACCGGTTCTGGCGCCGTCGCCGATCTTGCCAATCTCGGTGCGCAAGCTTGGATGCAGGGATACGGGCGCGAGAACGAACTCGAGGCTGATCGTCTCGGACTGCAATATGCGACTCGCGCGGGTTATCGACCCGAGTCCATGGGCGAAGTGTTCGAAATGTTTCGACGCGGAGAGCGCTTTGAGATCGATCAAGCGCGGGCCGAAGGTCGCGAGCCCCGTATCTACCATGGTTTGTTTTCGTCGCATCCGGCGCCCGATAAGAGAGCAGTGCAGGCTGCTAAGGCATCGGCGAAGCTCGAGAACGGTCCCGCGGGCGGTTGGTTCGAAGGGCGCGAGGAATATCTCCGTCAGATCGACGGTATGACTTACGGCTCAAGTCGTGCGCAGGGCATCTTGCGCGGCAACCGGCTCTATCACGCCGAGCTCGGCATCACGGTTGCGTTTCCGCGCGCCTGGACCGTCGAGAACCAGCGTGATCGATTGCTCGCCTACACACCGAAGCGCGACACCATCATGCAAATCACCTTGCGCGACTATCCACCGACCCAGTCGCCGCGCGAGTTTTTGTTATCGCAATTGAAGGGCGCGAGCATTTCGGGTGGCGAAGCGATCAACGTGAACGGTATGGAAGGCTATACCGTGCGCACTTCCTCCGGCTCGCCACTCGATGGTGGTGCGGGGCCTGTGCGTTGGGTCGTGCTATATCGCGGCAAGAGCGCGTATCTATTCGCCGGTGCAAGCCGATCTTCGCGCGGTGGCATTCCCGAGGCTGATGGTCTTTTCCGTAGTGTCGCCGAAACGCTGCGAGGTTTGCGGCCGACCGAGTATCCGCTTGCCGAACCGTATCGCTTGCGTATGGCCACCGCGACGGCAACGACGTCGATCGAGGATCATGTCGAGGCGATGCCCGATGGAAAATTCCGGAAAGAACAGCTGCAACTGATCAACGGTATTTACCCGGACGGTAAGTTGTCACCCGGCGCGTTCTACAAGGTGGTCGAGTAAGCTGGTCATGGCTGAAAATTTCATCCGCTCTGCCTTGATTCCGAACGCAAGCCGTGTCAATTTCGTCACACGTCGTGGCGTGTCTGCCACGACATTCTGCTCACGGCGAACGACACTATGGCCAACAAGAAATTCGAACTGCTAGACGTCTCTTCCGGCAAGAAAACGGACCTGCCCGTCCGTGCGGGCACCATCGGTCCGGACGTGATCGATATCGCCAGCCTCAACAAGGATCACGGCGTATTCACTTTCGATCCGGGGTTCATGGCCACGGCGAGCACCGAGAGCAAGATCACCTATATCGACGGTGACGCCGGTGTGTTGATGTATCGCGGCTATCCGATCGAGCAGTTGGCCGCACATAGTTCGTTTATCGAAGTCGCTTATCTCTTGTTGAACGGTGAGCTGCCGGACGCCAAACAGTTGGCCGAGTTCAGCGTCAACATCCAGCGTCATACGATGGTCAACGAGTCGTTGCTGCGCATGTACAACGGCTTCCACTACGACGCGCATCCGATGGCCATGGTCAGTGCGATCGTCGCGTCGATGTCGGCCTTCTATCACGACTCGATGGACATCAATAACCCGCGTCATCGCGAGATTTTTGCTCATCGCATCATTGCCAAGCTGCCGACCATCTCTGCCGCCGCCTACAAGCGCGCGCTCGGACAGCCTTTCATCTATCCGCGTAACGATCTCGACTATTGCAGCAATCTGTTGCACATGTTCTATGCGGTTCCGTGTGAGCCGTATCACGTCGACCCGCTCGCTGCGCAGGCGCTCGATCTGTTGTTGATCCTGCATGCGGATCACGAGCAGAACGCGAGCACATCGACCGTGCGCTTGGCCGGTTCCACCGGCGCAAATCCGTACGCCGCGATTTCGGCCGGTGTGTCGGCTCTGTGGGGCCCGGCTCATGGTGGCGCCAACGAAGCAGTCCTCGAAATGCTCGAGGAGATTGGCACCGTCGACAATATTCCGAAGTTCCTCGCCCAGGTCAAAGACAAGACCAGCAACGTGCGACTGATGGGCTTTGGCCATCGTGTCTACAAGAATTTTGATCCGCGCGCGAAGATCATCCGCGAGATGTGCCATAAGGTGCTCGCTAAGATGGGCCGTGCGGACAATCCGCTGCTCGAGCTCGCACAGCGTCTCGAAGAAATCGCGCTCAAGGACGAATACTTCATCGCCCGCAAGCTGTACCCGAACGTCGACTTCTACTCGGGGATCATTTACAGCGCCCTCGGTATTCCGCGTTCGATGTTCACGGTCATGTTCGCCATCGCGCGCACCGCTGGCTGGGTGTCGCACTGGCAAGAGATGATCAGCGATCCGGGTTATAAGATCGGACGTCCGCGTCAGCTCTACACCGGACCCGCACCGCGCGAATACGTTCCGATCAGCAAGCGCTGATCGGAACTAGTCCGTCGCTAACAAATTTTCCACTTCGCGCAGATCGGCGCGGCGCATCGGTTTGCCGTCGACCGGGCTGATCGGTGCTTGTCTGATGCCATCGATGTTGAACACGACGAGTTCTACTGGCTGCTCATCGACTTCGATGCGTATCGTGGGCTGTTGCACGGTGCGCTCGTTATCGAGTCGAACGCGACGCTCGCTCGTTTCGTGCGGGACACCTTGATCCATCAAAGCGAAGCTCAGTGTTTCAATACGATCGACGAATACATGCAGTACGACATCGTCATGTGAAGTTGCCGTTCCGTTCAGGACGGGTCCGACGAGACGGGGTTGAAAGCGTTGTAGACGATGCATGACATCCAGTGCAACGGAGCGCTGCGCCTGTAGTGTTTCGACATGCGATTCGCCGCCAAAGAGGCGCTGATACTCCTGTAGCGCTGCTTCGATTTCCGTATTGCGAGGCAACAGAGAGCCGTCAACGACGCCGTAACGTTCTGCAGCTTTGCGCTTCGCAAGCAAGAAATCGCGCACACCATGTTCGGCCATGATTCGGGCCGCCTCTTGTGCCAATGCTCGGCGTAGGTGCTCAGCGCGCGGCGGCAACTTCTTCAAAAGAGTGGCTCCGCCGACTCCTTTGGTTTCGATTCGTCGGTCTTATTCGGATTGACGAGATCTTGTGGTGCTCCCACGGGCAGTCGATCCAGCATGAACGTTTCGAAGATGGCATCACGATCATCTGCACCTGCCACTTCGCCGGTGATCGGAGAGATTCGTACCTGCACGAGACCCTCAGGCATGGGCCAACTGCGCACGGGTGTTCGCGCGAGCGCGACGCGCATGAAGTCCACCCAAATGGGCACGGCGGTCCGACTGCCTTCCTCACCTTCACCCAAAGGTTTCGACTGATCGAAGCCCACCCACACGCTCGCGACAAGATCCGGGTTGTAACCATTGAACCAGGTATCGCGAGCTTCGTTCGTTGTACCGGTCTTGCCCGCGAGGTCACTTCGACCAAGCGCCAAGGCGCGACGTCCGGTGCCGCGAGTGATGACCTCGCGCAACATATCGGTCATCAACCAGGCATTCTGAGCACGGATGACTCTGGGAGCGATTTCGTTCGGTGCTTTGTCGCACTCGCCGCTGTTAGAGGCGGCCTTAGCCGACTCCTCCTCGCCGCGGACATCGACGGCCGTCGCCGCCGGCAGCTGATCTGCGCAACCGGGTGTGACCACCCGAGGTTTGGCCTGAAACACGACCTTGCCCTGGGGATCTTCGATGCGTTCGATGAAATAGGGCTGTACGCGATAGCCGCCGTTGGCGAAGACGGCATAGCCCGTGGCAACTTGCAGCGGAGTCGCGCTCAAGGTGCCGAGGGAGAGGGTCAGATTACGTGGCAGCTTGCTACGCTCGAAGCCGAAGCGTTCGGTATAACTCATGGCAGGCGCCATACCGACCGACTGCAAAACGCGGATAGAGACCAAATTCTTTGATTGGACGAGCGCTTCGCGCAGACGAGTCGGGCCGCTGAAATCACCGCTCGAGTTCTCGGGGCGCCACGCTTCTTCCATGTTCGGATCGTCGACGACGAAGGGGGCGTCCATGACGATGGTGGAGGGCGTGAAGCCATACTCGAGCGCCGCCGAGTACAAGAAAGGTTTGAAACCCGAGCCGGGCTGACGCTGTGCTTGAATGGCGCGATTGAACTTGCCGGCCTTCGCATCAAAATAATCAAAGCCACCGACGAGCGCTCGAATGGCGCCATCACGCGGTGCGAGAGCAACCAGTGCGGAAGCGGCCTCCGGCTTTTGTGCTAGCAAGATCTTCTCGCCATCCGGCGCTACGTAGACGATATCGCCGCGCTGCAGGATATCGGCTGCTTTTTTCGGTGAGGGACCGAGTCTGCGGCCTGTTTTTGCTCTGGCCCAGGACATTCCATCCCAGGCCATGGTCACGTTGCCAAGATCGCGAGCGTAGAGACGCGCTTCTTTATCGCCAACTGACAGGACAATGGCTGGACGCAAGGGTCCACTCGACGGGTAATCATCAAGCAATGACTCGAGTGCATCGGGCGCACCCGATACTGGCACGGACTTGCGCGCTACCGCGCCGCGCCAGCCGTGGCGTCGGTCGTAATCGAGCAGACCTTCGCGTAGTGCCGCGTTGGCTGCTGACTGCATGGTCGGATCGATGGTCGTATAGATCTTGTAGCCTTCGTTCTGTGCCGCAGCGCCAAAGCGCTGCACCAACTCAAGACGTGCCATCTCGGCGACATACGGCGCTTCGACATCGAACGTCTTGACGTGCTCGCGTGCTCGAACGATTTCCCGGGCAGCGCGCTGCTCCGAAACGCGATCGATGAAGCCGAGCTCGCGCATACGACGCAACACGTAACCACGACGCTCAGCTGCTGCTTTCGGATTGTTGATGGGGTTGTAGCGAGAGGGTGCTTGCGGCACTCGTGCGAGGGTTGCTGCTTCGGCCAGCGAGAGCTGCGCCAGAGTCTTGCCGAAATAGAGATCGGCCGCCGCCGCGACGCCGTAGGCGCGTTTTCCAAAAGGAATCACGTTCAGATAGAGACCGAGAATTTCTTCCTTGCTGAACTCGCGCTCGATGCGATACGTCAGGAACATCTCCTGGCCTTTGCGCCGCCAGGTACGATCGTTCGTCAGAAAAAGATTCTTTGCAGTCTGTTGCGTGATGGTGCTTGCGCCTTCCAGTCGATAGCCAGGAATGAGATTGACGATGATCGAGCGGAGAATCGACTGGTAATCGAATCCGGAGTGTTCGAAAAATCGATCATCCTCAGCCGCGATGAAGGCTTGGCGCACGACGGGTGGAATTTGTTCGAATGAGACCGGTATTCGTCGCTGCTCGCCAATTTGCGCGATGGTTTGACCATCGCTGGAGTACACGCGAAGCGGTACCTGCAGCTCGATCTGACGCATGGCTTCCACGCTTGGCAGACTGGGAGCGAGGTACAGATAGGCGCCTGAGATGCCCACCACGAGCAAGGCAGCCGAACCGACGACCGCCGTGAGGCTCCAGAGCAGGATTTTCGACGGAGAGACTTTCACGGCGATGCGCATGTTACCGGAATGTCGCAGGCTTGGCCGGTGCGGTAGGCTTGACGTGCAGACAGGATTCGACGGATGACGGACTCAACTAACTTATTTCTCGTGGGGCCGATGGGCTCGGGCAAGACGGCTGTGGGAAAAACCCTCGCTCGCCGGCTTCGAATGCCCTTCATCGACACCGACGCAGAAATCGAACGCAGGACGGGTGTCGATATCCCGCGCATCTTCGACACCGAAGGAGAGGCAGGGTTCCGCCTGCGCGAGCGGGAAGTGATCGCGGAACTCACGGCTGTTAGCGGTATCGTGCTTTCGACGGGGGGCGGTGCCATCCTGGCCGAGGAGAGCCGTGCTTACCTGCGAGAGCGAGGAACGGTGATCTATCTCGAAACCTCGATAGCCCAGCAAGTGGCGCGGGTGAGACGCGGAGAGAATCGACCTCTGCTCAGTGGGGTGGCAGATATGACTGCGCGTGTCACCGAATTGATGAGCCAGCGAGCCCCGCTGTATGCCGCTGTGGCGCATCTGACGATCCGGACCGATGGGCGAAGGGTTCCGGCCGTCGTCGATGAAATCCTGCGCAGCCTCGGTGAACGCGAAGGTCAGAATCGTATACTTCCCGCGTGAACTCAATTTCAACCACACCGGCCTCGCCGAGCACGCTGACTGTCACGCTTGGCGCGCGCAGTTATCCGATTCATATCGGCCCCGGATTGCTAAGCGATACTGATTTATTGGCGCGGGTCATGCCAGCTCGGAAAGTTGCGCTCGTGACCAATGCCGTCGTGGCGCCGTTGTACTCCGCATCTATCAAGGCCGCCCGCGGCGAGCGCGATCTCATCGAGATCGTGTTGCCCGATGGCGAATCCAACAAGACTCTGGCGACCGTTTCCCGCATCCTCGATGTGCTCGTCGCTAACCGTTTTGCGCGTGATGATCTGATCGTTGCTTTGGGCGGCGGCGTGATTGGCGATATGGCCGGTTTTGCCGCTGCGTGTTATCAGCGGGGCATCGGGTTCATTCAGATCCCGACGACGTTGCTCGCCCAAGTCGACTCGTCGGTTGGCGGTAAGACCGGCGTGAATCATCCGGGCGGAAAAAATTTGATCGGCGCCTTTCATCAGCCGCAGGCTGTCATCGCCGATACGACGACCTTGTCATCTTTACCGATGCGCGAGTTGTCAGCAGGCCTTGCCGAGGTGGTCAAATACGGCTTGATTTGCGATCGAGCATTTTTTGATTGGATCGACACCCATACGGCCGATTTGTTGGCGCTCGAGCCGCAGGCCATCGCACGCGCCGTACGGCGATCTTGCGAGATCAAAGCCGAGATCGTTGCGCGTGATGAGCACGAGCGTGGCGATCGGGCCTTGCTCAATTTAGGGCATACGTTCGGACACGCCATCGAAACGGTGACCGGTTACTCACGTTGGTTGCATGGCGAGGCCGTGGGCGCAGGCTTGATGATGGCCGCGACGATGTCGCGCCATGCGGGTTGGATGTCGGCTGCCGAGTGTGATCGCATAGCCGATGTACTGGCGCGCTTACATTTGCCGACTCACGCAAAGCCCGAGGTTGATGCCGAGCAGGCGCGTGCGGCGATGAGCATCGACAAGAAGGTCAAAGAAGGTCGACTTCGCTTCGTGTTGATGCGCGGTATTGGTCGAGCTTTCGTCACACATGACTATCCGGCATCGGCGCTGAGCGCAACGCTCGAGGCACACTTCGCATGACGCTGGCGTCGTATGCAGCTCATGACGAGCGTAGTCGTGGCCGACAATTTAATGAGTCCGCGCCGCAGTTGCGTGGCGAATTTCAGCGCGATCGCGATCGCATCATCCACTCTAATGCGTTTCGACGCCTCGTTTACAAGACGCAGGTGTTCGTCAATCACGAGGGTGACCTGTACCGCACACGCATCACGCACTCAATGGAAGTGGCACAGATCGGTCGGACGATCGCGCGTGCGTTGGCGTTGCACGAAACGCTGACCGAAGCGATTTGCCTGGCGCACGATCTAGGGCACACCCCGTTTGGCCATGCCGGTCAGGACGCACTCAACGAGTGCATGCGCGAGTACGGTGGATTCGAACACAATCTGCAATCCCTGCGCGTTGTGGATCTATTGGAAGAGCGATACGCAGATTTTCCCGGACTCAATCTCACGTTCGAAACGCGCGAAGGCATCCTCAAACATTGTTCGCTGCAGAATGCGCGTACGCTGGGGGAGCTTGGATTGCGGTTCATTGAGCGTCGTCAGCCTGGTCTCGAGGCGCAGCTCGCTAATCTTGCCGATGCTATTGCGTACAACAACCATGACGTCGATGATGGCTTGCGCGCTGGTCTGCTCGATCTAGAGGCCTTGCGCGAGGTCAGTCTGTTCGGTCGCGAGTTCGCCGTCGTCGTTGCTCAATATCCGAATCTGACCGGCCGACGTTTGGTGCACGAAACCATTCGTCGAATGATCGATCGAGTGGTGCGCGATGTGGTGTCCGCGAGTGCGGAGCGGATTGCCGAAGCGGCGCCGCAGTCCATTGACGAGGTTCGTGCTCAATCCGCGCCACTCATCGTCATGAGTGAGTCTGTACGTGAAGAGCACCTTGAGTTGAAGCGCTTCCTCAACACGAACCTGTACCGACATTACCGCGTGCTCCGAATGACCAACAAAGCACGCAAGGTGTTGCGGGAGTTATTTGAAGTTTTCATGCACGACATCGACTTGCTGCCAGGCGAACACCGGGTGGCTGCCGCCAGTGCCGAGCGCGAGCATGGTAAAGCCGGCCGCGCACGGGTCGTGGCCGACTATGTTGCGGGCATGACGGATCGTTACGCGATCATCGAACATCGCCGCCTGTTTAGTCCCGGCGAGCGGTCCTGATATTAGACTGCCGTTTTCTTTAGAGCTTTTGCGCTTCGTCGCGCAATTCGCGTCTTAAGATTTTACCGACGTTGGTCTTCGGCAAGTCGTTTTTGAAGTACACGTACTTCGGCACCTTGTAGCCGGTCAGCGCTGCACGGCAGTGTTCGATAACAGCATCTGCCGTCAAAGCGGGATCCTTCCGAACGATGAACAGGGCCACAACTTCGCCCGAACGCTCATCGGCTTTGGCGACGGCAGCCGCTTCGAGTACGCCCGGATGCGTTACCGCAACGCTCTCCACCTCATTCGGGTACACGTTGAAGCCCGACACGTTGATCATGTCTTTCTTACGATCTTCAATGAAGACGTAACCACGAGCATCCATACGCCCGATGTCACCGGTACGCAGCCAACCGCCCGGTAGCATCACCTTGGCGGTTTCGTCGGGCCGGTTGTAATAGCCTTGCATCACCTGCGGACCACGCACACAAATCTCACCCGATTCGCCGATCGGCAGTGGTTCGCCGTCGTCGTTCATGATCGCCACTTCCGTGGAAGAAATCGGCAGTCCGATAGAGTCATTGAAATCTTCGTTGGCCGGATTGATGCACGCGGCCGGTGACGTTTCAGTCAAACCCCACGCTTGAGTGAGGATGCAGCCGGTCACTTTTTTCCAGTGCTCGGCCACGGCGCGTTGCACCGCCATGCCACCGCCCAAGGTGCAGCGCAGGTGGCTGAAATCCACCGTCTCGAACCCCGGGGTATGCAACAGCGCATTGAACAGCGTATTGACGCCTGAGATGTAAGTAAATTTATGCTGCTTCAATTCTTTGACGAACGCTGGAAAATCGCGCGGATTCGTAATCAGCACGTTGGTCCAGCCAAGTCGCAGGAACAGGATGCAGTTCGCCGTCAATGCGAAGATGTGATAGAGCGGCAGCGCGGTGATCGCCGTGTGATGCTCGCCCGGCGGCAGCGTGTCGGCGATCCAGGCGGAGGATTGCAGCACGTTGGCGACCATGTTGCCGTGACTGAGCATGGCGCCTTTCGAAACACCGGTGGTACCGCCCGTGTATTGCAGGAAGGCGAGATCCGTGTGGTTCAAGGACACCGGCTTGTATGGCAGGGCAACGCCTTCGGCGAGCACGTCGCTAAATCGCAGAGCACCAGGCAGCGACCAAGGCGGAACCGCTTTGCGGATCCGGCGAACGACGAAGTCGACGATCGTTCCCTTCGGAAAACCGAGAAGTTCGCCCACGCTGGTGACGATCACTTGGCGCACTTTGGTGTGCTGGATGACTTCCTGCAGCACATGCGCAAAGTTCTCGAGAATGACGATGACTTCGGCGCCCGAATCTTTCAGCTGATGTTCGAGCTCACGCGCCGTGTAGAGCGGATTGGTATTGACTACCGTTCCGCCCGCGCGCAGTACGCCGAACAGAGCGATCGGATACTGCAGCACGTTCGGCATCATGATCGCGACGCGATCACCCCGTTGCAGCTTCGCTTTCTGCTGCAACCAACCGGCGAATGCTTTCGACTTGGCATCGAGTTCGCCGTAGCTCAAATTCCGTCCCATCTGCACGTAGGCCGTTCGTTCAGCGAACTTGCTGAAGCTCTCGTCGGCCATCTGCGCGATCGACGCATAGCGAGTGGAATCGATATCGGCCGGGACGCCGGGCGGATAAGACTGCAACCAGGGTTTTGACATGCCCGAACTCTAGCCGGTGCTCGCTTCGGATGGCAATCGCGTGCGATTCAGCGTCGCAGCAGCGGCGTGAGCCGCGGCCAGAGCGTCTCGAGCATGATCGGCTGCGCCTTGGCGGTCGGATGGATTCCATCCTCTTGCATCATGCCGTCGGCCAACGCGATCTTGTCCAAAAAGAAAGGTTCGAAAGCCAATTTGTTCCGACGAGCGAGCTCCGCATACAGGTTTTCGAACTCGTTCGCGTAACGAGGACCGTAATTGGGCGGAATTTTCATGCCGAGAAGCAGCACCTTGGCGCCGGCACCGAGCGACAGATCGATCATTTTTTGAAGATTGGCGCGCGATGTGCCGAGGGGCAGGCCGCGCAGTCCATCGTTACCACCCAGTTCGATGATGACGATGGCAGGACGATGCAAAGACAGGGCGCGGGGGAGCCTTGCGAGGCCGCCAGTCGTCGTTTCGCCGGTGACGCTGGCATTGATCACGCGGTACCCGTAACCTTGTGCCTTCAGTCGGGTTTGCAGCAGGCTCACCCAGCCCTCGTTCGCTGCAAGACCGTAACCGGCGCTGATGCTGTCGCCCAGTACGAGAATTTTCGGTGCTGCGGCCGGTGTGGGCGCCGCGATGCCGATCATCGGCAGTGCGAACATCAGCAGAGCAGCAACGAAGGATCGTTTCGTGACCAAAGATATCGTCCTCGAGGCACAGGGATTGTGCAAACAGGTATGTCTCTCTGCAGGTTCACGCCGGTGAATCCGTGGCGATCGTCGGTGCCTCGGGTGCCGGCAAGTCAACCTTACTCGCCCTGCTGGCGGGCCTCGATTTGCCGACTCGTGGTCGCGTCTTGCTCGATGGGGAGGATCTCTCCGCGCTCGACGAGGATGGCCGGGCGCGTCTCCGAGCGGAACGCGTCGGTTTCGTGTTCCAGTCTTTTCATTTGATTCCCGCGCTGACGGCGCTCGAGAATGTCATGTTGCCGTTGGAGCTCGCCGGCCGAGCGGATGCACGTCAGGCCGCGACGGATGCGCTCGAGCACGTCGGCTTACGCGCCCGCGTGGGTCACTATCCCCGCCAACTGTCCGGTGGTGAGCAGCAGCGCGTCGCGATTGCGCGAGCCTTCGTGATGCGACCCGCCGTACTCTTTGCCGATGAGCCAACCGGCAATCTCGACACCACGACCGGGGCGAAAATTGCCGATTTACTGTTCGCCTTGAATACCGATTCCGGCACTACGCTCGTCCTCGTCACCCATGATCGGACTCTGGCTGCCCGCTGCGGGCGCAGTGTGATCATGGAGGCGGGGCAGCTCACCGCAGGTTGACGCCATGTCACGTGCTTCTTTGCTCGGATTGAGATTGCTCGCACGCGAGTGGCGCTCGGGCGAACTCGCGGTTTTGTTGTTGGCTTTGACGGTCGCCGTCGGAGCACTGACCGGTGTCGGCTTCTTGGTCAATCGCATTGGTCAGTCGGTTGCTTTGCAGGCCAACGAGGTGTTGGCAGCCGATTTGCGACTCGAGTCTTCACGGCCGTCGCCGTCGAGTTACCGCGAGGAGGCCGATCGTCGCGGTCTGCGAACGGCGAGTGCGACCTCGGTGCTGAGCGTTGTATTTCGCGATGAGCGGAATCAACTGGCGAACCTTCGCGCGGTCAGCGGCACCTATCCTTTACGCGGCACCGTCGGTGTAGCGACGGAAGCGTTTGGTACGCCGACCGCCGTCCGCTCAGGTCCTCCTCGAGGCGAGGTGTGGCCAGACTCGAAGCTACTGGCCGCTCTGGATGCAGCGGTGGGCGATCAAGTCTCCGTGGGAGCTGCCAATTTTCTCATCTCCAAAGTTTTGATCACCCGACCAGACCAAGGCGGCGGCTTCGGCGAGCTCGCGCCGAGCTTGTTGATGCACGCGGATGACCTGCCTGCGACACGCTTGTTACAGCCCGGTTCGCGCGCCACGTTTGCGACCTTGTTTGCTGGTGAGCGCGAGCAGATCAGCACCTTCAAAACCTGGCTCGCGGAGCGCAAACAGCGCGGCGAGCGTTTGCGAGATGTCAGTGAGGCAAGCCCGCAAATTCAAAATGCGATCGATCGTGCCGGTCGATTTCTGAGCCTCGCGAGTCTCGTGGCCGTACTGCTCTGCGCGATCGCTGTTGGCATGTCGGCACGTCGTTACGTGCAGCGACATCTCGATTCGGTCGCACTACTCAAAACACTCGGCGCATCGCGAGGCTTCACTTTGACAGTCAGTCTCGTGCAACTGCTCGTCATCGCCTTAGCTGCGGCGGCCGTTGGATCAGCCTTGGGGTATCTCGCGCAGGAGTGGCTGTTGCGCGCGCTTCAAGGTTTGCTGCGAGCCGATCTGCCACCGCCGGATTGGCTGCCTTTCGGGCTAGGTCTTGCGACCGCCGTCGCCTTGTTGGCGGGATTCGCATTGCCGCCGCTGTTGCAGTTGTCGACGGTCCCAGCGATACGTGTGCTGCGTCGCGACATCGCCCCACCGAAGCCCGCCATTTGGTTGGCCTTTGGGCCAGCGATCGCCGCGATCGTGTTTTTGATTTATTGGGTCGTGCGCGACTGGGTATTCTTTGTCGGATTCGTCGTCGGTCTTGCTGTTTTCACGACTATCCTGGCACTGGCCGGTTGGCTCTTGGTCAAAGGCGCCGCTAGTTTGCGCGGTACGGTCGGTGTGTCCTGGCGTTACGGCATCGCCAATCTCGGCCGTCGTCGTACCGAGAGCATTGTGCAAATCGTGGCTTTTGGTCTCGGTATCATGGTTTTGCTCGTGCTTGCCGTGGTGCGTAACGATCTGTTGACCGACTGGCGCCGTAGCCTACCGGCGGATATCCCGAACTTTTTCTTTATCAACATCCCGCCCACCGAGCGCGAAGATTTTTTTGCATTCCTGAAAGAGCGAGGAGCAGAAACCTCGCGTGAACTGCCGATGATTCGCGCCCGCTTGACCGAGCTGAACGGCAAGCCGGTCGAGACCATCGAGTTTGCCGATCCGCGTGGCGAGGGTTATGCGCGTCGCGATCAGAACATCACTTGGCAGGCAACCTTGGGTGACGACAATCAGATCGTGGACGGTCAATGGTGGAGCGAAGCCGATCATGGCCGCGCACTGGTATCGATCTCGGATGAGTATCAACAAGGTCTTGGGCTATCAGTCGGCGATCGCATGACCTTCGACATCGCAGGCGAAGTGATCGAGGCTGAGGTCGCCAGTGTTCGTAAGATTAAATGGGATAGCTTCCAGCCTAATTTCTTTGTGGTCTTCCCGCCGGGCCTGCTCGACGAACTTGC
>JBDKJA010000034.1:0-19586 GCA_039796795.1 Pseudomonadota bacterium
TTTTTCGAAGGGCTGATCAAGCAAGGCATTGGCCGCGACGACGGCTGCAACGGCCGAGGCCGCCGAGCCACCGAGACCCGAGCCCAGCGGAATCCCCTTCTCGATATGCAGTTCGATACCAAACTGAGGTTTGGCGGCGACGGCGAGGGCAATCACCGAACGCCCAGCGGTATTTTTTTCTGCTTCGAGGGGTATTTCCGCGACGACACCACTGCAACCCGTGATGCGCACGCCCGGCGTTTTGCTGCGAGTCGCGCGTACACGATCACCGAGCGCATCCACGGCGAATCCCAAGATATCGAAACCGATACCCACATTGCCGACGGATGCAGGCGCAAATGCCGTCGCGGTTTCACGTGTCACAGTCGAGCTCCGAGATAGGCAGACAGGCGCAGCAGGTCTGCAAAAATGCCGCCTGCCGTGACTTCGGGGCCCGCACCCGGACCCTGCACGATCAGCGGATTGTTGTTGTAACGACTGGTCGCAAAACGAACGACGTTGTCGGTCAAGGCAATATTGGCGAAGGGATGCTTGCGATCCAGTTCGACGACACCCACGGTCGCCTGACCATCGGCGGAGAGACGACCCACGTACCGCAACACCTTGCCCTCGGCCGCTGCGCGCTCGAAACGGCTTTTCATCGCCGCATCGTGCTGTGGCAAACGCTTCAGGAAATCTTCAATCGATCCTTGTTCGAGACCCGTCGGCACCAAACTCTCAACCTTCACATCCGACAGCTCGAGATCGAGGCCCATTTCACGCCCCAGAATAATCAGCTTGCGCGCCACGTCGGTGCCCGACAAATCGTCACGCGGATCAGGCTCGGTATACCCGCGCTGCTTTGCCTCCAAGACGATGTCGCTGAATTCTCGCGAGCCATCGTAAACATTGAAGAGATACGCAAGCGTGCCAGAGAAAATGCCTTCAATACTCGTAATCTCGTCACCCGTCTCACGTAAATCGCGCAGCGTCTGTACGACCGGCAAACCAGCGCCAACGGTAGCCTCGTAGAGATAGTGGGTGCCGCCGATACGTCGCGCCTGTTGCAGTGCGCGATAACTCTCGAGCGGCGCGCTATTGGCTTTCTTGTTTGGCGTCACGATGTGGATGCCGGCAGCGAGCCACTCGGCATAGTGTTTGGCGACTTCACCGCTGGCCGTGCAATCGATGATCACGCGGTGCGGCAGATAGTCGACTCCGACATGCTCGACAAACGCCGCAAGATCCGCAGCGCGATCCGCCGCCGCAAACTCGTTTTGCCATTGCGACAGATCGACGCCCTTGTCCGACAGCAGCATGCGCTTCGACGAGAGCAGTCCGCGCACGCGCAGATCCAACTTGAAGTCGCGACGCAGACGCGCCGACTGCGAGGCCATTTGATCGAGCAACACTTTCCCGACCGTTCCCGGACCGATGATGCCGACCGACACAGTGTGAGCCGAGAGATAGAAGCTGGCATGCACCGCCCGCAACGCGCGGGTCGCCGCCTTTGCTGGAACGACCACCGAGATATTGCGCTCGGAGGCTCCCTGCGCGATCGCACGAACGTTAACGCCCGCCATACCAAGGGCATTGAAAACTTTGGCGGAGATACCCGGCATACCGGCCATACCATCACCGACCACAGCGAGTATCGCCAGATCACGGTCCACCTCGACCGATTGAATCTGGCCATCCCCCAGTTCGCGAGAAAACGCGGCTCGCACCACCTCGACCGCGCGATCAGCCTGTTCTTTAGGAACGGCGCAGCAAATCGAATGCTCGGAGCTACCCTGCGAGATCAGTACGACCGAGATCGCCTCCTCACGCAGCGCACCGAAGAGTCGGTGTGCCGTACCCGGAACCCCGATCATGCCGGCGCCCTCGAGATTTACGAGCGCAATGTTCTCGATCGTAGTGATGCCCTTGACCGCGAGCGCCGACGTTGGTCGCGCGCAGATCAAGGTCGCCGGATGATCCGGTGCAAAGGTGTTGCGTATCCAAATCGGGATCTCTCGCCCCACGGCTGGTGCCATGGTTTGAGGATGGATGACCTTCGCGCCGAAGTAAGCTAACTCCATCGCCTCGTTGTACGAGAGGGAGTCGATGACCTGAGCATCCGGGACACGACGCGGATCGGCAGACAGCACACCGTCGACATCCGTCCAGATATGGATCTCGCGGGCGTCGAGCAGCGAGCCGAAGATCGAAGCCGAAAAATCGCTGCCATTACGACCGAGCGTTGTTTGCACACCGCGCGCGTCGGCCGCAATGAAACCCGTGATGATGAGCGTGCCGTCGAATTTACCGGGGATCACCGCCTGGATTCGGCGGCGTGACTCTTCCCATTGAACCATCGGACCAAGCGGACCCCACTCGACCACGACGACCTCGCGGGCATCGAGCCAACGCACCTCGCCGCGACGCTTGCCCGTCGCCGAATAGAATTCGCGAAACAGACGCGTCGACCAGATTTCACCGTAGCCCGAAATGAGATCGGTCACGTTGCGAGACGCAGAGCGTGTTAAAGAGACGGCCTGCAGTATGCCCTCGAGATCTTGCAGGTCACGATCGAAGGCTGCGAGGTAGGTGTCGACAGCGGGAGCCTCAAGCAAAGCCCTCGCGATGCCCTCGTGTCTCTGTCGTAATGCGACTAGGCCATCACGCCATCCGGCATCGCGCTGCTCGGCCTTGCTCACGAGCGCCAGTAGCCCGTCGGTGACCCCTTTGCAGGCGGATAACACGACCCCCATTCGGGCCGGGACCCAAGAGTCGAGAATGGTGGCGACACGACGGAAGCAATCGGCGTCCGCGACGCTCGATCCGCCGAACTTGTGCACGACCCAGTCGGCGGGAGGGGAAACGGCCATGATGATAAGAAAATCCGCTGAAAAACCTCGGTAACTGTATCGGCCGGAGCCCCGCACACGCAAGTTTCGGCGCAGAAATCACGTCATCCGACCGAAAGGCGCGTCATGTCCTAGACTTCGTGTGTGATGGATTGGATTCAGCTGTGGCCGCTGGCCCTTTTACTACTATCGACCGGGCTCGTTGCGGGTCTGATCGCCGGATTGCTCGGCGTTGGCGGCGGGATCGTACTCGTTCCGGTCTTGGATCTCGTTCTGCGATATCTCGGCGTACCACCGGAAGGTTCGATGCACGTCGCGGTCGCAACCTCGCTCGCGACGATCATCCCCACTGCGATCGCCTCAAGCCGCGCTCATCACGCTCGCGACGGCATTGATTGGTCGTTGGTTCGCGCTTGGCTGCCCGGCCTGCTGCTGGGTGGCTTGGTCGGCAGCGCACTCGCCGCTCGAGTCACCGCGCAAACCTTGGCGGGCGTGTTTGCGATCGTCGCGCTGCTCGTTGCACTCAAAATGGTGCTACCACTAGACCATTGGCGATTACGTGAGACGGTACCGCGCGGATTCGGCGGTAACCTCATCGCCACTCTGATCAGCACTCTATCCACCATGATGGGTATCGGCGGCGGCACGCTCTCGGTTCCGGTCATGACACTGACGGGCAGCGCCATTCACCGTGCCGTCGGCACCGCCGCGTTCTTCGGGCTCGCACTCGCCCTACCCGGAACGATCGTCTACCTGCTCGCAGATCCACCGGTCGACATGCCGGGCGCTACCGTGGGTCTCGTCAGCCTTTCTGCGCTGATTGCGATCGTACCCACCTCGACGTGGATGGCGCCCATCGGCGCGCGGCTCGCTCATCGCCTTGACCGCCGACGACTCTCGCAAGTCTTCGGTGTGTTTCTGTGTCTGGTTGCCGTTCGAATGATTTTCAGGAGTCTCTCATCGTGACCACCCACTCCATCTCGGGACCTTGCTTCGAAGACTTTCAGCACGGCTTGGAATTCGACGCGCCCGCCGTCACCATCGATGCCGGACACGCTGCCTGGCATCAAGCACTATTTGGTGATCGACTGCGTTTGCCGCTCGATCATCACACGAGCACGCTCGTCACGGGCGCGGGTACGGCAATAGTTCATCCGTTGCTCGCGATCAACGCGGCGATTGGTCAATCCACTTGGGCCTCGCAGCGCGTCAAAGCGAATCTTTTTTATCGTGGGTTGATTCTGCATCGCAGCGTGCACTTGGGCGATACGCTCTACACGCGAACGAAAGTGGTGGGGCTGCGCCAGAACAAGAGCCAAGCGAATCGTGCAGCAACCGGCATCGTCGCACTCGAGATGACCACCACAAATCAACGGGGTGAAACGGTTCTGCACTTCTGGCGCTGCCCGATGATTCCCTGCCGGGATCCTGCCGCCACGACAGGCCATGCGGATGACTTGGACCGAATCGGTGCCGCCACCACTCCAGCGGATGTCATCGCAGCTCTGCCACGCGGGTGGAACCTCAAACCCACAGAACCCTGGCTGGGTTGGCGTCACGACACCATTAACGTCGGCGATCAAGTCATCGTCGAAGCGCGTGACACGGTCACTTCAGCACCCGAACTCGTACGTTTATCTTTGAACATGGCCATGGCGCACACCGATTCGGCTGTCTCATATCTCGGCGAGCGGCTCGTCTTTGGCGGCCACACCATTTTCACGTGTTTCGCGCAGATCACTCGAGCGTTACCCAATCTGCTCACGCTGATCGCGTGGGAGAATTGCGATCATCTCGCGCCGGTTCTCGAGGGCGACCGATTGCGCACGACCTTCAAGATCCTCGATCGGATCCCGGTCGCCGACGGCGGCGCACTGCTGCGTATCGCGGCGACATGTCACGCCGCTCGCGGCGCACCTGAGACGGAGACCACGGTGCTTGATTGGACTTTTTGGGCTTGGAGTGCTTGATCGTGGGCCCGACCGATCACGTCACCTCCAAACTCGTCGAGCATGTCGTCACACATCGCTTCGACACTCTCTCGCCAAGCGCCGTCACGGCAACGTCGACATTCGTACTCGATTCACTCGGCGTGGCACTTGCAGGCTCTCGCGTCCCGCTAGTGACCGAACTGATCGATATGGCACGCGGATGGGGACAATCAAACGATTGCCGCATCTGGGGAACGGGACAACGAGTCCCCGCTATTACCGCTGCCTTCGTCAATGGCTATCAAATCCACAATCAGGAGTGGGATTGCGTTCACGAACCGGCCGTAGTGCACCCGATGGCCGTGGTCCTTTCGACCCTGCTGGCCTGGTCGGAGCAACGCGGGCAAATCGACGGCCGACGTTTCGTCAGCGGCTGTAGCGTCGCTGTCGATGTCGCCACCACCATCGGCCGCGCCGCCAGAAACAAACTGCGATTTTTCCGACCGGCGATGTGCGGTGCTTTGGGTGCCACCGCAGGTATTGCCAACATGCTGCGCCTGGACGTTGAGACGACGCGCAGTGCACTAGGTCTTTGCTACAGCCAGCTCTCGGGAACGATGCAGGCGCATGTCGAAGGTTCACCGATGCTGCCTCTGCAGATTGGCGTCAATACGCGCGCCGCGCTGCTTGCCATCGACTTGGCCACCCGCGGCGTACAAGGGCCACGGCATTTCCTCGAGGGCGATTTCGGCTACTTCACACTGTTCGACTCGGAATGGGACCCATCGGCTTTCGATCAACTTGGGCAGCGCCAGGAGATCGAGCAGCTCTCACACAAACCCTTTCCGAGCGGTCGCGCCACACACGGCGGTGTCGACGGCGCTCTGACACTGCAACAGGCGCTCGGCTTTTCGGTTGCAGAGATCGAGGAGCTGCGCGTCTACGCCCCGCCACTGGTCGTTCAATTGGTCGACCGTCCCGCGCATTCGGACATGCTCCCGGCCTACGCCCGGCTCTGCCTGCCCTACGTCGTTGCAACCGCCCTACTCACTGGCGATGTCACGGTCGGCGACTTCGATGCCGCCGCACTACGCTCGCCCGAGCGACTGACACTCGCCCATCGCATTCGCGTGCTGCGCGATGATAATCCGTCGCTCAACGCACTCGCACCGCAACGCGTCGAAGTGCAGCTGCGTTCGGGACATACCGAGCAGTTACCTCTGCCCGCCGTACTCGGCGCGCCCGGAAGGCCGCTCACGCGCGAGCGTCATTTGGCGAAGTTCCGCCGCGCCGCCGCGGCCGGAGTCAAACCCTTGAGCGAACAATCGATTTCAAAAGTGATCCAACTGGTCGACGAACTTCCCGCCATCTCCGATATGACGCAACTCGTCGATGCCATGTTATTCGAGGACGCCACATGACTTACCCGAATTATTTCGAGTCGTTCGACTACGCGCAGATGCGGCGGGATTTCCCCCTGGGAACCGACTTCACGGAGCACTTTGCCAAGCTCTCGCGCGACGAAATCCGAGCTCATCAAGACAGGCTATTTCGTCGCTGTGTGCAGCGCGCGTGGGAGATCCCGTTTTACCAACGCCTGTGGGGTGCTCATGGTTTGACGAGAGGCGATATCGCGGGGCTCGACGACATCGAGAAACTGCCGATCTTCGGCAAGTCGGACTTAATGAAAAGCCTGGCCGAACACCCACCGTATGGTGACTATCACGGCTTCGACAAATGGCCTCTGGACCAACGCCCCGTCACGGTCATACACACGACGAGCGGCACCACAGGTCGTCCGCAGGTCGTGCTCTTCAGTCCGAAGTCACGCGAGGTGCAAGCACTGCTCGTCGCTCGAATCTGGCGTATGCAGGGCTTGCAGTCGAGCGACGTTATTCATTCGGTCTACGGACACGGCATGATCAATGGTGGCCACTTTGTGCGCGAGGCCGCCCTGCACTACACCAACTCGCTGTTTCTGTCGGCAGGAACCGGCAAAGAAACTCGCTCGGTGACACAGATCGAATTGATGCGCGATCTTGGTGTCACTGTCATCGTGGGTTTCGTCGATTACATCCGACAGCTATCGGAGACCGCGCGCGAAATGGGGCTCGAGCCTGGTCGTGACTTGCCTATCCGCGCCATCTTCGGTCACGTTGGACGCGAGTCTCGCAGCGCCCTCTCACGCGCTTGGGGCGGCGCTGAAATCTTTGACTGGTACGGTGTTGCCGACACGGGACCGATTGCCGCCGAAGGACCAGACCGTGACGGCATGTACGTGATGGAAGATGCCCAGTATCTCGAGCTGATCGACGAGGGCAGCGGTCGTGCGGTTCGCGGTGAAGAGCCGGGCGACATGGTCGTCACCTCACTCTATCGCGACGATGTCTATCCCTTGATTCGCTTCAATACCCATGACCTATCCGCCTGGAAAACAGGCACATCCTCACTCGGCTATCAATTGCAGCGCACCGTCGGCGTGCTCGGTCGTAGTGACAACATGGTCAAGCTGCGCGGCATCAATGTTTACCCACTCGCGCTCGCCGCCATTCTCAATGAACGCAGTGAATTCGCGGGTGAGTACATTTGTCGTGCTCGACGTGACGCTTCAGGTCGCGACAACCTTTGCGTGATCATCGAGACCCGCGCTGGCGCACATCGAGATTCGGCGGTCGCGAGCGGCTTTGCGAGTCTCCTCAGCCGCCGTGTCGGCGTCGAAATCGAAGTAGAACTCGTCGCACCCGGCGAAACGGCCGCCCTCACTCAAATCGAGAGTCGGCAAAAACCGATCCGCTTGATCGACGAACGACCAAAAGCGAGCGCGTGATGCCATGAGTCTCGCGAGCGCAACGACTCGACTCGAATCCGCCATTGATCGCATCGCAGCGGACGATCTGAATGCGTGGTCACATCTGGATCTGGAGTCGGCTCGCGAGGCTGCGCGCCTAAGCGATCAACGTTCCAAACAATGCCAGAGACTGAGCGCTATCGACGGCGTGTTGCTCGGCATCAAAGGCAACATCGCCGTTGCCGGTTGGCCATGGGCAGGCGGTCTGCGTAGTCGCCGGCGGGTGCGCGCCGAGAGCGACGCCGAGGTGATCCGCAGGTTGCGAGCCGCAGGCGCCATTCTTATCGGACAAACCACGATGGATGCGGGCGCGCTCGGCGCCAGCGGGCGCAGTATCGAAGGACCGATCCGTCATCCGCTAAACGCGGCGCTGTCAGTCGGTGGTTCAAGCGGCGGTTCTGCCGCAGCGGTTGCTGCCGAGCATTGCGACGTCGCCCTCGGCAGTGACACGATCGGCTCGGTCCGCATTCCTGCGGCGCTCTGCGGCATCGTCGGCTTCAAACCCTCGAGCGCTCGCCTCAGTTTGCAAGGCGTGCTGCCGGTACATGAAGACTTCGATCATCTTGGGCCGCTCAGTCGCGACCTCGGTCTTGCTCGCGACGTGCTGCAAGTCTTGGGAGCCCTCAAAACACCACCCCCCTCGAAGACCCTGCGATGCGCAGTGCTGACCCGCTTTGGCGATGTCGAAGTCGAGTCGACGGTAGAGACGTCGTTTCGAGCGGCGATGACTGCCTTTGAAAACCAAGACCTGTCTATCAGGACGCTCGATTGGCCCGCCGATGCGATGGGTACGCTCGAACTACGCAAAGTCCGTCGAGCCATTTTCGCTCTCTGCGAACATCGTATGTGGCTCGAGCATCGCGAACATCTGGCGAGACAGCCCGAAGATTTCGATGAACCGCTACGGGGAATGCTTGAGTTCGGCGGCAAACTCAGCGCGGATAAGCTGAGTCAATATCGCGACCTCGTCGATGAGTTTGCGAAGAGATGGCACCGATGCACCGGGGAGTTTGATGCCGTGTTGTTACCAACGAGCCCGGTGCCGGCCTTTGCGCACGCGCTGCCGACACCCGACTCGCTGGCGGATCTCACCGTCATCGCCACAGCCACCGGATCACCCGCTGCCACGATTCCGATACCCAGCCGCGACCTGCCGGCTGGGCTTCAAATCGTGGGGCACGCGGGCGCCGATGAACTCGTCATCACGCTCGCCGAGCGATTGTCACGTGCAGAGCAACGATCAGCCTGACTGAATGCTCTGGTAATGCGCGGCGATGTCACGTCGTGTTGCGATCCACACACCCTCAGCACGACTGACATGCTGGAAAAATCGATCTAGCGCCACGATTCGGCCAGGTCGACCGATGATGCGCAAATGCACGCCGAGCGACATCATTCGCGGACGCCCCGCCGATTCGGCGAGCAACCAATCGAAAGTATCTTTGGCATAGCTCAACCAATCGGTTGGCATCAGTGCCGGCGCGTTCCACATTTTCATGTCGTTCGAATCGAGCGCATAGGGCAACACCACCATCGGCTTAGGTAGTGAGCGATCCAGGAACGGCTCATCACGACTGAAATCGTCCATGTGGTAGAGGTAACCCTCCTCGCTCAACAATCGCCGCGTCTCTGCCGTATGCAAATACCGCGACAACCAACCCACCGGACGGGTCCCGGTGGTTTTGGCAATGCTCTCGGTCGCCTTGCGAATGAAGTCACGCTCGACGTCTTCACTCATTCCGAGCTGATGCGCCCAACGATACCCGTGCGCGCACACCTCGTGACCCGCACCCGCGATACCGTGCGCCACCTGCGGCGCACGCTCGAGTGCGACTGCGGCTGCGGTGAACGTAGCTGGAAAGCCATAACGATCGAGCAGACCCAATACGCGCGGCGCACCTTCGTTAATACCGTAAGCGTAGTTCGATTCGTTGCCAAAGTTACGAACCGGCTTTTTCAGCGTAATACCGAGCTCATCGACCGGCTCGGGACCGCGATCACCATCTTCGATATTGAATTCAGCGCCCTCTTCCACGTTGACGACGAGCGATAGCGCTAGACGCGCGCCACCAGGCCAGCTGTAACTCATAGCTAGTGATACTCCTCGCCGCCCGACACGTTCATTGCCTCGCCCGTGATGTAGGCCGCCTCGCCAGAGGCTAAGAATGCGCAGGCCTTGGCGATATCGTCCTGCAAGCCCGGTCGCCCGAGCGGAATGCGAGCACGCATATCGGCCAAGTATTTCTCCTCGCTACGACCCGTCGCTGCGCTGAAGAACTGGTTCTGCCAGGCACCGAGGCCGGTCGTGACGTGATTGGGGCAAATCGTATTGACGGTAATACCGTGCGAGCCGAGTTCGATCGCTGCCGAACGAGTAAGCCCGACCATGCCGTGCTTCGACGACACGTACGCGGACGCGAATGGAAAGCCCGACTTCGATGCCTGACTGCCAATATTGATGATCCGACCACCCTGACCTTGCGCGATCAGCTGCTTTGCTGCGTGCTTGATGCCGAAGAAAGCACCCCGCAAGTTCACGCCTAGAACGGCGTCCCAATCGGCCTGCGTCATCTCGATGATCGGCTTCATGAGATAGCCGATACCCGCATTGTTGACCATGATGTCGAGGCGTCCGTAGTGCGCCACCGTCTTGGCGACGAGCTCAGCCACCTGCACTTCCTCGAGTACGTCGCAAACCACGCCGATGGCGTCGCCACCGGCTGCCCGAATCTCCTCGACGATTTGCTGCATCTCTTTCGATGAGCCGATCGCACTCTCGGGCATCTCGGCGCCGCGCGCCGCTCCGATGTCGCTCACGACCACCTTACAACCCTCGGCGGCGAGCCGCTTGACCATCGCCTCGCCGAGGCCTTTCGGGCGACCTGAACCCGTCACGATCGCCACCTTGCCGCGCAGATCTGGATACACGCTCATCGGAACTCCTTGTGAGAACGTCAGACTGCTAACATGATCGCATGAGTGAACCGCGGACGGACCAACTGCTAGCCGAGATGACGCCGCCCATCGGTCGGGTCACCCTCAACAGACCAGATAAGCGCAACGCGCTCAATTCAAGGATGTGGCAGGGTCTCACGCAGCTCGCAGAGGAGCTCTCGCAAGATTCCCGCCTGCGCGTAGTCTTACTCACCGGTGCAGGTGAGGAAGCGTTCAGTGCCGGTGCCGATATCATCGAGATGCGTCAAAGCCTCTCCGATCCACCGAAAATGCAAGCCATGCAGCAGGCGGTGCTCGACGCCCAAGTGGCATGGGAACGCATCCCAGTCCCCACCATAGCGATGATCCGCGGCGCCTGTACGGGCGGAGGCTGCGGTCTCGCTTTGAGTTGCGATCTGCGCCTTGCTACGCCAGACGCCTTCTTCGCGATCCCGCCTGCCAAACTGGGTCTCGCGTACAGCCTCGCCGACACCAAGCGGCTCTACGATCTCGTGGGACCCGCACGCACAAAGGAAATTCTCTATACGGGTCGTCGCATCGATGCGACCGAAGCCTTACGCCTCGGCATGATCAATCACATCGTGACACCGAGTGAACTTGAGGAGCGCACGCTCGCGCTCGCCCACGAGATCGCCGGTAACGCACCCAATTCGGTTCGCGCGGCTAAGGCGGTGGTGAGCTTGATCAGTGCAGGCACGGACGCCGAGACGCCGGAGTCGCAACGTTATTACGACGAAAGCTTCTCATCGGCTGAGTTTCTCGAGGGCGCACGCGCGTTCATGGAGAAACGGTCGCCGAAATTCTAGCGGCCTCTTTTTCTTTGAACTCATCCAGATAGCGTCGAATCACGGCCGCGCTCTGCAGCGGCGCCTCCTGCACGAGCATATGCCCTATGCCGGGCAGCACTTCGAGACGAACCTCTGGGGAACTGGTCAGGAGAGCGCGAGTCTCGCGGGCCAAGCGTAAAGGCACGCGCTTGTTCTTCTCGCCCCAGATCAGCAACACCGGCACTTTCACCGATCGGATCTTCTGCTCGACGTCGCCAGAAACGTATTGCCTCAATAACTCGATCATCGCCAGCCGGTTCCCTTCGCGACTCCACATCGAGTACCACTCATCGACTACGGCATCGGTCACTTTGGCGGGATCACCGTAGTCGTTCTCCAGCATGAACCGGGTAAACGCGGGTGGCGCCACATAGGCGATGACGTTGGCGACTTTTGGGATGTCTGCACCGCGAGTTCGACCCCGCACGCGCTGCTCAAGCGAACCTGGGCTGATCAGCACCAAGCGCTCTACCCGCGTCGGATGCTCGGCCGCATAGCGCATCGCCACCGTACCACCGATCGAGGTGCCGACCAGCGTGAAACGATCAAGGCCGCGCGCATCGATAAAGGCCTCGACGAGGTACTGGATGCGCTCAAGCGTGTAATTGCCGTTGGGCTCAGGTCCGGTGAGACCGTGCGCCGGTAAATCGAGCCGGATGACTCGATAGTTTGCTCGTAGCGCTTCAACCCAAGGCTCCCACATGAACAAGCTCGAGTAATTCGCATGCAGGAGAACGATGATCGGACCCTCACCCTCATCGCGATAGTGCAGGCGCACGCCGTCGATCTTGAGAAATCGCGAGGGCTCGGTGGCCCAGCGCGCTTCAACCTCGGCCGCAGGGACATCGCGATATACCCAAGCTGCCGTGAACCCGATAGCCACACCCAGCAGCAGAACGAATCCGAAGGTCCCAAGCGACCATTTGAGTATCTTCTTGAGTATCGCTCCGATCATGAAGGTCACCTCGCCGCAGACAGATATACTCCAGCGACTCGAATAAAAACCAATGGGGGACGACGGCGTGACCACATCTGACACGAATCCCGAATCGGGCGCGGGCCTCACCCAACAACCGCGGGTCTATGCCCACCCGCTCTACGCGTGGTTCGTCGTCGTGGTGCTCGCGCTCGCTAATTGCGTCTCTTTCATCGATCGACTGATCCTCTCCCTGCTCGTACAACCGATCAAAGCGGATCTGCAGATTTCCGATACCGCCTTCAGTTTGCTCGCAGGCGCCGCATTTGCCATCTTCTACTGCGGCATGGGTCTCGTCATCGCGCGTTGGGCGGATCGCTATAGTCGTAAGTGGATCATCACGACCGGCATCGTGCTCTGGTGCAGCATGACCACGTTGGCGGGAACGGCGCGCTCCTACGCACAGCTCTTCCTCTACCGAATCGGCGTGGGTGTGGGCGAAGCCACACTCTCGCCATCCGCCTACTCCATGCTCGCGGGCTATTTTCCGCCGCAAAGACTGTCACTCGCGATTGGCGTCTTCAGCGCCGGCGTCACCGCAGGCACCGGCCTCGCCTATCTGCTAGGCGGCGCTACGATCGCCTGGGTGATGTCGCAAGGGACGGTGAGTTGGCCGATCGTCGGCGACCTCTCGGGATGGCGACTCGTCATGGTGATCATCGGGCTACTCGGATTGCCCGTCGCCTTGTTGATGCTGTTCGTCAAAGAACCGCCTCGCGCAGAAAAGGGACCACCGGCGACGCTGCACGAAACGCGAGCCCATTTTAAAGCCAATCTTGCGCGCTACGGTTACGTCTTCGCGGGTTATGGCACGACCGCGGTCACAGCGTTCGCAGTCATGACGTGGACACCCGCGCTATATCAGCGTCAGTACGGCGCAACGCCTGCGGAATCCGCCTTAACTATCGGCACGGTGGCACTCGTTGGCGGGCTCCTCGGCGCATTTGCAGGCGGTTGGTGGTCAGATCATCTCGAGTCCAAAGGCGATCACAGAGCGAAGTTGCGAGTGCTGTTCTATTGCGGCTTGGGCTTGGTACTGCCCTCGATAGTCGCGCCCTTCATGCCGACGATGCAAATGCATGCCGCGCTGATCTTCTTCACGTTTTTCTTTGGCTCAGCAGCCACGGGCCCTGCTGGCGCTTACGTGCAGGCCATTACCCCCGATCGCATGCGCGCTCAGTTTGGCGCTGCCTATCAATTGTCGCTCGTGCTCGTCGGCGCTACCGTCGGCCCATTCGCGGTCGGCTTCTCGACCGACTTCATCTTCGGCGACGAGAGTCGGGTCGGCCACTCGATGGCGCTCGTCTCAGGCGTGGCCAATCCGATCGCGGCTTATCTGCTGTGGCGAGCCTTTAGCCGGGCACATGAACAGCTTTGAGTCGAGAGTAGCTAAATAGCTCTTCGAGGCA
The DNA here is from genome assembly GCA_039796795.1 of Pseudomonadota bacterium. GTDB lineage: Bacteria > Pseudomonadota > Gammaproteobacteria > Steroidobacterales > Steroidobacteraceae > UBA964. The sequence continues at coordinate 13,775 of JBDKJA010000034.1, forward strand.
CTCTTCGGCGCCCAAGCCACTATCCTTCCAGCCGCCAAACGGCGCGCCGACGAAGTGCTGCCCCGCGGTGTTCAGCCACACCGTGCCGGCCTCGATCGACCGTGTCATGCGAAGACCGGTCGCTAGATCACGCGTCCACACGGCCGCGGTCAAGCCGTACGGCGAGTCGTTCGCCATCTCGATCGCTTCCGATTCAGTCCGCCAACGCTGCGCACAGACGATCGGACCAAAGATTTCTTCGCGCACGATACGCATCTCCCGACTGACATCGGCGTAAAGCGTGGGCTCCAACCAGTAGCCCTGCTTAAAAGAGTCTCCCTCCGGTCGCCGACCGCCCGTCACGAGTCGTGCACCTTGAGCCGCGGCGTCAGCAATGAAACTCTGCATGCGCTCGAACTGTCGCGCCGAATTCACTGGCCCCATCTCCGAAGCGGGGTTCAAGGGATCACCGACACGCAGCGCTCGCATGCGCGCAGCCACTCGCTCGACGATCTCGTCATGAATATCGACATGCAATAGCAAGCGACTCGTCGAACCACACGATTGACCTGCCCAAGAGAAATTCATACCGGCCACCGCAAGCTCGACGACACGATCGAGATCGGCATCCGGAAACACGATGAACGGATTTTTTCCACCGAGCTCAAGGCTGACGTGTTTGACCGCCGAGTCGGCGGCTGCACGCTGAATGGCGAGCCCTGTCGCGACGGAGCCGGTGAAACCGATACGTCGAACGAGCGGATGTCGCACCAGCGCATCGCCCGCGGGCGCTCCGTAGCCGTGAATGATGCTAACAAGTCCGCGTGGCAACACGGCACGAACGATTTCGCCCAGCAGCGAACCCGACAACGGACTCGTTTCAGGCGTTTTGACGACGACGGCATTGCCCGCCATCAACGGTGCCGCTAGATGCGCGGCAGCGAACATGAATGGATGGTTGAACGGCACGATCCGCGCCACCACGCCATAGGGTTCGTGCACGGTGTAATGCAGACCTCGTGCCGTAGCGGGAATGGTTTCGCCCTTAAGTTCACTGCCAAGACCCGCGAAATACTCGAGATAGCCCGCGGCAATCTCGACATCGGCGCGCAACTTGCCGATCGTGTTACCGGTATCGCGCGCCTCGAGCTCGAGGATCTCACTGCCGCGTGCCCGTATCGCAGACGCCAGCGCTCTCAGCCGCGCTGCACGTTCCCAGACGGACAAGCCCGCCCAATCGCGCTGTGCGACGGCCGCCGATTGCACCGCCCGATCCACATCGGCTGCGCTAGCGGCTGGCACACGACCCAACGGCCGCAAGGTCGCAGGCTCATGACTGTCGATCCAGTGTCCTGCAGCACCACCCTCACCCGGAGTGAGTTCACCCTCGATCAGATGCAGACCTTCCAACACCTTACTTCCCCTCGACTGCCGTATTCATCGCCCATAAAAAACGGGCCGCAACCGCAAGGCTGCGACCCGTTCAAGTCTATCGGGTCTCCCCGATAAATCGTGATGCCGTCTTAGCGACCGCCGAAGCGATACGCAAAGCGGAAACCAACGATACGCGGATCCGGCAAGCTCACGCCCGCCGTGTTGGCCGGGGAGAAGTTGCTCGGGTCGGCGAGCGACTGGGCAACGTCACCCGGATTCGCGCTACCGGCCTGCACTGTGTCGTCATCGGTGATGTTGTTCACGAACACTTGCATATCCCAACGATCCGAGGTCATGCCGATGCGTACGTTACCGATGGTGTAAGCGTCGAACTGCACCAGGTTGTAGAAGTCGAGGTAACGCTTCGACTGCTTCTGAACGTCGCCTTCAACAAAGAAGCGCACACCCGTGGCACCGAAGAGATCACCCATCGGTCGCGACCAACGCGCCATACCGACCAGCGAGTGTTTCGGCGCACGCTCGAGTTCCCGCCCCTTGAGGTTGTGGAAACACAAACGCGAATTGGCGAGCGTGTCGGTTTTACGAACGCAACCACCCGTACGGACCGCATCCGTGGGCGACGCGGAGGTGAACGGGAAATCGATGAACTGGGTATCGAGATACGAGTAGTTCAGACCGAACAGTAAGCTGTCATTTGGCGCCCACTGCGTGTCGACCTCAAGACCACGAACCTCCGCTTTACCGGCGTTCAACAATCGACCGACCAAGATGCCGTGACGAGCTGTGCGCCGACTTGTTTGTCATCGTATTTGATGAGGAACACGCCCGGATTGAAACGCAGTCGAGCGTCAGCGCTTTGGATCTTGGCGCCAAACTCATACTCCTGAATCTTCTCGTCCTTGAACGAGAACTCATCATAAGCACCGTCGTAATCCGCATCCTGCCAGGAACCCGCCGTCACCGTCGACACGCCGCCCGGCTTCACGCCCTTGGCGTAGGTCAGATAGAGCAGCGTGTTGTCAGCTGGACGAAACTCGATCGTCGCGCGCGGCGTGAAGTAGCTGTGCTCCGTCTCGAGCGTGACCGGCACGCCCGGCGCCTGCTGGACTCCCGAACCCGGAACGCCCGGGGGCGCGAACGGATTGAAGAACGGATAGAGATACCCGACCGAGGGGAACCCGATCTGGAAGCCCGGGAAACTCGGATCCTGACACTTCGTCACCGGACCGCCCGGGAACGAAGCCGCATCCAGGGTCGGCGAGCAATTCACGCCCACCACCGTCTCGGTTTCTTGACCGTAGCGACCCTCGACACTGAAGCGCCAACGTTCGTTCAAATCGTATTCAACCAAGCCGAAGAACGAATTGTGCTGGATCTCGCGCGCGTTCAAACGCGGAATCGGGTTGGTCATCAACCCGAGCACTTGGTTCGCCGAACGATTCTGACAGCTCGGACCGATTGCCGGCTGACCCGGGAAGAACGTGTTAGCGGGAATCGGCGGTAGACAGAAGATATTGATCGACCGCGTCGTCTGTTCCGCCTTCTCTTGCCAATAGAGATAGCCCAACATGAAGTTCGCGGGACCTTCAAAGTCCGAGCGGAAACGCAACTCCTGACTGAACTGCTCCGTCTCATTCGAGTTGTCGAACCGAGAAGCGCGCAACGAGGTATCGACCCCGTTGACGACACCCGAATCGAAATCACCATCTTCCTCGAAGGTGAAGTTCGCATCGGTGACACCGGTTAACGAGGTGACCGTGCCAAAGTCGAAGTCCCAGTTGAGTACGGCCGAGAAACGCAGGATCTCGCGGGTGCTACCACGATAGTCCTTGCCGGTCGTTGGATTGGGGTCGAGTTTCACCCTGAGTTTGTCGGCCGAAGGAACGAGCCCTGCCGACGAATAGAGATGGTTACTGCCGAAGAACGTGCCCGGATAAGCCGGGTTTCCAGAACCTGGCGGCAAGGTGAAGCCAGGCGGCAACACGGTAGTCGGCGAATACACGCGCGCGCTGCCGGTCGGACAGCTTCCTCGCACCGCCGCGACCACGGCGCCCGTGCCTACAACCAAGCAATCGGAGCCCTGCGTCGGTCGAACCGAGACCAGAGAAATCGGCAACTGCGCCGTCGCCGATTGACCGAACTCGTCATCGGTGTATTCCACGCGGAACTTCGCATTGAAGTCTTCGCGCGGCTCCCATTTGCCGGTCAGTGCCACACCCCAACCATCACCATCACCGACTTCGTTACCGGTAATGCTGTTTTTGTAGATGCCGTCTTGCTTCCATTGCACCGCATTCACGCGAACACCGAACGTGTCGCTGAGCGGTCCGCTCCAGGAGCCGGTGATGTCTTGACGACCGTACTCCGCAAATGAGCCGCGGATGTCGCCCTCGGCCACTTTGGCTGGATCTTTGGTCACGTATTGGACCGCGCCCGCGAAGGCACTGCGACCGTACAACGCAGACTGAGGACCTTTGACGATTTCGATCGCTTGCAGATCGAGTAGCTTGTTCGTCGCTAACAGCGAACCACCGCCGAACTGGATGCTCTCACTCGAAGTGTCGATACCATCGACGAGCACCGCGACGTTGACACGACCACGCGTCGGCGACAAACCACGGATGGAGATTCGGTTATCGGTCGCGGAATAGCCTTTGTCATAGATCAACGACGCATCGAGTCGAGCGATGTCAGACACATCGGAAATGCCCATCTTCTCGATTTCGGTGGACGTGATCGCCGTGATCGACATGGAGACATCTTGCAGATTCTCCTCGCGCTTACGCGCTGTCACGACGATCTCTTCGAGACCCACCGCGTCGTTAGCGACCACTGGCATTGCCAATACGGTGGACATGCCACCAATGACAAGAGCAACCGACCGCTGCGCCGGCTTATGCGATTTACCCATTTTCTATGACCCCCGAGTCATGATGTTTTTATGTTGCACTCGGGATTTCTTCCGTGAACCCCTAAGAACAACGCTTGCAGGGTGCTACAACCGCCTCGCCCCGTCAAACTTCGTCTCTTTCAAGCAACATTCTGTGACCACTCTGCGCACACGCCGCTACGCACGAGGCATTACCGGTCGCGCAGACATGCGATCCGGATACTCCCGCTCCGCACGCTCACGATATGCGCGCGGCAGTTGATCGATGTTTTGAAGCTTGACGCCGGAGGCATGCCAAATCACATGCCCGGGCTGATCCTTCATGTCCATCCACTTCAACCAGTTCATGAACACGACCGAAGAGAAACTCGCAGCAACCGACTTTTGGCGCGGATCCAGCAAGGCATCGCGTTGCGCAAAAATGGTCTGGCGTTGCCCGTGCATAGGCGGCATACCGGGTGGATACACCGTCTGGTGCTGCAGCCAAACATGCGGTCCCATCTCGTGCCACTGGACACGCAACGGCTTCTTTACCGGGTCCCCGATTGGCGTGCCATCCAAGCGGACAGGCCAAATTCCATCGCGGGTGTAAGCAAAGCCGAGGTTGCCACCTTGCACGGCCGGTTTAACGATATCGCGTCTACCCGTATAGGGATTATCGAACTCGCGCAGGAACTCGCCCGTTTCAAAATCTCGAAAAAATGTGACCGTGTGCCCGCCAAGCTGGAAGTCGGATTCGCGGTGCATAAACCAATAGACTTCCATGCCCTCGAAACGCACTAGTGGCCGTGGCGTCTCGCCTTCACCGCGGACACCGAAGATCACCCCCGTAAACCACCAACGCACATCCTCTTCGAGCAAACTGCCTTGCATACGCACCATGTTGTGAAGGTGCTCGCGTGGCCCCCAACTGTCCAAACCCAAACCATTCGGTGTCGCTGTCATTGCGGCATTGGCCAAGTTCGATTCGTTACCGACTCCGGCACCTAGAATCAAACTCGCCGCCAACCAGTCACGACGACTCATGGAGTTCATCGCATCGATCATTTCAATCGCACCGTAACTTGATTGTTGGAGTCGATATCGGAGACGTCGATATCGACGCCCATGATGGCCGCGTAACCATACAAACGCGGCTTCAGCCAGATTTCATGTACCTCGGTATCGGTCAAATCAAACTGCCCGATGCGCCGCGAAATCGACAGCACATGTGTAAACGGAAAAGTAAATCGACGCTCTCCCGGCATCACCTGTAGATCGAGGCACAGCTGATACAAGCACGTGGTGCGCTCGAACATCGCCGTCAACGCGAGCTCGCGATCGCCCGTGCGAGCAATCGCATCGCGAATGCGCTCGAGCATAGGGCGCATGGTTTGCACATCGTGCTCGACGTATTGTTTCGAGAGCCCCTTGTTCTTGGCGAATTGCACCGAGTTCAAATGCATCTTTACAAGAGCATCATTCATCTCGTGCTGATAAGGCATGGAGTCTTTCAGCGTACGGATCGCAAGAGCGACCGCCTGACCCAAGACCTCTTCGCGCCCTTCA
>JBDKJA010000035.1:0-15431 GCA_039796795.1 Pseudomonadota bacterium
GATCCACTTCCTCCGCGCCGAGGTGATTTCCGTGAGCAGAGACAACGAACCCGTCAAGGGCCAGTGGTACGAGAACGTCGAAGAGGAAGAGACCTTTCGCGTCCTGTCCGTCGATGAGGATGCCGAAATCGTCGAGATCGAATATCTCGATGGCGAGATCGAAGAACTCGATCTCGAAGAGTGGCATGAACTCGACCTCGAACTGACCGATGAGCCGGAAGGCTGGTCGGATGAAGATGATGAGGACGACGAAGACTGGGACGAGGACGAAGAGGAAGAAGAAGACGAGGATGACGACGATTGGGACGAGGACGAAGATGAGGATGACGACTGGGAAGACGACGACGGTCGTGACCGGTAAGTCCCTCTCGTGAGTGACGGCCTCGACAGCTGGTACCACGAGAAAGAGTCAGCTTGGCTCTATCGGCGGGTTGCGGAATGCGAATCCGACCCGCTGAAGAGCCAGCTGTTTCGCAAACTCGGTGAAGCCGCCGAGGATCAAGCCCGCAAGTGGGAAGCACTACAACCCGCGCGTCGGTTTGAATTTTCCCCTTCGATGCGCGCGCGCGTGGTTGCGGCACTCGTCACTCGGATAGGTCCGCGCGGTGCGCGGCACGTGCTCGCAGCGATGAAGCTGCGCGGCTTGTCGGTTTATACGGCGACCAGCGCTCCAGGCCATGTGATGCCCACGTCCGTCTCGCAAGTTGGCGAGCGGCATCGCAGTGTCTCCGGCGGCAATTTGCGCGCCACCGTCTTTGGCATCAATGACGGCTTAGTCTCGAATGCCGCGCTCGTCATGGGCGTGGCGGGTTCAGGTGCTGCCCCCTCAATCGTGCTGATGACAGGAACTGCTGGCCTGCTCGCGGGCGCCTTGTCCATGGCAGCCGGTGAATACGTCTCGGTGCGCTCGCAGCGCGATATGTACGAATATCAGATCGCTCTCGAGAAAGAAGAACTTGCTGAATATCCCGAGGAAGAAGCGGAAGAGCTCGCGTTGATCTACGAAGCTCGCGGGATGAATCTTGAGCAAGCACGCGCTTTCGCTCGATCTTTACTCGCTAATCCGGACCAAGCCCTTGATGTGCTGGCGCGCGAAGAGTTGGGACTCAACCCGGATGATCTCGGCTCGCCCATTGGCGCAGCCTCATCCTCGTTCATGGCTTTCGCGGTGGGCGCTGTCATTCCTTTGGTGCCCTTCTTGGTCGGACTGCCGGCAGGTTCTGTGATGACATGGACGGTCGGCATCACCGCCATCGCACTCGCCGCCGTCGGCTTGTTGATCAGTCTCTTCACAGGACGCAACGCCTGGCTTGGTGCTGCGCGCATGGTGGCGATCGGCGGTGGCGCCGGCGTCATCGCATGGCTGGTCGGTCACTGGCTCGGAGTCGCACTCGGCTGAGTGACCGCGCTGCGGCGCGCGCGACCCCACATCCTCAACGAGGCGGCACCCCTGCACTAGCCTTCGGTTTGGGGGTTCTATGTCCGTCAACCGTCGTCAATTCCTCGCTCACACCGCACTCGCCAGCGCCGCTCTGGCGTTGCAACACGGTGCCGCCATGGCCGATGCATTGACGCGCCCCTATCGACGCATCGAAGACGTGTGGCGCAAGAAATGGACTTGGGATCGCGTGGCGCACGGCACACACGGCACCAACTGCGCCGGCACCTGCGCCTTCAACGTCTACATTCGTAACGGCGTCGTGTGGCGCGAAGAGCAACAAGCCGAGTACGAGCGCTCGGGCACGCCGGATGTACCGGATTACGGACCGCGTGGTTGCAACAAGGGCCTGCGACATGCCCGGTATATGTACGGCAAGCAGCGCGTGTTGTACCCGATGAAACGCGTCGGCAAGCGTGGCGAAGGTAAGTGGCAACGCATTTCCTGGGATCAAGCCACTCGCGAAATCGCCGAAAAATTCATCGACGTTGCCGTCAAGCACGGACCAGATTCGATCACCTTGGGTAGCGGCACGCAGCTCGCGGTGAAGATGGCGTCCTATTCCGCGCTCGCGCGGTTTTCGAACATCACGGGCGTGACCGTCCCCGAGTTTTATTCGGGCGTCGGCGATCTACCCACCGGCTTTTATATGACGACCGGTCTCACCTACTTGGGTGACACCATGGCCGCCGTTTACAAGTCGAAGTGCGTACTCGTTTGGATGGCGAATCCCGCCGTGACGCGAATCCCCGATGCGCATTTCTTTTGGGAAGCCAAATACAACGGCACCGAAGTCGTCACGATTTCACCGGAGTTCACGCCGACGGCGATGCACTCGTCGAAGTGGTTGAACATCAAGCCCGGCACCGACACGGCACTCGCGATGGCGATGGTCCACACCATCATCGAAGAGAAGCTCTACGACGCAGCCTACATCCGCGAGCAGACGGATCTGCCGTTCCTCGTGCGCGAGGACAACGGCGAATTCCTGCGCGCGGAAGATCTGAATCTCGTCGACATGCTCGCAGTGCGTGAGAACGTCTTCTACCTCTGGGATCAAAAAACCCGTCGAATGGTGCAAGCACCGGGAACTGGTGCTGCCGAAGCGCCGGTCGGACGTCGACGCCGCAAATTCGAAACGATTGCGCTAGGCGATATCGAGCCTGCACTCGAAGGTCGATGGACGGTGCAAACCCGTACCGGGAAAGTGACGGTCACGACGGTGTTCGCGCTACTCAAAAAACGCGCAGCGGATCACAGCCCAGAGAACATGTCCGCCGAGACCGGACTCAATCCGAATGCCATGCGTACCGTGGCTCGCGAATTTGCGAAAGCCGGTAAGCAAGCGATGATTTATGCCGGGTTTTCCGCCTGCAAGTGGTTGCACGGAGATATCCTGCAGCGCGCCATGGTGTTGCTCTGCGCACTGACCGGAGCAACCGGTCACGAAGGCGGTGGCGTGCAGATGGCCAACGGCCCCAAGTCGCGCGGCATCACCTCATTCGCCTTCGCCGGCGTCGGCGCGGCCTCACGCATCGTGGCGTCAACGCTGTGGGACTACGACCACGGCAAGATGAAGCAACTCAACGAGAAGATCTACGGCAAGAAACTCGCCGATGAGTTCGACTCACACTATCAGCACAGCCTGAAAGAAGACTGGTTCCCGCAGTACGGTAAAAACGGCTGGAAGATGGGCATCTTCGCCGGCGAGAACGGCGCCAACTGGCGTGCATCGGGCAACCGCTGGCGCACGGAAGCCTTCGAGAAACTCGAGATGATCGTCGCGCTGGTGCCCGATGCGGGCATCACCATGCACCATGCGGACATCGTGCTGCCGATCGCGCACCACTACGAGCGCGCAGACATCATGCTGCAATCGCGCCACCCGTACGTGCAGGTGCTCGATCGAGCCGTCAAACCGTTGGGTGAAGCGGTCGATGACTTCGAAGCCCTGCGTCGCGTGTCGGCAGCGATTAGCGCCATCGCTCGCGAGAAAGGCACAGCCGCGATCAAAGACGATGTCGATGGGCGCACCTTCCGCCGCGATCTCAAGCGCACGCTCGAGCTCTACACGATGGATGGTGCGATCAAAGATTCGCGCGACATCGTGCAATTCATCATCAACGCAACCCCCGGCATCCCCAAGATGAGCTTCGCGGAATTGGCAGCCAAAGGCATCGTGCGCGTCGATGAGTCACGCGGCAGCACGGTGTGGAACTCGGACGAAAGCCCCTTCCACGCCGATATCGCCGAGTCGGTACATGAGAAACGTCCGTACGAAACATTGACCGGACGACAGCAGTTCTACATCGATCACGAGTGGTTCCTGAAGTTCGACGAAGCGCTGCCGGTCTATCACCCGCCATTGAAGCAAAAAGGCTATCCCCTGCAGATGACGATGGGGCATGCGCGTCACGGCATCCATAGCATGTGGCGTGACGACTCGTTCCTCGTGTCCTTGCAGCGTGGTGAACCGGATATTTACGTCAATCCCGACGATGCAGCCGCACGCAACGTACGCGACGGCGACTTGATCGAGGTCTTCAACGACGGTGGCAGCTTCATCTGCATGGCGCACTTATCCGCGGGCATCATGCCCGGGACCCTCTACATGTATCACGGCTGGGATCCGACGATGTTCCGCGGTCGACAAAACTTTGCGGCCGTGATCCCGACGGCGGGGCTCGTCAAACCCACTTCGGTCGCAGGCGATTACGGGCACCTTGGCTACAGAGTGCTCGCCTACGCACCGAACCAGACTTATCGCGACTTCACCTGCAACTTCAAGCTGCACTCGCGCGGCAAAGTGACCGCAGCCAAAGTCCGCATCGCCTAAGTTGCGAATGAACGCCGCTCTCGATAACGCCACGCCCGACGCCGACGCCAAGCTCGTCGCGATGGCGCGTGCAGAAATGTACGCCGGGCTGTCGCGATTATTGGCCTCGCCCGAACAAGCTATCGCCACCGCTTGGCTCGATCATGTGACGATCGTCGAGCGTCTACTAATGGCCGATGAAGCGCTGTCCACTGAGGGCAATCGGATCGCTGAACTCTTCGCGCTCTCGCAAGCAGCCGATCTGGAAGAGAGCGCGGAGTCGATCGCAGCTTCGGTCGGCGCGAGCTACGGCGCCTTGTTCGAGGTCGGTGATCGCGGGCCACCGCTTGCGATCCGCGAAGAGCTCGCGCCGGGCGCCAATGCCGCAGCCAAAGAGGAAGTCGCGCGCTTTTATGAACACTTCGGCTACCGCTTAGGCGACGACTACGCCTGGCGTCCCGACCATTTGTCGGTGTTGCTGGAGTTCATGCACTTTTTGAGTTGGCACGAATCGCAAAGCACCGATGCGGCATTGGTCCAAGGGCTGCGCGCCGCACAACGCGATTTCTGCCAACGCCATCTCGCTTGGTGGGTCGGCGGTCTTGCCGACCAAGTTGCCACGCGAAGCGAGGCACATCCGTTGCTGCAAGCCAGCTTGCGCGCAACCAAAGATTTCATTGCAGTCGAACTGCAGAGCTTGGGGGATTGAACTCGATGGGCCGCCAGATATCGATGGTAATGGATCTGAACAAATGCATCGGCTGCCAAAGCTGCACGGTCGCCTGCAAGACGCTGTGGACCAGCGGCGAGGGAATGGAGAATATTCTCTTCAACAACGTCGAGACCAAGCCCGGCCCGGGCTATCCCAAAAATTGGGAACAGGTGAACGGCGGTTTCCGAAATGGCCAACTGCAGATGCCGCCGCTGATCGATGCGAAGGACTATGGCGGAGAGAAGCCACTGAACTTTGACGAGGTGTATTTCGAGGGCAAATCTGATCGCCTGCAACAAAAGGGCGATATGGGCTACGGCGCCAACTGGGACGAAGACACCAGTTCCGGCACTTACCCCAACAACTACCACTTCTACTTGCCACGCCTTTGCAACCACTGCACCAATCCGGCGTGCCTCAAGGCTTGCCCGACCCAGGCCATCTACAAGCGCGAAGAAGATGGCATCGTCGTTCTCGACGAAGACAAGTGCCAAGGCTTTCGTAAGTGTAACCAGGCCTGTCCCTACAAAAAGGTCTACTTCAATTTCGTCACGAAGAAATCGACCAAGTGCATCTTTTGCTTTCCGCGCATCGAGCAGGGCGTTGCCCCCGCCTGCGCGCGCCAATGCCCCGGTCGACTGCGCTTCGTGGGTTTCCTCGATGATGAGAACGGCCCGATTCACAAGCTCGTCTATCAGTGGAAAGTGGCGCTGCCGCTGCATCCGGAATACGGCACCGAACCCAATGTGTTCTACGTTCCGCCGATCCTCGCCGCTTCGTTCGACGAGAATGGCGATTTCGCCGAGAACCCGCGTATTCCGATGTCCTATCTGCGCTATTTGTTTGGGGACAAGGTCGACGACGCCTTGATTACGCTCCTCAATGAAATGGAGCGCCGCAAGGAAGGTAAGAAGTCAGAGTTGATGGATTTGCTGATTGCGGCCGATTGGAAGCAGCTGTTCGGCATTCCGGTCGTGAAGTACGCCTGAGGATCCCATGTCTGCCGAGACCCCTCCCGTCGCCCCTGCCGCTCCGCCCATTAGCCTCGGGCGACGACGTCTCGTGCTGTCGGCCTTGCTGCTCGCCACCGTTCTGGCGAGCCTGGACTCGAGTTTCGTGCCGATCGCCTTCCCGGACATCATCGACAAACTCGATACCAGCACGAGCGTGGTCGTTTGGGTCGCACTCGGCTACCTGATTTCGGCAACCGGCTTGATGCTGCTCTCCTCGCGGCTCTCCGCTTTCATTGGCTCCGACCGCGTGTTCCAACTCGGCGTCTTCATCTATTCGATGGCGATGATCGCTTGCACCTGGGCGCCCGATATCCAAACGCTGATTGCGTTGCGCGTCGTGCAAGGCGCAGGGATGGCGCTTTTTCTGCCGATCACATTTTCTTTGGCCGCCGAGCTATACCCCGCAGCCGAACGCACGAAGGCGCTCGGCATCATGCAAGCGGGCAACTCCGTCGGCTTCGTGCTCGGACCGATCTTCGCTGGCTGGCTTCTGGATGCGTACGATTGGCGCGCGCTCTTCGGCACGCGCATTCCACTGGCGTTGCTCGCGATCGCGGGCTCCTTCCTGATCACCGACGCCAAACACCGGGCGCGCGGCGCGGTCAAACAAGACTGGGATCTCGCCGGGGCTTTTTTGTTGACCCTCGCGATCTTCGGCATGCTCTTTGGTCTCAATCGACTACCGGTCGAGGACAATCATCGGGACCTCTTGGTATGGGCAATCACCGCCGGCGGCTTCGCGGCGTTGTATTTGTTCATCCGTCATGAGGGTCAGGCAAAGCTTCCCTTGATTGACCTCTCGCTCTTTCGTGAGAGTCGCGAGTTCACCCGCGCCTGCGTTGCCTTCACGGCCTACTTCGCAGCACTGCCGGTGCAACTCTTCGTACTGCCATTGGTTCTGATCAGCGCCATGGAGTTCAGCGCCTGGGATACGGGCATGACGCTCGCCGTGATCGCCGTCTCGACGACGCTCATCAGCCCTGCGGCCGGCAAACTCGCGGCCCGATTCGGGGCAGGTCGCCTCGCCGTCGCAGGCGCGGTTCTGACCGCGCTCGGCTACATCGCTTTGCTGCCGATCTCGGCAGATCACGGACAACTCGCCTTGATGCCGGCGATGCTCCTGCTGGGTGTGGGCTCAGCGCTCTTCTTCGCGCCAAACAACGCCTTGATGATGGGTAACGTGCCGCCGCGCGCCATCGTGACGGCCGCAGGACTGATCGGCGTTTTGCGCCAATCGGGCTATGCAGCCGGCTTTGCGATGATCGCGAGTCTCGTTACCGCCATTCAAGACAACATCGAAGAGATTTGGACCGCGGCAAGCACAGCACATCTCGATGCCGCGACGGCCGTTGGCCTAGCGAACCTCTTCGAAGGTGGCGGTATCTGGTCTCCCGAGATTCTCCTCTTTGCGATGCGCGTCGGTGTGCTCATCGCCGTGGCCATTCTCGCGATCTCGATCATCAACAGTTGGCCCAAGGCGACGCTGGGTCGACGCAAGGCTGTAGTGGCGGGCGGTGGCATCGTGGCGGGCGTGGCGGGTGGCGTCATCGTCATCGCCTCGGCCAGCGGCATCCCGCTTTCCTTTGGCGGAGCCGCCGCGGACCCCGTGAAAGTGACGGCGCCAGCCCCTTTCGGCTACGCCGCACGGCAAGTCAGCGAACCGGCAGCCTCGCCCTCGCTCGACGGGGCGGCCCTCTACGCCACGCACTGCCTCGCCTGTCATGGGCCCAAACTGCAGGGCATCGCCGAACTCGGCGTACGCTTGGCAGGCTCCGATTATGTTCGCCGTAGCGATACGGCCGCCCTGACCGCCTTCCTAAAGGTGGGTCGGATGCCCGGCCAACCGGGCAACATCAGCGGGCGCGTGATGCCCGGTTTTGGCTATCTGCCGGAGCCAGAGCTGGCAGCGCTCGCGGATTTCGTCAAGAAAAGCGGCTCCTAAGCCCTTGAATTTGCTGGGACGACCCCCAGCTTCTCGAAAGGACCTCAAGTCGACTGGCGGTCGCCGCGCGACCCGGATAAATTTGCAGCGCGGACTGAACCTCCGTTGATGGAATGAGTCCAATTCCTCGACCGCAAAACCCGGTCACACAGACACAGGAGTCCTTGACCCGTATGAAACGTATTTTGCTGTTCCTTGCCACCAACCTTGCCGTCATCCTCGTGCTGTCGGTCGTCATGAAGGTGCTCGGCATCGACCAGTACATTGCCGCCCAAGGCGGCAGCCTGTACGGCTTGCTCGTCTTCGCGGCCGTGTTCGGCTTCGGCGGCGCCTTCATCTCGCTCGCGATGTCGAAGTGGAGCGCCAAGCGCATGATGGGCGTGCAGCTCATCGAGCAGCCGCGCAACGAAACCGAGCGTTGGCTCGTCGATACGGTGCGTCGTCAGTCGCAGGAAGCCGGTATCGGGATGCCCGAAGTCGGCATCTTCGACTCGCCGGAACCGAACGCTTTCGCCACCGGCGCGAACAAGAACAAGGCGCTGGTCGCCGTTAGCACCGGCTTGTTGCGCAGCATGCGGAAGGAAGAGGTCGAAGCGGTTCTCGGTCACGAAGTCGGTCACGTCGCCAATGGTGACATGGTGACCCTCACGCTGATCCAAGGCATCGTGAACACCTTCGTGATTTTCTTGGCGCGCGTCATCGGCAACTTCGTCGACAAGGTCGTCTTCAAAAACGAAAATGGCGGCGGCTTCGCCTACTTCGCCGTGGTGATCGTCGCGGAAATTTTCCTCGGCATCTTGGCGAGCACCATCGTGATGTGGTTCTCACGCAAGCGCGAGTTCCGGGCGGATGCGGCCGGTGCCGTGCTCGCGAGCCCCGCGGCCATGATCGGCGCGCTCGAGGCGCTCAAGCGCGCTCAGGAACGCCAGCAGCCTGAGGGTCTGCCGGAGCAGATGGCGGCCTTCGGTATCAACTCGGGCGTCCCGAGCGGTTTGAAGCGCTTGTTCATGAGCCATCCGCCGCTCGATGAGCGCATCGAGGCGCTGCGCCGCATGAACGGGCTCGTCTAACGACGACCGTAGCGCGGCTTTGTTTGCAGCGAATGCGCCGCGTCGAGGTCAAGCTCGGCGCGGCGCGTTTACTTTGGGGAGGAGGATTTGGCAATTTGGCTGGCGAACTTTGAGGACTGACCCGCGATGAACGACTCCCCCGCCCCCGCGCTTTGGCGACGCCTGATTCGCGCCTTCGTCAATTGGTTCGATACGGGCCCGTTGGTCGCCCCGACCGATGGCGCTGCACTCCCGGA
Source organism: Pseudomonadota bacterium (assembly GCA_039796795.1). GTDB lineage: Bacteria > Pseudomonadota > Gammaproteobacteria > Steroidobacterales > Steroidobacteraceae > UBA964. Next base: position 9,227 of record JBDKJA010000035.1, read on the forward strand.
TATCCCCGATCGAATCGAATGGGCGCGCATCCTGCCATTCATCGCGATGCACCTCGCCTGCTTGGCCGTCATTTGGGTCGGTTGGAGTCCCGTTGCCGTTGGAGTGGCCATCGCCGCCTACTTCATTCGGATGTTCGCCATCACCGGCTTCTATCACCGATATTTCTCACATCGATCTTTTAAAACCTCGCGCGCAGGTCAGTTCATTTTTGGTTTGATCGGCGCCACTGCGGTGCAACGCGGACCGGTCTGGTGGGCCGCACATCACCGTCACCACCATGCGTATTCCGACAAGCCTGAGGATGTGCACTCACCGGCGCAACACGGCTTTCTGCGCTCGCACATGGGTTGGTTCTTGACCGCTCGTGGTTTCAGACCGGATTTGCGCCGCGTACGCGATCTACTGCAATTCCCCGAGCTGTGTTGGTTAGATCGCTTCGATATCGTCGTGCCGGTTGCGTTTGCGACGAGCATGTTCGGTCTCGGTGTCCTACTGCAGCATTTCGCACCCGACCTCGGTACGAGTGGCGGACAGATGCTGATTTGGGGCTTCTTCATTTCAACGGTGGCTTGCTATCACGGCACCTACACCATCAACTCGCTCTCACACGTATTCGGTAAACAGCGTTATCGCACGGGCGATACGAGTCGTAACAACTGGCTGCTCGCGCTAGTGACACTCGGTGAAGGCTGGCATAACAACCATCACCACTTCCCGAGCTCCACCCGGCAAGGCTTTTATTGGTGGGAGATCGATATCACCTATTACATCCTGAAGGTGATGTCGTGGCTCGGCATCATTTGGGATCTGAAGCCCGTGCCCGCCTCTGCGCGCGATCACTCGGCGCGGCGCATACGCTGAGTTACGACGCATGAGCCGAATTGCCATCGTCGGCTCCGGAATCGCCGGCCTCACCACCGCCTGGCACCTACGCCACGATCACGAGGTCGTGATCTACGAGGCCAACGATTATCTCGGCGGTCACACGGCCACGAAAGATGTACAGCTCGGCGGCCATCACTACGCGATCGACACCGGCTTCATCGTTTTCAACGACTGGACCTATCCGAACTTTATCGCCTTGCTGACGCAGCTCGGCGTGCCGTGGCAATGGTCGAACATGAGCTTTTCGCTGCGCTGCGAACGCAGCGGACTCGAATACAACGGCACGTCCATCAATTCGCTGTTCGCGCAACGGCGTAATATCGTGAATCCCCGGTTCCTGCGGATGATCGCCGACATCCTGCGATTCAATCGTGACTGCAAGTCATTGCTGCGCGATGAGACACACTCAGAGACACTCGGCCACTACCTGCAACGCGAGCGCTACTCGCGCCCCTTCATCGAGCAATACATTGTGCCGATGGGGCGGGCTATCTGGTCGGCCACAGGCGATGGCATGCTGAATTTTCCCGCACGCTTTTTCGTCGACTTCTTCGATCGCCATGGTTTTCTCAATATCGATGATCGACCTGTGTGGCGAACGGTGAGCGGCGGTTCGCGTGAATACGTTCGTCGTATGTCGGCCGTTTTCGCGCAAAACGGACGAGTTCAAGGGCGTACCAACACCCCGGTCAAACAAATCCGTCGACTAGCTGAACATGTCGAGCTCGTCGATGCGCGTGGCGAAGTCGATCGCTTCGATTATGTGGTGATGGCGTGTCACAGCGATCAAGCGCTCCGCATGCTCGAGTCACCCACAGATCTCGAACGCGACGTGCTCGGCGCTTTCCCCTACCAACCCAACGAAGCCATTTTGCACACCGACGATCGCGTCTTGCCGCGCAAGCCGCTCGCACGCGCGGCGTGGAACTATCACCTTCGTGACCCGGATACGGAGCGAGTCTGCCTCACCTACGACATGAATGTGCTGCAGAGCATCGACTCCAGCACACGCTTTCTCGTCACACTCAATCGTGACGACATAGACCCCGATAAGATCCTGGGTCGCTACGTCTACGATCACCCGGTGTACACGCCGTCGGCCGTACGCGCGCAGACGCGTCGCGGCGATATCTCGGGGCATCACCGTAGTTTTTATTGCGGTGCCTACTGGCGTTACGGATTCCACGAAGATGGCGTCGTCAGCGCGCTTTGGGCACTGGAAGAGGTCGCCAGGGTCACCGGTGGTCGCAAGCCTCCGCAAGCCGTGCTCGAACCGCGACGTCACGCGACTGCATGAGCGGTGCGAGCGCCCTTTACGTCGGGCACTTACGACATCGCCGCTTCGCGCCGCGGCGCAACGATTTTCGCTATCGCATCTACCTCACACTGATCGATCTCGACGAATTACCGACCGTGTTTCAAGGCCGCTGGCTATGGTCATCGAGCAGGCCGGCACTCGCCTGGTTTCGTCGCGCGGATTACCTGGGTGACCCGGCGGTCCCGTTAGGCGACGCCGTGCGAGATCGTGTCGAGCAGGAAACAGGCAAACGCCCGAGCGGGCCTATCCGCCTGCTGACGCACTTGCGTCAATTCGGATACAACTTCAATCCAGTCAGCTTCTACTACGTCTTCGACACCACCGGGCGCGAGCTGGAGACCGTTGTGGCGGAAATTACGAACACACCTTGGGATGAGCGACATTCCTACGTACTGTCGGTGACCGAGGCTGAACGAGTCGGCGCCAAGACGCTGCGCTGGCAGTTCGACAAAGGCTTTCACGTCTCGCCGTTTTTGCCGATGGACATGCGTTATGACTGGCGCTTCAGCGTGCCCGGCGAAACGCTGGAGGTTCACATGGAAAACTGGCGCGAAGGACGTTGTGATTTCGACTCGACGATGACCTTGCGACGTTTACCCATGACGAGCGGCAACCTCGCTCGTGCGCTGTGGTCCTTTCCGTTGATCACACTGAAAGTCAGCGCGCTGATCTACTGGCAGGCCCTGCGGCTTTGGTGGAAACGAACTCCCTTCTTCGTGCATCCGGAGAAACGCACGCCATGAACACGCGCGCCAGTGATTTGCTGCCCAATCGCAAGCGCAGCTCTGCGCCGTTACTCGCCCGTCTCGGGCGTCAGCTGTTGCGCTCACAACTGTCGCTGCTGCGCGATGGCGAGTTGATCCTGATCGATCCCGATGGAACTCGCACCCACTTCGGCGCACGCACTGCGCGACTGGATGTCTGCGTCACCCTGCAAGTGCTGGACGAACAACTGTATGCCGACGCTGCTTTCGGTGGCACGCTCGGCGCCGGCGAGGCCTATATCCATGGGCTGTGGCGTTGCGACGATTTGACCGCGCTAGTCCGTCTCTTCGTAGCGAATCGGCAGATGATGAACTCGCTCGATGGTCGCTGGTCGTTCCTCACGCAACCTGCCATGCGCGTTCTGCACTTTCTTAATCGCAACAGCAAGCGCGGCAGCGCACGCAATATCGCGGCTCACTACGATCTTGGCAACGAGCTCTACAAGCTCATGCTGGATCCCACTATGGCCTATTCCTGCGGCATTTTTGAAAAAGAGACGAGCACGCTCGAAGAAGCTTCGATCGCCAAGTTCGACGCGGTCTGTCGCAAACTCCAGCTGACACCGGCTGACTCGGTCATCGAGATCGGCACGGGCTGGGGCGGCCTCGCCATGCATGCGGCCGAACACTACGGTTGCCATGTCACGACCACGACGATCTCGCGCGAACAACACGACTATACCCGCGAAAAAATCGTCGAACGCGGTCTGCAAAATCGCATCACCTTGTTACTCGAAGACTATCGAGACCTGAAAGGCACTTTCGACAAAGCCTTCTCGATCGAGATGATCGAAGCCGTGGGTGAGCGATATCTGGAAACCTATCTGCGTAAATGCTCCGATCTGTTGCGACCACACGGCGCCATGCTGTTACAGGCGATCACGCTGCAAGATCAGTATTACGAGCGGGCGCGGCGCTCAGTCGATTACATCCAGCGCTACGTATTCCCAGGCAGTTTTATTCCGAGTGTCGAGTTGATCGCGCGCACTCTGACTAAAGCGACCGATTTCAAGATCTTCCACCTCGAGGATATCGGTCCGCACTATGTCCGCACGCTGTCTGAGTGGCGACGTCACTTTTTCAGCCATCTCGATCAGGTGCGAGCCCTAGGTTACCCGGACAGTTTCGTGCGTCTTTGGGAGTATTATCTCTGCTATTGCGAGGGCGGATTCGCGGAGCGCCAGTTGGGTGACGTCCAACTGCTGCTCACCAAGCCGGACTGCCGTTTGAATATGAGTCGACGGGCATGATGAACACGACTGTCTCTTCCCCACTTGGACAACTGCTGTCGCGATTCGGCAGCGAAGTCATCGTCACGGCACCGGACGTCCTCGAAGGCATCAGCACCGATCATCGAAAACTCTACGAGGGTCGAGCGCTCGCGCTCGCATTGCCGCGTTCAACGGCGGAAGTGGCCGATATTCTGCGACTCTGCAACGCTCTACGCATCCCGGTGGTACCGCAAGGCGGCAATACCGGCTACTGCGCGGCCGGCACACCCGACGACAGCGGCACGCAACTCGTGATGTCACTGCGTCGCATGAACCGTATCCGCAGTATTGAACCTCTCAATAATTCACTCGTCGTCGAGGCGGGCTGTGTCCTCAAAGAAATCCAGCTTGCAGCCGAATCGGTCGATCGCTACTTCCCCTTAAGTCTCGGCTCCGAGGGCAGCTGCACGATCGGCGGCAATCTCTCGACCAACGCAGGCGGCGTCAACGTGCTGCGCTATGGCATGACCCGCGAACTCACACTGGGACTCGAGGTTGTCCTGGCTGACGGTCGCGTGCTCTCGTCCTTGTCCGCGCTACGCAAAGACAACACCGGCTACGACCTGCGCCAATGGTTCATCGGCGCGGAAGGCACGCTTGGCGTGATCACAGCGGCAAGCCTGAAGCTCTTCCCACGACCCAAGCGACACGGGACCGCCGTGGTTGCCGTTCCTTCGGTCAAATGTGCCGTGGAGTTACTCGCCGACCTGCGCGCCGGAAGCGGCGATCGCGTGAGCTCTTTCGAACTGCTGCCGCGCTCGGCGCTCGAGCTGGTCGAACGTCACTTGGGCGCACGCATCAACATCACCCCCGACTCACCCTGGTGTGTCCTCTGCGAGGTCAGCAGCAGCGACACGGAAGATCCGATCGAAGAGCGCCTCGCGAGTTTGCTCGAAGGGGCGATGGAGAAGGGTCTCGTCACTGACGCCCTGCTTGCACAAAACGAGCGTGAGCGACTTGCCTACTGGTTTATCCGCGAAAACATCCCCGAGGCACAACGACGCGATGGTCCGAGCGTCAAACATGATGTCTCCTTGCCGATCGATCGCCTAGCGGAATTCGTCGATCGTGCGAGTGAGTGGGTCGCGACCCACGTGCCGGAGGGTTTTCTCGTTTGCTACGGTCACGTCGGTGACGGCAACTTGCACTTCAACATCAATCAATCGAGCGGAACTGCCGGGAAATCGTTACTTGCGCGCGAGCCCGACATTCGTCGCGCCATCCACGACCTCGTGCAAGAGTTTCGCGGCAGTTTCAGTGCAGAGCATGGCATCGGTCGCCACAAGGTCGAGGAGCTCGAGCGCTATACCGACCCGGTCGAACTACAGTTGATGCAGCAGCTCAAACATGTACTCGATCCCAACGGCATCCTGAACCCCGGCAAAGTCCTGCGTACGCCTCACTGACTGGATATCATCGGCGCATGAACAACGCCGCACCCTCCTCTGCCGAAGAAGGCAATTGGCCCAAGGCGTCTACCGCCTGGTACATGGTTTTCGTGCTGATGCTGGCTTACATCCTCTCGTTCATCGATCGAGTGGTATTGGGTCTGCTGGTCGGACCGATTCGTGCAGACCTTGGCATCAGCGAAACGCAGATGAGTCTGTTGTACGGTTTCGTGTTCGCGATTTTCTATACGGGCGTCGGCGTCCCAATCGCTTGGGCCATCGATCGATACAACCGACGCAACATCATCGCCGCCGGTGTCGCCGTGTGGAGTGCGATGACGGCGCTGTGCGGTGTGGCTCGCGGTTTCATCGAACTGGCACTTGCGCGTATCGGCGTCGCCGTCGGTGAGGCAGTGCTGTCACCGGCCACCTTCTCGATGGCGGGCGACAGCTTCCCCGAGAAAAAACTCGGTCGCGCGCTCTCGGTGTTTGTCATCGGCTTACCGCTCGGTGTGGGGCTCGCGCTCATCATCGGCGGCGCGGTCATCCAGTTCGTGGCGAGCTCGCCGGAATACACC
>JBDKJA010000036.1:0-15057 GCA_039796795.1 Pseudomonadota bacterium
GTATCATCACTTTCGGTTCGGTCGGGACGTGGCGCAGCCTGGTAGCGCACTTGCATGGGGTGCAAGGGGTCCCGAGTTCAAATCTCGGCGTCCCGACCAATTCGAACCGTACCCCTTAGTTCTGCGCGACCTGTTCTTCCACCGACACCTTGTACTGGCTGCCGATGTGTTGATCGAGGAAACGATCGAGCTGCGAGAGCATCTCGATGCGACTCGGGCTGCGTGACAGCCAGTGATCTTCCGATTTCAGCTTGACGACTTCATGCGGCGTCTTCGCGCGACGCATGGCCGTTTCCATGTACTCGGTCTGAACGTAGGGTACGACGGTATCGTCGACGCCATGCATCATCATGACGGTGGCGGTGACTTTGTCAGCGGCACGGGCGGGTGAGAATGCGGCGACATCCGGATCGCTCGTCTTGCCGATGTGTCGACGCCAGAAGCGGACCGCAGGATCTTCGATACCACCGCGATCCTCCACCCAACGCAGCATCTCGACGAGATCGGATACGCCAGCGACGCTCACAGAGCAGCGATAGAGGTCGGGTGTAAACGCCGCCCCCGCAAGAGCCGCGTAACCGCCATAGCTTGCGCCAACGATGCAGACGCGATCCGGGTTAACCATCCCCGATTCGATCAAGTACTTAACGCCGTCGGTGACGTCGTGTTGCATCAGCTGGCCCCATTGACGATAACCGGCCAGCTCGTGCTTCTGACCAAAACCCGTCGATCCGCGGAACTGCGGTTGAAGGACGGCGTAGCCGCGCGAGGCGACGAACTGCGACCACCAGTCGAAACCGACGCCCGAGTCACGCGCGCGCGGTCCACCGTGAGGCAGTACGACCAAGGGTAAATCTTTGGCCGACTGATCTTTCCCTGCCGGTAGCGTCAGATAAGCCGGAACCTTGTAGCCATCACGAGCCGGGTAGGTGATGTTGCTTACCTTGCCAAGTGCGACTTTGGCGAGCTGCGGATATTCCTGACCCACCACCTCGGCGCGATTGGTGCTGAAGTCGATGAGGTAATAAACCCCAGGGTTATTGCGGCTGACCGCATAGGCGAGCACCAGCTTTTGGTCGCGCGTGTAGCCTGCAATCTGAATGCGACGACCCGGTAGCGAGGCCTCGAGCGCTTTGACGCGCGCTTCCGCGGCCGAATCCAGCCAGTGCACGCGCTGCTCCAAGCCACCGACGCTGACACCGAGCAGACGACGGTCGTAGATGTCTCGGACGACCCCTTCAACATCGTATTCCGGGTCTTGATAGAGCGGCTGCGGACCCCCGCCTGAGAAAGGGATGCTCCAGAGCCGAATGCGATCGCCGCCACGCGCGCCCAGGGCGAGGACCGACTGGCCATCTGCCGAGAGGCCAATGGTGCCGAAGTCAGGGTCGGTATGTTCGTAGATGATGCGATAGTCATCGCCATCCTTGATACGAATGGTGCGGCGCTGTTCCTTTCGATTGAACTCCGTTCGGCCGACGATCCGGCCCTCGGTATCAATCAGCCAACCGTTGGTGGTGCGACTGCCTTTCTCGATCACGCGCCACTTGCCCGTGAGCGGGTTCACACTCAGCACGCTGTTGGAGGCTTCATCGGGCGAAGAGCCCGCCGAGGCGTTCTCGAGGAGCAGCGCGCTCATCAAAATTTCGTCGGGTGCAGCGCCCTTGCGCGAGAGGAACCCGCCGCTCGAGGGGTAAATGCGGCTGTTGGTCTTGGCCTCGAGCAGTTGGCGAGACGAACCGTCGCGAACGTCAATGGCGAAGACGGCCCCGATCTCGGCTTTGTCTTCGGTGCTGCCACGTTGGGTATAGGTGATCGAAAACTGGGCGATGAGCACGTGGTCGTTCACGAAGTTCATGCCGCGCAGCTTCAGGTTCTGATCGAAATCGACGCGCTGGGTCAATTTCTTGGTATTGCGATCGAGGATCACGATCGACACCTTGTCGCCCGCATACGACGAAGCGATAAAGCGGCCATCAAGCGACAAGGTCACGTTATCGATAATCGGCGTGGTACCAAACGACTCAACTGGTGGTAACGCGGCGCGGGTCGCCGTGGCAGCGAGCAAGCAGAAGAGGGTGGCCAACCAGGGGGCAGAACGCAGCAGTCGCATGGTGCAAGCGCCTCGATGAGTGCAACGAAGGATGACCCAACTGTAGTGCAGTCCTGAAGTGGCCGCTAGAGGGTGAGTGCGGCGCTTGTCGAGGTCCTAACGGCGCCACATCGGGGCATAATTCCCGGTTGACATGACCGACTCCACTCACCCACGAACGCTGTTCGACAAACTATGGTCCTCCCACCTCGTCCGCGAGCTTGGCGAGGGTGTGGCGCTGCTGGCCATCGATCGTATTTTCCTCCACGAGCGTACGGGCTCCGTGGCGCTCAAGAGCTTGCGCGACAGCGGGCGGGCCGTGCTCGACCCCTCACGCGTGTTCTGCACGATGGATCACATCGTCGACACCACCGCGGGCCGTGGCGATCAAACCCGGATGCCGGGTGGCACTGCCTTCATCGTCGAGACGCGTGAGGCGGCGAAGGCAGCGGGGATTCACCTCTTCGACGTGCGTGATCCGCTACAGGGCATCGTGCATGTGATTTCCCCCGAGCTTGGGATCGTGCTGCCCGGCGCGACCGTGGTCTGTCCCGACAGTCACACCTGTACGCAGGGGGCTATGGGCGCATTTGCCTGGGGCATTGGTTCCACCGAGGCCGAGCATGCCTTGGCGACCGGCACGCTACGCGTAAAGCGTCCGAAGACGATGCGGGTGCGTTTTGAGGGTGAGCTTCCAACGGGTGTTACCGCCAAAGACATGACGCTCGCGCTCATTGCGGCGCACGGCTCGGTCGGCGGCAACGGCTACGCCGTCGAATACGCGGGATCGGCCGTCGAAGCGCTCGAAATCGAAGCTCGCCTCACGCTCTGCAACATGGCGACCGAGTTCTCTGCGGTGACGGGTTTTATCGCACCGGACGAGAAGACCTTCGAGTATCTGCGCGGACGCCCCCATGCACCGTCTGGCGCCGCGTGGGATCAGGCTCTCGCCGCTTGGCGAGCGCTACGTACCGATGAGGGCGCCGTGTTCGACAAAGAAATCGTCATCGACGTGTCGACGCTCTCGCCGATGGTCACTTGGGGTACGAGTCCGCAGGACGCGGTACCGATTCGCGCTAGCGTGCCCGATTTCGCCACGAGTGGTACGACCGCTGAGGCGTACGATCGAGCGTTGCACTATATGGGTCTGACGCCGGGCACGCCGCTTGAGTCGCTCAAGATCGATGCTGCCTTCATTGGCTCTTGTACCAACAGTCGTTTGAGCGATTTGCGTCGGGCCGCGGCGATTTTACGCGGCCACAAAGTGGCAGCCGGTGTCCGCGCCATCTGTGTGCCCGGATCCATGTCGGTCAAGCGTGCAGCTGAGGCCGAAGGCTTGCACCAAGTGTTTCTGGACGCGGGGTTCGAGTGGCGCGAGTCGGGCTGCTCGATGTGCTTTTTTGCCGGTGGCGAGAGCTTTGGTAAGCAGGAGCGCGTTGTCTCTTCGACCAATCGTAATTTTGAAAGCCGACAGGGTCCCGAAACGCGTACGCATATTGCGAGCCCCGAGACGGTCGCGGCGAGTGCGATCGCTGGGCACCTGATCGACTTTCGTCGCTTGATGAGTGAGGTGAGTTGAATGGAGCCGTTCCGTTCCTTGCGCGCGGTAGCGGCGCCGATCTTGCGAGCCAATGTCGACACCGACGCCATCATTCCCTCGCGCGAAATGAAATCCGTGTCGAAAACCGGTCTTGCCGAGGGTCTCTTTGCCGGCTGGCGCTACACCACGATCGGCGGGCGTGATCCGAACCCCGACTTCGTGCTCAATCAGGCCGGCTATGCAGGAACAAAGATTTTACTCGGTGGTGAGAATTTCGGCTGCGGTTCGAGTCGAGAGCATGCGGTATGGGCATTGCACGAGTACGGTATACGAGTGGTGATCGCGCCGTCCTTCTCGCCGATCTTCCGCGGAAATTGCATTCGTAACGGCATCGTGCCGGTGACGCTGAGCGCAGCGCAGATCGCCGCGCTGGCGGAGTTCGTCTCGGTCGATCCCGCAGGGCGACTGCTCGAGGTGGATCTCGTCGCACAGGAGGTGCGTGCCGATTCATCAATGTATCGTTTCGAGCTTGAGAGCGAAGCGCGCGAGATGCTACTCGAGGGCTTGGATGGAATCGATCTCACCTTGAAGCATCGTGCCGATATCGACACCTTCGTGGCGCTTGATCGAGTGCAACGTCCTTGGATTTATTCGACGGTGGAGAAGGCGAGAGCATGATCCTGATCAGCGAGGTAGGCCCGCGCGATGGTCTACAAAGTATTTCCAATATCATGCCGCTTGAGGCCAAGAAAGCCTGGATTGCTGCCGAGGCGGCAGCCGGTGTGACGGAAATCGAAGTCGGAAGCTTCGTGCCCGCGAAATTATTGCCGCAGCTTGCGGATACGGCTGAGGTCGTGGCCTTTGCTCGAACCATTCCAGGGTTGACCGTTGCGGTGCTCGTGCCGAACTTGAAGGGCGCTGAGGCGGCGATCGCGGCAGGTGCCCACAAGATCACGATACCGTTATCGACCTCGGAGACGCATAGTCTCAAAAACGTCCGTCGCACCCATGCTCAAATGATCGAAGAGTCGCGACAGATCGCCGATCTCATCAAATCGCTGCCCGTCGATCGAAGGCCTAAGTTTGAAGGTGGTCTCTCCACCGCGTTCGGTTGCACGATCGAAGGTGTCGTCCCGCCCGAGCGGGTGGTGGCCTTAGCCGAAGCGCTGATGAAAGCGGGTTGTGATGAGGTGGGTTTGTCGGATACGACAGGCTACGCAAATCCGACGCAAGTCAAAGATTTGGTCAAACGCGTGCGCAGTGCCGTCGGTGAGCATGCCTTGTCGGGTTTACATCTGCACAACACACGCGGTCTTGGTCTTGCGAATGTACTGGCGGGTCTTGATGTCGGTATCACCACTTTCGATAGTTCTTTAGGTGGTCTCGGTGGTTGTCCGTTCGCGCCAGGCGCCTCCGGTAACATCGTCACGGAAGATCTCGTCTTCATGCTGGAGGCGATGGGTCTGTCAACCGGTATCGACTTGCCCAAATTGCTCGACGTTAGACGGATCCTCAAAGAAGCTCTGCCGAGCGATGAGCTTTATGGATTCACTCCGGATGCGGGATTGCCGCTCGGGTTTCAGGCGGCGCCGCGCGCCGCGGGAGTTCGCTGATGAGTCTGCCCGATCCTGTCACTTTGCCGTTGCACGGCATCAAAGTCGTCGAATTCACCCACATGGTGATGGGTCCCGCTGTCGGGGCGATCTTGGTGGAGCTCGGCGCCGAGGTCGTTCGTGTAGAGCCGATCGGTGGTGACTCGACGCGTCATTTGTTGGGCTCGGGTGCGGGCTATTTCCCGATGTACAACCGTAACAAGAAGAGCATCTGCCTTGACCTCAAGTCTCCGGAAGGATTGGAAATCGCGCGTCGCCTTTGCGATGCGGCCGATGTTGTCGTCGAAAACTTCCGCACGGGCGCGATGGATAAACTCGGTCTGGGTTACGAGGCGCTTGCCGCGCGAAATCCGCGCTTGATCTACTGCTCGGAAAAGGGATTTCTCTCGGGACCGTACGAGAATCGTACGGCGCTCGATGAGGTCACACAGATGATGGGGGGGCTCGCTTACATGACGGGTCCGCCGGGACGACCGCTGCGCGCCGGTACGTCGGTGATCGACGTCACGGGCGGTATGTTCGGCGTCATCGGTGTACTTGCCGCGATCGAGCAGCGTCACAAGACCGGTCAAGGTCAAAAAGTCAGTAGTTCGTTGTTCGAAACGACGGTCTATTTGGTCGGCCAGCATATGGCACAAATGGCTGTCACGGGACAGCCTGCCAAGCCGATGCCGGTTCGTATCTCGGCGTGGGCGATCTACGATGTTTTCGAAACGCGTGACCAGGAACAGGTCTTCGTGGGTGTTGTCAGCGACGGCTTGTGGCAGAAATTCTGTCAGGCATTTTCACTGACCGAACTCGGTGCAGATGAGTCTTTGAAGACGAACTCCCAGCGTGTGCTGCAGCGAGAAGCGTTGCTGCCCAAGGTGCGCGAGTTGTTCAAGCGTTACACGAAGGCCGAGTTGGTGCCTATTCTGGAAAAGACCGGGTTGCCCTTCGCGCCGATTGGCAAGCCCGAGGAAATGTTTGACGATCCCCATCTGGCTGCCAGCGGTGGGCTCGGCGAGACGACGCTACCCGATGGGCGCGCCACGCGACTGCCGATACTGCCACTCGAGATGAACGGGCGGCGCCCCTCGCAAGGGGGTGATCTTGCGAAGCCCGGCGAGCATGCTGCCGAGGTTTTGAGCAGTCTCGGCTTCGACGCCGCGAGCATCGCGGATTTGCAGTCGCGCAAAGTCGTGGGTGAGTAAGCGTTACAGACGGGGGAGACGATGGCGCACGATCCGCTCGACCTGACCGGTATCGAAGATGAACTGCAGGAGGACGAACGTCTCGTCCGTGACGCCGTGGCGCGCTTCGTCGATACCGAAGTGTTGCCGGATATCGGTCGTCATTTTGCCGATCACCACTTCCCGCGCGATCTCGTCTTGCCGTTAGCGCGATTGGGGCTCTTGGGATCGTCGATCGAGGGCTACGGCTGCGCCGGCCTCAACGCCGTTTGTTACGGGCTGATTTGTCAGCAGCTGGAGCGGGGCGATTCCGCATTACGAAGTTTCGTCTCGGTGCAGTCCTCCCTGTGCATGTATCCGATTTACACCTACGGCAGCGACGCGCAGCGTGAGCGCTGGTTACCGGCGATGGCGCGAGGGGAGGCCATTGGTTGCTTTGGGTTGACTGAGGCACACGGCGGATCCGATCCACTCAACATGAACACGACCGCGCGAAAGCGTGGCAGCGATTGGGTACTCAACGGTTCAAAGATGTGGATCACCAACGCGCCACTGGCCGATGTGGCGGTGGTGTGGGCTTTGACCGAGGAAGGCGTGCGAGGCTTTCTCGTTGAGCGCGGCATGAAGGGTTTCAGCACACAGGAAATCGAGCGCAAGATGTCCCTACGGGCTTCGGCGACGGGCGCGCTGTTCTTTGATGATGTCGTGCTGCCCGAGGCGAATCTCTTGCCAGGTAGCAGTGTCGGCTTGAAGGCACCGCTGTCGTGTCTCACGCAGGCGCGCTTTGGCATTGCGTGGGGCGTGCTCGGAGCCGCGCAGGCCTGCTTATCGGAAGCCTTGCACTACACGCGCGAGCGTGTGTTGTTTGGTCGACCGCTCGCGGCAACCCAGGCCGTGCAAATTCGACTCGCCGAGATGGCGCGAAAGATCGCCACCGGACAATCGCTGGCACTGCAGCTCGCGCGCCGAAAGGATCGCGGCATTCTGAGTCCCGTTCAGGTGTCGCTCGCCAAGTGGAACAATTGCCGCGCTGCGATCGATGTGGCACGTGAGGCGCGCGACCTACTGGGCGGCGCGGGCATCACGACGGAGCATGCAGCGATTCGACACGCGCTGAACCTCGAGAGCGTGATCACCTACGAGGGGACGGAAACGATCCATCAACTCTCGGTCGGCCGAGAGCTGACGGGTTTCAACGCGTTCTAGTTGCCGGCGATTAGCCGGTCATTGCGTTCGGCAAAGAGATCAATTGCGCGCCTCGGCTGCGGCGCGCGACTTTACTCTGAAAACGACCGGGCTTGATGACGAGCACGTCGCAGCTCAGCGCATCGAGAATGGCCTCGGCGGTGTTGCCGATCAGCAGGCGCTTAAGGCCCGAGCGCGACACCGCACCCATCACCACCAAGGACGCCTTGGCTTGACGCGCGGCGTGCGGAATCGCTTCGCGAGCGGCACCCTCTAGGATAGCGAGCTTGTGTGAGGGCAGCGGGTGCTTTGCGACTTCGGCTGCCAGCGCGTGTCGGGCGCGAGTCAATGCTTTCGTGCCGCGCCCCGCATCGACGACGATGGGGCCTGATGCCCAGCCTGTCGCGACCATCGTCGAGGGCGGAACACAGTGCACGATGTGCAACTTACCTTTGAGCGACTCCGCAACAGTGCCACTGGCACCGAGCAGCGCCGCGTCGAGACGCGCCGGCTTTTCGTGGGTGTGGAAGGGATCGATCGCAGTCAGGATGACGGGGCGATGGTAGGGCTTGGGCACTTTGACGAGTAAGACCGCGCAGGGCGCGTTTCGTAACAACTCCCAGTCGGTATACGCCAGCATCCAACCGGCGATGTGACGCGTCGCGTGACGCTCCGCAACGATCAGGTCAGCCTTGATGCGCATTGCGCGGCGAACGACTGCCTCAGCCGGCGGATGGTCCCATTCGGCCGCGTAGGTGACTTCGATGTCATGTTTACGCAGACGTTTGGCCAGCGTTTCAAGTCGCTTCAGCGTTGCGGCGAGTCGCTCGTTCTCGAAGTCTTTGAGACTGATTCGCTTGGCTTCGAGCGCATCGACCAGGATGGTGTCCGATAGTGCGTGGAATAACTCGAGAGTCGCCCCCTGCGCTTTGGCGAGTTGCGCGGCTTTACGCACTGCCGGCATCGTGCGGGCATCGAGATCCTTGATCGCAACGAGTATCGTTTTATACGAGGGCATGGGTCGACCTCCAGATGGTTCGTTCCAGTGTTCCGACTGCGGGCAGGTTCCACATCAGTAGGATTGCGTATATGACTCTAACGCTAAACAGTTTGGATTCGACTGAAATTTTTCAGGATCCGGCCAATCTCGAGGCCTGCTCGGCTGACGTTTACTCACGAGGCGTCACCGCCTGTGCGTTGCTTCGACCGCGCACGGCAGAGCGTTGTGCAGCCGCACTCGCAGAACTGAGCTTGGCGGGGTATCACATCGTCGCCCGCGGTGGCGGCATGTCTTATACGGGTGGCTATCTGCCTGTGCGTGAACGTACGGTGATGCTCGATACGTCGGCACTCGATGCCATCGTCGAGATCAATGCGGATGATATGTATATCACCGTTGAGGCGGGGGTCACTTGGAAGCGTATTTATGAGGCGTTGCAACCGAGGGGTCTGCGTCTCCCATTCTTTGGGACGTTCTCGGGTGCACAAGCGACGGTCGGTGGCGGTCTCTCTAACGGCGCGTTGTTCTTGGGAACGGCGCGCTATGGTACGGGCGCCGATGCCGTGCTGGGACTCGATGTGGCCTTGGCCGATGGGTCGATCGTGCGCACCGGACAAACCGGCTTTGCCGCAGCCAGCAAGCCGTTCTACCGAACCTGTGGGCCTGATCTGTCGGGACTTTTTTTACACGACTCGGGCTCCTTGGGTGTCAAGTTACGTGCGACTTTGCGCCTGATCGAAGCTCCCAAAGAAACCGGGCATGCCTCCTTCGTCTTCGATAACATCGCGGCCGCAGCGAGAGCCCTGTCAGCCATCGGGCGTAGTGGTGCAGCCGAGGAAGCGTACGTCTTCGATCCAGAAACCACCCGCAAGAACCTGCGCTCCGAAGGGTTGCTGTCAGACGCAAACGTGCTTTTGAATGTCGTGCGCAGCGAGACATCTTGGTGGCGCGGTCTCAAAGAGGGCTTAACGCTTGTCAAAGCCGGGCGGCGCTTTCTGTCCGAGCAGGCCTATTCACTGCACGTCACTTGCGCGGCCCGTAACCTAGCGGCAATCGAGGCTGATCTTGCGGCCTGTCGCGTCGCTGCGTTGTCGCATGGTGGTTTCGAGATCCCCAATTCGATCCCGAAAGCAGTGCGAGCCAATCTGTTTCCGCCGCTCGATGGGGTGGTCGGCGGAGAAGGTGAGCGTTGGGCTGCGCTCAACGCGAAAGTCGCGCACTCGGATGCCGAAAAAATCATCCGCGCGAGTGCCGAGCGGCTCGCGCCTTATCGCGAGCAGATGAAGGCTCAGGGTGTTTGGATGAGTCATTTGCTGATTGCGATCAGCAATCATGCGTTCAGTTTCGAGCCCGTGTTTCATTGGCACGATGAGTGGCTGCCAGTCCACCAGCGCTACGCGAGCGACAGCATTAAGCAAAGGCTCGGAACACCGCCTGCACGGCCCGGCGCGCGCGAGCTCGTCGGCAAGATGAGATCGGAGTTAGTCGCTCTCTTCGCCGAACTGGGTGCGGCGTCTAATCAGTTGGGTAAAACCTATCCTTATCGCTCCGTATTGAGGCCAGAGACGGCTTCATTGTTTACGAAGCTCAAGAATGCCGTCGATCCGGCGGGTGTGATGAATCCGGGCGCGCTCGATTGAGTGCGAGTGCTCGCGTCAGACTTCCGTCGCGAGCATTCGACCCGTCGTGCTCCAGTCTTGTTCGGCTTGGCGTCCGTAGACGTTCGGACCTTCGCGAGTTCCAGTAAGGACTTCAAGCACGCCTTGGATTCGCCGCATGCGCGAATGGACCAGCGCACCATTGTGGTCGTTCAAGGCGCGACAGCGCTTAGCAAGCTCCGCGCACTCGGCCCAGCGCGGCGGCAATTGTCGCGCGGGATCACAATCGCGAATCAGCATTAACATGCCGGCGTTGTCGGGTGGATAGCCCCGCAGCCGTAGAAGCTGCGCGCGCTCGTCCTGTAGGCGTATTAAGGCGCCCATGCATTCTTGGCGTGATGCACAGGCAATTTCGAGGCGCTCAGGCGAGTCGTCCTCGAGTAACAAGGCCTTCTCGTTCGAAAGCAACTGCTCGAGGCGTTGCAGCAATCGCAGTTCATCCTCGAGCAGCTTGCCTATAGCGACGCGCGCGTCGTTCATGAGCCCTTTTGGACATCGCCTGTGACGCGCCCGAGCAGAAACTCGAAGCGCAACAATTCATCGGCGACTTTCTGACCGTCGACGCGATAACTGCCATCGGCAATCGCAGCGCGCAGACGTTCGACCTTTGCCATGTCGACGACATCGGTGCTATTGCCGCTCTTGGCAAGATCAAGCAGGTGACGCGTCGTCGCGCCGATCTGCACGGTGCTCTCGCTGTCGGTGCTGGCGACATTCGCAACCGACTTGCTCGCGACCAGCAGCTCCGGCGCCTCGCGGCGACCGACCCCACTGGTTCCTCCGCCTTGCGGCGGGCGAACTTCATTTCCGGTGACTTTGACATTCATGACACGGTTCTCCCAGTTCCCTCGTAACGGTTAACGGCCGCCCTCGGAAAATCTTTAGGCCAACTTGTTACCGCTATCGATCCACTCTCGCGACACCTGGAGTATCGGCTCGGGCCTGCACGATGCGTAGGGAGCTCGAGTGCCGAATGCGAACTGGTTCACCAGATCTGGCATCGGCCAAGGCGACCCCGGTCGCGCGGATCTCCATTCCGGGATTGCTCGCGATGATCGTCACCAATTCGCCGCGGCGGATGGCAGGGGGCATCTCTAGTGCCTCGAGTCGGATGGGTTCGCCACTGCCGATCGGGCGACGTACCGTGTGGCCAATGACCTCGTCAGGTTCGGTGGCACAGCATTGACCGATGCCCGCCACTCGACGTGTGACGATTTCGAGATCGGTCGCGGCGATCGGCTGCCCACCGCGCAGAGCGCGGGTGCTCACGACGACGGGCATTTCAACGCTCACTTCCGCATAGACTGCGAGATTCCAGGGAGTCGGTCCGTTGCATTGAACACGCACCGTGATTCTGCTGCCGGTGATGGTCTGCGCGGCAGGGAGACTCGCTGTGAGCGGGCTATCGCAGCGCGGCAATCGAATTCGCGGATCGAGCGGTGCAATGTCGATCGTGGCCGACGGCGCGGTCTCACTCACCACCGCGCGCGCTGTCGCGGCAACATCGTTGAGGTCATGTAGGTTCGGCGCGCCCTGGGCTTGCGCCAGCGCGAGCGTCAGACCGAAGCCGAGTAGACCCAGCGGGTATCGCATCATTTTTTTCATAGTGGGACTTCAGCAATCGGCGTGCCAGAAAATCGCGTCAAAAAAGCGGCACGACCCGTCGATGGGCGCTTGACGCAGGGCTGCTGGCGGCGAGGGGTGGCCTTATCTATAGGGCGCGTGGCTGATCCGGCCCGCCGAAGTGCATCCAATTCGAATGGAACGGACTGCTTGTGGCACAGCCATTGCTGAATTCCCACCGAGGCCATTTTTTTGGCGGAGGTGATTTCGATGTTCGATCTCGATGCTCATCTGCGACTCCACACCGAGTCGCTCAAGCTCAGTGCGAAGCGCAGCGAGGTGCTGGCGCGAAACCTGGCCAATGCCGAAACGCCTAATTACAAGGCGGTCGACTTCGACTTTCAGCAGGCACTCGCCGCCGCAACGGGTGCCGATCGCTCGGTCTCCGGCGCCGCGTTGAGATTAGCGACAACCCGCAGCGGTCACACGGGCGGTAGTGCGCCTGCTGCCGACTCGCCGGTGGATGCAGCCCTTGCGTTGACCGAGCGGGAAGTGCGGATGCCATCGCTGGATGGCAACACGGTCGACGTTCAGATGGAGCAGGCGGCATTCGCACAAAATGCCGTTCGTTATCAAGCGTCGCTCAACTTCGTGAATTCGCAACTACGCGGTCTTATGACTGCGATCACGGGGCAATAATCATGGCCAGTCTCAAGATATTTGATATCGCAGGTTCGGGCATGGCGGCCGAGTCTGTTCGCTTGAATACGGTCGCGAGCAACATTGCTAACGCCAATAGTGTCGCTTCGAGCCCTGACAAGGTCTATAAGCCGCGCCAAGTGGTATTCGAAGAGGTCCGTCGTCAGACGCGTGAGGTCGAGGCGGCCTCAGCAGTTCGGGTCAAAGACGTGGTTGAGGCCGACGTCGAAGCCGTGATGCGCTACGAGCCAGGCAATCCGATGGCCGACGCCAACGGCTACGTCTACGCGCCCAACATCAGCGCCGTCGATCAGATGGTCGACATGATCGCGGCGTCACGCTCGTACCAAAACAACATTGAAGTGATGAACACTTCGCGCGAACTGATGCTCGCAACCTTACGCCTCGGACAGTAAGACCATGAGCATCATCGACAACATCAATTCGGCTCAAACGAGCGGTACACCTAATTCGAAAGGGGCGCTAGAAAGTTTTGGCTCCGACCAATTCCTGACGCTCATGCTCGCGCAGCTGCGCAATCAAGATCCAATGAAACCATTGGAGCCCACAGAATTCATCGGCCAGCTCGCGCAGTTCACCACCGTGAGCGGGATCCGCGAGATGCAGGACTCCATGAGTTCGATGGTCGACTCACTGCGGTCATCACAAGCGCTTTCTGGTGCGCAGATCGTTGGCCGCGAGGTGCTAGCCGCCGGATCCAACGCGAGATTCGATGGCTTGAGCGCTCTCGGTGGGGCGGTCGAATTACCCGAGGACGTGCGCGAGGCGAGTGTCTTAATTCGTGACGCTAGTGGTGCGCTCGTCGCTCGTGGTTCGCTGCCCGCTGAGGCCGGCATGCAGTCGTTCGGCTGGGACGGCACTCGATCCGACGGAACGATGTCACCGCCGGGGTCGTATCAGTTCGAAGTGATCGCCAATGTAGGCGGTCGTAATCAGTCGATGGAAGTCATGCTGCGTAGCCGCGTCAATAGCGTGACTCTGGATGCGAATGGACGCGGCTTAACGTTGAACACGCCGAACGGATCGCTGCTGCTTAGCGATGTGCGGCAAGTGATGTAATTTTCGGAGGAACGAATCATGAGCTTTAACATTGCCATCAGCGGTCTGAACGCCGCTCAGACGGATCTGTCGACCACGGCGAACAATATTGCTAACGCAAGCACGAGTGGCTTTAAGAATGGCCGTGCCCAATTCTCGGATATCTTTACTCGCGGTTCAGCCAGTGCCGGTGGCGCTGGCGTACGCGTGTCCGGCGTCAAGCAAGAGTTTGGACAGGGCTCGATTGAATTTACCGGTAATGAGCTCGATCTCGCAATCGCCGGTAATGGTTTCTTTGTCGTCAAAGAACGCGACGGCTCGACCTCATACACGCGAGCCGGGGCCTTCAGTGTTGACTCTAGTGGTACGGTGGTTAACACCAACGGCCAAAAGTTGCAGGTCTATCTAACTGGTAACAATGGCACCGGTGGTATTGGCGACCTCAAGCTTTCGAAGGCGGATCGCGCGCCGAAGGCGACCAACAACGTCGAACTGGGTCTCAACCTGCCGGCGAATGCCACGGCGAAGACCGCAACCTTCAGTCAGGCCGACTCATCAACCTACAGTCACTCGGTCTCCACCTTGATCTACGATCAACAAGGAACGGCGAAGAACGCCACGCTGTATTTCTCAAAAACGGCGACGGCTAACCAATGGGATGTTCGCGTCGCGGTTGATGGCGCGATGCAGGGAACCCCGCCGGAGGTTGAGACTATTGCGTTCAACGCCAGCGGCGCTCTGGTCCCCGCGGGTGGCACGGCTACGGATGGCAGCATTAGCTTTGCAGCATTGACCGACGTCAAGTTCACGGTCACCGACGCTACCCAACGCGGGTCTGCGTTCAGTGTGAACAGCATCGATCAAGACGGGTACACCACAGGTCGTTTGACGGGTGTTTCGGTCGATCCAGCTGGCGTGATCAGTGGAACCTACTCTAACGGTCGAATCGAGGCTCTTGGCCAAATCGCTGTCGCGAATTTCAACGGCGTCGATTCGCTGCAACAAAAGGGCGGCGCGAGCTGGGGTGAGACGGTGGCATCGGGCCCGGCATTGCTCGGTACACCGGGTGCTGCCGGCTTCGGACAAATCGAGTCGAACTCGCTCGAAGCGTCCAACGTCGACATGACGAAAGAGCTCGTGCACATGATTACGGCGCAGCGCAACTTCCAGGCGAATGCCAAGTTGATCTCGGCGTCCGATCAGCTCGCGCAGACCATCATCAACCTGCGCTAATGAGTTCTAGCAGGCTTCATCGGAGCTAAGTCGTCATGGATAAGCTGATCTATGTCTCGATGATTGGTGCTAACTCGGCGCTGCGTGCGCAGGCCGCGAACAGCAATAATCTCGCCAATATCAATACGACTGGCTTCCGAGCGGATCTCTCAGCCTTCGAAGCGCAGAACGTCGAGGGGCCAGGCTTCAAGTCGCGTGCGGTTGGCACCCGACTCGACTCCGGCTTCAGCACGATGCAGGGCT
>JBDKJA010000037.1:0-16781 GCA_039796795.1 Pseudomonadota bacterium
GGCGTCGATGTGAACAAGGAGCCAATCCCAGTATTGCCGACGGTGCACTACAACATGGGTGGTATTCCCTGTAACTACCACGGCGAAGTCGTCACCATGAAAAATGGTGATCCGAACTGCGTCGTTCCCGGCTTGATGGCCGTCGGCGAGGCCGCTTGCGTCTCGGTGCACGGCGCAAACCGCCTGGGCTCAAATTCGTTGCTCGATCTCGTGGTGTTTGGTCGCGAAGCGGGCCGTCATGCGGCTTCCATCGTCAAGCCCGGCACCTCACATCGTCCGCTGCCCAAAGATGCGGGTGACCTCGCGATCTCGCGACTCGACAAATTCCGCAATGCCGACGGATCCCGTTCGACGGCGCAGATTCGTCTCGAGATGCAGAAGGTCATGCAGTCGGATGCTGCCGTGTTCCGCACCGGCAGCTCGCTGCAGGAAGGCTGCGAAAAGCTCGCCAAGACGGTCGATTCGTTCGCCGATGTCAAAACGAGCGATCGCGGTCTCATTTGGAATACGGATCTCGTCGAGACGCTCGAGCTCGACAACCTGCTGGGGCAGGCGGTCGCGACGATTCAATCGGCGGAGAATCGCAAAGAGAGCCGAGGCGCGCACGCTCGCGAAGACTTCAAGGATCGTGACGACACGAATTGGATGAAGCACACGCTCTGCTGGGTGGACGAGAAGGGCAAGGCGACGATTGATTATCGACCGGTGAACCTCCACACGCTTACGAGCGATGTCGAGCCCATTCCCCCTAAGGCGCGCACTTACTGAGTTCGAGGATTTTCGACCATGGCCGAGTTTCGACTTCCCGCTAACTCCCGTATCAACAAAGACGGCAAGGTGCACAAGGCGCCTGCTGGTGCCACCAACGTGCGCACCTTCAAGGTCTACCGCTACGATCCCGATGGTGGTGAGAACCCCCGCATCGATACTTTCGAAGTGGACATGGACAGCTGCGGTCCGATGGTGCTCGATGCGCTCATCAAGATCAAAAATGAGCTGGATCCGAGTCTGACCTTCCGTCGTTCCTGCCGCGAGGGTATCTGCGGCAGTTGTGCGATGAATATCGACGGCACCAACACGCTCGCCTGCACCAAGAGCTGCGACGAGGTGAAGGGCGAGGTCAAAATTTATCCGCTGCCGCACATGCCGGTGGTCAAAGATCTCGTGCCCGATCTCACCCAGTTCTATGCGCAGTACGCCTCGGTCAAGCCTTGGCTGCAGTCGAAGACGCCGGCTCCGCCGGATCGCGAGCGACTGCAAGCGCCCGAGGAGCAGGAGAAGATCGACCGCCCGTCAGCTTGCATTCTCTGCGCCTGCTGCTCGACTTCGTGCCCGAGCTACTGGTGGAACGGTGATCGTTATCTCGGTCCGGCGGCGTTGTTGGCGGCGTATCGATGGATCATCGATAGTCGTGACGATGCTACGGGTGAGCGTCTCGATGCGCTGCAGGATCCGTTCAAGCTCTATCGTTGCCACACCATCATGAACTGCACCGAGGCGTGCCCGAAGGATCTCAACCCGGCTAAGGCCATCGCTGAGATCAAGCGGATGATGGTCGAGCGCGAGCATCTCTAACATCGCGCGCCCGCAGCGTCGGCTGTCATGAGCTCCTCAACGACCAATGCGGCGCTCGGTCGGTTGCGCTGGATGTGCCGGCGAGGCATGAAGGAGCTCGATGTGCTGCTCGAGCGCTGGCTTGCGGCGCATGGCGCTGCCGCCCCCGCTCGCGATCTCGCTCTGTTCGAGTCGCTCTTGCAGTGGCAGGACCCGGAGCTCGTGCGCTATCTCATCGCCGGCGAGATCCACTCCGATCCGGAGTACGCGGCGCTTCTGCAGGCCATCCGGGGTGTTTGAAGGCCCCGAACGGTTACACTGCGGACAAAACACCCCTCGAAGGCGGTCCGTGCGAACTTTTGTGAAGTGCCTCTGTCTACCTTCACGCGATGTGTGCGTGGCCGGTACTACAGCTCGTGGCGGATGCCTCTGGCGTGAGCCCCGACATGAGTAGTGAAGCCAGCGATCTGAGCCTGGTGCAGCTCGCCCAGCGGGGTGATGCCGGGGCTTTCGATGCGCTGGTGCGCCGCTACCAGCACAAGGTCGTGAAACTCGTCATGCGTTACGTGCGTGACCCGGCCGAGGCAGAGGATGTTGCCCAGGAAGCATTTATCAAGGCCATCAACACGGCTAAGAATGTCATCGCGGCCCGCGGGCGCAGTCCCATCGAGTACGACCTCGATCGCCCCGAGGGCGAAGAGTCCGCTGACTTGCAGGCTCGTATGAAGGACACCGCTACCCCCGAAGCCATGGCGCTCACCGAGGAAATCCGATCCACCGTGAATGCCGCCATCGAGTCGCTGCCCGAGGACTTGCGCAACGCCATCGTGCTGCGCGAACTCGAAGGGATGTCTTACGAAGAGATCGCTGAAGCCATGGATTGTCCTGTCGGGACGGTCCGATCGCGCATTTTCCGTGCGCGTGAGGCGATCGATAACCGATTACGTGAAGTGTTCGACGGCGGGTTAGGCCGCGGCGAGGTAGTGGGATGAGTGCAGATCAAACGGATAGCGAGCGTGAGAGCCAACTATCGGCGATGTTCGATGGCGAACTGCCGGAGGGCGAGTGTGAACTCGTCGCGCGGCGGCTCGCTAAGGATGAGAACCTCCGCCGCAGTTGGGATAACTATTCTTTGATCGGCGCGGTCATGCGTAGCGAGCCGCTTGCCCGGCGTCACTTGGCGCCCCAAATCGCGGCTGCGGTCCAAGCGGATCGTGGCGTTGCGACGGCCGAGACGGCCAATGCGGCAGCGCAAGGGATCAACGAGTCCGCTAAACGACGCGGCTCGACGCTGCGCTGGGCCAGCGGTCTTGGCGTCGCTGCCGCAGTCGGCGCGGTTGCGATCTTCATCGGCGTTCAACCGCGGAACGAGCTCGTCCTAGCCGAGGCCACCAAGACAGTGGGCGAGGCACCTGCCGAGGCCGTCGAAGAAGTGGTGATTCCAGCTGCGCCTGTCGATCAAGACGAGATCGTGCTGGCCATGAAGCCGGCAACCCCGGGAGTGGTATCGGCCGAACCCGAGAGTTATGTCACGCCGCCGGTTCGTGATGGCGTCGCCTCGGATGTGACAGCGCCCGTGCAACTCGCGAATTTCGTCGCGGCCCACAGCGCTGTTGCTGCGCCGATGTTGCGTCATAGCACTCTCTCCAACTTGATTTCGAGTGCGCCGATCGTTGAAGAGGCGCAAGCGCAGCCGGCTGTGGCGATCGAAGATGCACCCACGCGAGGCGAGAGTTTTTGATGGCGGCGTTCGTTTTACCTCGGTCGTTCACGATGTGGCTCGCCGCGCTGGCGGCGGCCGTTTTGCCACTGGGCGCCTTTGCGAGCGAAGCGCGTGATTGGTTAGAGAAAATGAACAAGGCGCTCTCCGAGCGCAGTTACGACGGCACGTTCTTTCATACGCGGGGTGGTCGTGCTGAGTCGATGCGGATCGTGCATCGCGTCAAAGAGGGCGAGGTGTGTGAGCGGTTGATGTCGCTCGATGGTTCGGGACGCGAGTTCGTGCGTCGAGGCAATGAAGTGTCCTACGTCTTGCCGGATCAGGAAATGGTGCTGACGGAGGAGCGGCCGCATTCGGGTGGCTTACTGCCAACCCTGCCGCGGATCGATGATCGTCAGGCCGAACTCTATGAATTTAGCGAGGTGAAAAAGGTGCGCTTGATGGGCCGTGACGCACGCTACATCGCGCTCACGCCGCGCGACCCGTTCCGCTATGGATATCGGGTGTGGATCGATGCGCGTAGCCACATGCCGCTGAAAACCGAGTTGCACGATGCGAAGGGCGAGGTGCTCGAGCGCATTGCCTTCGCCAATCTCATGCTCATGCGCAGTATTCCCGATGAAACCTTTCAGCTGCCGGCAGGGTCGGAGCGATACCGTCGAGTGCACTCGCGTTTCATCCGCGCCGAGACGGGCGCGGCGGGTCGACGGGTTTGGACGACAGCGCGTTTGCCACAAGGGTTTCGGCTGACGCAACAGGTCGAGCAGACCCTGCCCGGGACGGATCGGCCGGTATCACATCTCGTCTTCTCGGACGGTTTGGCGTCCGTGTCGGTCTTCATCGGCGCCGCAGTGACATTGGAAGCGGCGCAGCAGCAGGTCGGTGGTACACAGCAGGGTGCTGCCACTACGCTCGTCACCGTGATCGACGGTAAGCCCGCTGTGGTCGTCGGTGAGGTTCCGCTTCGAACCGCGCGCATGATTGCCTCCCAACTGAAGGCCGCTCGCAGCGCCGCCCCGGCCGAGCCGCGCCGCCCAGCTGCCCCGGCAGCGCCGCCCGCCGCGGCACCCGTACCCTGAGCGCGATTTGAATCCCTCCCGCTTGTTGCTGCTGTCGCGCGAGGGCTGCGGCCTTTGCGAAGAGTTCGCGGCCGAGCTTGCGGTCCTCGCCGAGCAGATTGCCCTGCCACCGATCGAGATTGCCGACGTGGACTCCAACCCCGACTGGGAGCGGCGCTACGGACTCAAGATCCCCGTGTTGTTGTGGGATGGAGAGCCGGTTTTGACGACTTTTTTCGATGCAGCGGAGCTGCGGCGCCTTTTCCGGGTTCGGTGACGGTGCCTCCGGTATAATTTCGTGTTTTGTCGCCGCCTTTGCGGCCCAACCGGTCACCGATGCAGAACATTCGCAACTTTTCGATCATCGCCCACGTCGATCACGGCAAGTCCACGCTCGCCGATCGATTGATCCAACTCTGTGGCGGACTCGATGCGCGCGAGATGCAAAGCCAGGTGCTCGATTCCATGGCGCTCGAGCGCGAGCGTGGCATCACGATCAAGGCGCAGAGCGTCACGCTCTACTACAACGCCAAGAACGGCCAGCGTTACCAACTGAATCTGATCGATACGCCCGGGCACGTCGACTTCTCTTACGAGGTATCGCGGTCGCTCGCTGCCTGTGACGGTGCTTTGCTCGTCGTCGATGCCTCGCAGGGCGTCGAGGCGCAGAGCGTCGCCAACTGCTACACCGCGATCGA
Source organism: Pseudomonadota bacterium (assembly GCA_039796795.1). GTDB lineage: Bacteria > Pseudomonadota > Gammaproteobacteria > Steroidobacterales > Steroidobacteraceae > UBA964. The sequence goes on from JBDKJA010000037.1 coordinate 5,031, forward strand.
GCAGGGCCTCGAAGTATTGCCCGTGATCAACAAAATCGATTTGCCCTCGGCGGATCCGCCGAAGGTGATTCGCGAGATCGAAGAAATCATCGGTATCGAAGCGCAGGATGCCGTACGCGTCTCGGCCAAGACAGGCGAGAACGTGCCCGAATTGCTCGAGGCCATCGTCGAGCGTATCCCGGCTCCGAAGGGTGATCCGGCAGCGCCTTTGCAGGCGCTCATCATCGACTCCTGGTTTGATAACTACGTCGGTGTTGTCTCGCTCGTGCGCGTCGTCAACGGCACGATCAAGATGGGCGATAAGATTCGCGTGATGTCGACCGGTCGTATTTGGCAGGTCGATAAGCTCGGCCGCTTTACGCCGAAATCGCTCGCCGCGCCGCAGCTGTCGGCGGGCGAGGTGGGATTCGTCATTGCTGGCATCAAGGAAATCGATGGCGCACCGGTGGGTGACACCATCACGCTGGATTCCAAGCCTTGCGACGCTCAGTTGCCAGGATTCAAGCAGGTGCAGCCGCGCGTCTTCGCCGGACTTTTCCCCGTCAATGCAGATGATTACGAGTCGTTTCGTGACGCACTCGCCAAACTACGACTGAACGATTCGGCGCTGCACTACGAGCCCGAAGTGTCCGGTGCACTTGGTTTCGGGTTCCGTGTCGGGTTCTTGGGTCTGCTGCATATGGACATCGTGCAGGAGCGTCTGGAGCGCGAGTACAACCTCGATCTCATCACGAGCGCACCGACTGTGATCTACGAAGTCGGGCTCGTCGATGGTACGAACGAATACGTCGATAATCCGGCGAAGCTACCGCCGCCCAATAAACTTGCCGAGATTCGCGAGCCCATCATCATCGCGAACATCCTCGTGCCGCCCGATTACGTGGGTGCCGTGCTGCAGTTGTGCACCGAAAAGCGGGGCATCCAGAAGAAGATGCAGTACCTGGCCAATCAGGTGTCGTTGCAATACGCCTTGCCGCTGGCCGAGGTCGTGCTCGATTTCTTCGATCGCTTGAAGTCGGTCAGCCGTGGTTATGCCAGCTTTGACTACGAGTTCAGCCACTTCCAGACGGCACCGCTCGTGAAGCTCGACATCCTCATCAATGGCGATAAGGTTGATGCGCTCTCGATCATTGTGCATCGCGATAGTGCTTATCAGCGGGGCCGCGAACTCGTCGACAAGATGCAGGAGTTGATCCCGCGTCAGATGTTCGAGGTGGCCGTGCAGGCGGCGATCGGCGCGCACGTGATTGCGCGCGCGACCGTCAAAGCGCTGCGCAAGAACGTACTTGCCAAGTGCTACGGTGGTGACATCAGCCGTAAACGCAAGCTGCTCGAGAAGCAGAAAGAAGGCAAGAAGCGCATGAAGCAGGTTGGCTCGGTGGAAATTCCACAAGAAGCATTCCTGGCCGTGCTCAAAGTGGGCAGGAAGTAAGCATGTTGGATCTGATCGCCTCGCTGTTGTCGTTGTTCACGCTGCCCGTGGCGCTCGTCTGCGTGATCGACGATTGGTTCCTTCGACCCCGGCGACAGGTGCGCGCGCCTGCGGGGGCTCCTGCCAAAGACCCGGTGCTAATGCGCGTGCTCTACGCGGCCTTGCCGGTACTGGTCCTGGCGAGCTTCTATCAGTTGATGAGCGCACAGCGCGCAGACTTCAGTCTGGTTCTCATCCTCATCACGATCATCTCCGGTGTCGTTTGGGCCATCGATCATTTTTTGTTGCGGCCGCGGCGGACGGCGGCCGCCAGAGCAGCGGGGCGTGACCCTGAGAGTATCGAATTGCCGGGCACCGTCGACTACGCCCGTAGCTTTTTTCCCATCATGGCCGTGCTGCTCGTGCTGCGTTCGTTTCTCTACGAGCCCTATCGCATTCCGTCCGACTCGATGATGCCGACTCTGCTCGATGGCGATTTCATCCTAGTCAATAAATTTGCCTACGGCGTGCGCTTGCCGGTGCTTCACGAGAAGGTGCTTGAAGTTGGCTCGCCACAGCGAGGCGATGTCGCCGTATTTCGTTTCCCGACCGATACGACGGTCAATTACGTCAAGCGCGTGGTCGGTTTGCCGGGTGATGTGGTCGAAGTGCGGGAAGATCAGCTCATCATCAACGGTCAGCCGGTGCCGCTCGTGCAGCAGGGTCGTTACGAGGATGGCTGCTACCTCAATATGCGGATCGCCGAGGAGAAACTGGGTGAACACACGCATCGTGTGTTGCATTGTTTGAGCTCGGACATGATTTCCGTTCCCCCGCTGCCGTCATGTAATCGCAGCATCCCGCAGGGCTACATCTGCAACGAGTCTACTGCCGGTATTAATCCGGATTCGGGCAACCGCATCATGCAGGTTCCCGAAGGCCATTATTTGATGGTGGGCGACAACCGAGATAACAGCTCTGATGGGCGAGTGTGGGGTTTCGTCGCTGAGTCGTTGCTTGTCGGTCGCGCGAGTTTGATCTGGTTCAACTGGGATCTACAGCGTTCGGGTGGGCCCGATTGGTCGCGTATCGGTACGCGCATCCAATGAGATTCGAGCGTTCGTGAAGCCTGATTGGCCACTGCCTTGGTTGAAGTCGGCGCTCGGTTACGAGCCCCGCAATCTCGAATTGTTTACGGCCGCGTTGACCCATCGCAGTGCCTCTGGTCGTAACAACGAGCGACTTGAGTTCTTGGGCGATGCGGTCGTTAATTTATTGGTCGCCGAATTGCTCTATCAGCGCTTTCCAAAAGCGTCCGAGGGGGATCTCAGTCGTTTTCGGGCGAGTCTCGTCAGCGCTGAGCCGCTCGCCCGCATCGCGCAGCGTTTGGCGCTAGGCGAAGAGTTACAGCTCGGCTCGGGCGAACTGAAGACCGGCGGTTTTCGTCGCCAGTCGATCCTGGCGGATGCCTTCGAGGCGCTCGTGGGGGCTGTCTATCTCGATGCGGGCCTCGAAGAGGCGCGTCGCCTCGTTGTCGAATTGTGCGGTGCCGAACTCGAAAACTTGCCCGATGCCGCGAGTCTCAAAGATCCTAAAACACGCTTGCAGGAGTTGCTGCAGGCCAGAGGTCACGCTTTGCCGATTTATTCTGTTGAGAACATCGTGGGTGAGCCCCATGCGCAGGAGTTCACCGTGCGCTGCGAGCTAGCTGATTTGTCGTTGATGACCTTGGGTGTGGGCTCGAGCCGGCGACGTGCAGAGCAGGAGGCCGCCCAAAGTCTGATTCCGCAAGTCGAGGCGCGCTGGGCGAGTGCTCGCAAGGGAGCTGCATCGTGACGCAGAGTGAATCATTTCGCGCAGGGTTTGCTGCACTCGTCGGCCGACCGAATGTCGGTAAGTCCACGCTGCTGAATGCGCTCGTTGGCGAGAAGCTCTCGATCGTGACGCCGCGGCCGCAGACGACGCGACATCGCATCACAGGGCTCGTCAATCGACCCAAGCTGCAAATCGCCTTCGTTGATACGCCTGGCTTACACGCCGGCGGAAAGCGAGCGCTCAACAAGGCGATGAATCGAACGGCGGCGTCCGCTTTGGTCGATGCCGATCTCGTTGTGTTCGTCGTCGAGGCGCTGCGCTGGACGGAAGAAGATGACGCTGTTCTGCAGCGCATCCGAGATAGCGGTCGGCCCGCCGTGGTAGTGATTAGCAAGGTGGATCTCGCCAAGCCTCGCGATCGCTTGTTGCCATTCATGGCAGAGATCACCGCGCGACATGCCTTTCTCGATGTCGTGCCGGTGTCGTCCAAGCAGGGCGACAACCTCGAGCCGCTGATCTCGACCATTGCGAAATATTTGCCCGAGTCACCACAGCTCTTCGATGAGGATGATCGAACCGATCGTGACCTCAAGTTTCGTATCACCGAGATCATCCGTGAAAAACTCACCCTCGAGCTCAACCAGGAAGTGCCTTACGGTATTGCCGTCGAGATCGAGAAGATGGAGCGCGAAGAAGACCGTCAGGTCATCCACGCGGTGATTTGGGTTGACCGCGAGGGGCAAAAGCCCATCGTCATTGGGGCCGGTGGCGCGCGACTCAAACGTGTCGGCACCTCGGCGCGTCGCGAGATCGTGGCGCTGCTCGGTGGTCGTTGCCATTTGGAACTTTGGGTCAAGGTTCGGGAGAACTGGGCCGACAACGCGCAGGCGCTGCGCTCGCTCGGTCTCGAGTAACGGCCGATGCCGCGCGGCGGTCGACGCGTCGATCTCACCACGGCCTATCTGCTGCACCATAAGCCGTGGCGCGATACGAGTCGCATGCTCGAGGTATTCAGTCGCGAGCATGGCCGACTGACTCTGTTCGCTCGCGGCGTGCGTGGCGGCAAATCCCGCTACGCCTCGACCTTGCAGCCCTTTCGTCGCTTGTTGGTCGCCTGGACGGGCAGCGGTGATGCCGGTCAGCTGACGCAGGCCGAGCGCGCGCCAGAGGATCGTCTTCCGGAGTTGCCGGCGGCAGCGATGATGTCGGCTTGGTATCTCAACGAGTTGTTGTTGAAGCTCACCGTACGTCTTGATCCGCAGCCGCTCGTCTTCGATTTGTACGATCGAACCTTGGCTCAGCTCAGAACCGCCCCAGCCATCGAGGCGAGCTTGCGCAGTTTCGAGCGTCAGTTGCTCGAGCTTCTAGGTTACGGCATCGAGTTCGAGCAAGTCGCGCGCGAAGGCGGCGCACTGCAATCGGCTGCGTATTATCATTTCCACCCCGATCTGGGCTTCGTGCAGGTCACGGGCGAGACGGGCGGCAAGGTATTCGAAGGTCGGGTTCTGCTCGCCATCGCTACTGACGACTATTCCGACGAGAGCGTGTTGGATCCCGCCAAGCGCATATTGCGAATGGCGCTCGATCACGCCCTTGACGGTCGCGAATTGCGAACGCGCGCGGTGGCTCGAGCTGTCGCTCGTCGATCAAAAGAGGACTGAGATGAAGCCCATCGAGCTTGGCGTCAACATCGATCACGTGGCGACGGTGCGTCAGGCACGGCGCATCCATTATCCCGATCCCGTGCAGGCGGCTCTGCTCGCCGAAGAGGCAGGCGCCGATAACATCACGCTGCATTTGCGTGAAGATCGTCGCCATATCCAGGACGCTGATGTCGAGCGTCTACGACCCCTGTTGCGTACGCGCATGAATCTCGAGATGGCGCTGACAGATGAGATGCTCGCCATCGCGCAGCGCATCAAGCCTGCGGATTGTTGTCTCGTGCCTGAACGCCGTGCCGAGATCACGACCGAAGGGGGTCTCGAGGTCGTAGGCCAGCTCGAACGTCTGCGCGATAGCGCAGCCTTGCTCGCTGCGTCGGGCATCCGGGTGGCACTTTTCATTGATCCGGAGCCGCGTCAGATCGAGGCGACGGCCCGTATCGGTATCCCGGTGATCGAGTTACACACCGGTCGATATTGCGAGGTGAGTGGTGCCGAGCAAGTGCGTGAGCTTGAGCGTTTACGCTCTAGTGCGCAGTTGGCGGCATCATTGGGTCTCGAAGTGCACGCGGGTCATGGTCTCAACACCGACAATGTGGCGCCCGTGGCGGCGATCGCAGAGATCACCGAACTCAACATCGGGCATGCCATCGTCGGTCGGGCGATTTTCATCGGTTTTGCCGCCGCGGTTCGAGAGATGAAGGCTGCCATGTTGGCTGCACGCGCATAACGAGGACCGCATGAGCATTTTAGTTTTCGATATCGAAACGGTGCCCGATCTCGAGTTGGGTCGTCGTGTGTTTGGCCTCGAGGGACTCTCGGATAGTCAGGTCGCCAAAGCGATGTTCGCGCATGCGCGTCAGCATGGTGGCAGCGAATTCCTGCCGCACGAGCAACATCGTATTGTCGCCATCTCCTGCGTGTTGCGTCGCGGTGACACCCTCAAGGTGTGGAGTCTGGGTGATCTTGAGTCGAGCGAGGGTGAGCTCGTTGCGCGTTTCTTCGAGGGTATCGATCGCTACACACCGACCTTGGTGTCGTGGAATGGCGGTGGCTTCGATCTGCCCGTGTTGCATTACCGAGCGCTCAAGCACGGTGTCGTTGCACGTCGCTACTGGGAGAACGGCAGCGAAGACAGCTCGTTCAAGTGGAATAATTATTTGAGTCGATTCCACGAACGTCACACGGATTTGATGGACGTACTCTCTGCTTATCAGCCGCGAGCCAAAGCGAGCCTCTCGGATATGGCCTATCTGCTGGGCTTCCCGGGCAAGTTAGGCTTTTCGGGTGATCAGGTTTGGGGTGCGTACGAGTCGGGCAACCTCGCTGGCATCCGCCGTTATTGCGAGACCGACGTGCTCAATACCTGGCTTGTCTACCTGCGCTTTCAGCGTATGCGCGGTCATCTTGATGAGATCGAGTGTGCGAACGAGGAAGCTCGCGTGCGAGAGTTGCTGGCGAGTTCCGATGAACCGCATTTCGCCGAGTTCCTGGCCGCCTGGCCTGAAGCGCCGTTGCCGACACCACGATGAGTCGTTCTCGCATCGAAGCCGCTCCGATCGAGGAGGGCGTTGTCGCCGCGTTAAATCACGATGGCGAGGGTGTCGTGCGGGGCACGAAGACGGTGTTTGTGCCGGGCGTGTTACCCGGCGAAACCATTCGCTTTCAACGACAGCGTCGTCACCGGCAACATGATGAAGCGGTGTTGGTGGAGGTCGTCACGCCCTCTGCTGATCGAGTCGAGCCGAAGTGCGCCCACTTTGGCGTTTGTGGTGGTTGCTCGTTGCAACACTATGCACCCGAAGCGCAATTGGCCGCGAAGCAGCAGGAGTTGATGGACAACCTGCAGCGGATTGCGAAAGTCACTCCCGACTCGTGGCTCGCGCCGATCGAGGGGCCGGTGTGGCGTTATCGGCGCCGAGCGCGTTTAGGGGCGAAGTTCGTCACCAAGCGTGGGCGGGTGTTGGTTGGTTTTCGAGAGCGCGCCAAACCCTACATCGCCGCTCTCGAGCGCTGCGAAATTTTGGCGGCACCGCTCGATGGGCTCATCACGCCCTTATCGGATTTGCTCTCGGGTATGGCTGCCAAAGACACCATCCCACAGATCGAGGCGGCGGTAACGCCTGAGAAGACCGTGCTCGTGTTTCGACATCTGGCGGCTTTGTCGGAGTCGGATCTTGCCGCATTGCGCGAGTTCGAGGCGACGCAGAGCGTACGCATCTATTTGCAGTCGGGTGGCGTCGAGAGCATCGTTCCGCTCGTCGGTGCAGCGACACCGCTGCGTTATTCTTTGAGCAACGAGGGGCTGATCTTCGAGTTCGAGCCGACCGACTTCGTACAGATCAATGCGGCCGTCAACGAGACGCTGGTCACTCGCGCGATCGATCTGCTGCAGGTGGGCCCTGAGGATAGGGTGCTCGATCTGTTCTGTGGGCTCGGTAATTTCACGCTCGCCCTCGCTCGTAAAGCAGCCTCGGTGGTCGGCGTTGAGGGAGACGCTGGTCTCGTCGCGCGGGCTCGACGTAACGCGGAGTTGAATGGGATTGCGAACGCGAGCTTCCAGGTGGCGAATCTTTTCGACAGCGAGGCGGGGCAGAGCGCTTTCCAAGGCCAGTACACGCGAGTGTTGCTCGATCCGCCACGCGCCGGTGCACTCGAAGCGCTGCCGCGCGTTGCGGCGACCGGAGCACCCCGTATCGTTTACGTCTCCTGCCATCCCGGCACGCTCGCCCGCGATGTCGGTGTGTTGTGCCACGACTTGGGTTACCGTTTGCAGTCTGCAGGCGTGATCGACATGTTCCCGCATACCAATCACGTTGAATCGATGGCAGTTCTGGAGCGTGCACGATGACACTCGGTCCGGTGATGGTCGATCTCGAAGGAACGCAGCTGCAACCGATCGAGCGCGAGATGCTGGCGCATCCGCTCGTCGGTAGCGTCATCCTGTTTTCACGCAACTACGAATCACCCGAGCAACTGACGCGACTCGTGGCGGATATCCACGCGGTTCGATCACCGGCGCTGATCGTGGGCGTTGATCACGAGGGCGGACGAGTGCAGCGCTTCCGCGAGGGCTTTTCGCGCCTGCCAGCGGCTCGCCGGATCGGTCTTGAGTACGACGCGGATGCGCAGGCGGGCTTGGCGCTTGCGCGCGAGCTCGGCTGGTTGATGGCCGTAGAGCTTCGAGCCTGTGGCGTGGATCTGTCGTTCGCTCCCTGTGTTGATCTCGATTACGGAGTGAGTGAGGTCATCGGTGAGCGCGCCTTTCATGCCAAGGCGAGCGTCGTTGGCGAACTGGCCGTCGCCTATATGCATGGCATGCGTAATGCGGGAATGGTGGCGACCGCCAAGCATTTCCCCGGACACGGTGCGGTCGTTGCCGATTCTCATCACGCCTTGCCGATCGATCGACGTGAGCTCGTCGATCTCGATGAGGATATCGCGCCGTATCGGGTCTTGATCGCTAATGGTCTCGCCGGGGTGATGGTGGCGCACGTGCTGTATCCGCAAGTGGACGACGTACCCGCAAGTGCATCAGGTCGCTGGATTCGTGGTGTGCTCCGTGGCGATCTCAACTTCGGTGGCGTGGTGTTTGCCGATGATCTGTCGATGGCGGGAGCGGCGGCGGTCGGTGGCATCGTTGAGCGCGCTGAGAAAGCGCTCGCCGCCGGTTGTGATGTGTTGCCGGTCTGCAATCATCGCCCGAGCGCCGAAGCCGTGCTCGATGGGCTCAAAGTTCCTCTCGATGCGGCCGCCGCGTTACGTCGAGTGCGATTACACGGCAAAGGAACGTCAACCTATGCCTCGTTACGAACGACATCGGAGTGGCACGCTGCCCAGCGCGCGCTCGAGCGTTGTTTGCAGCCGCCTGAACTGAAGCTCGGCTGAGCAGGTCGCGGTCTAAGGCCGCGCTGTAAAACGGCGCTCTAAGGCCGCGTGCCCGAGGTGATCACGGCGAGCACGCCGAGCCCCGGGTGATCGTAGTAGTGCCGCTCTTCAAATCGGACTCGGCGCAGTTCACTGAGTTCGTGCACCGTAGACTCGTCAGGCTCGTAGCGTAGGTTCATGCCAAAGTGCAGCAAGGAGCCACGTTCGAGCAGAAAGTTGCCTGAGAGGCCTGGCACGGCGACGCCGAGCGTCTCCAGAGGAATGCCGGTTCGACTGCCCCAGCTGCTCGCCGTTTGAGTCCAACCGGCGTGCGCCAAAATGCGATAGCCACCCGCGGCCATCTTTTGACGCACTCCCGTCAGACGCAGTCGCGCTGCCGGTGTTGCTGAGATAAATCGACCGATCTGCGCCGCAGCCGGTGCGGTGTCGGATTCTTCGGCGCCGCGCAGCGGCGGCGTACCGTCGATGCCGGCTTCTCGCGGTCCGTTGTTACGGAAGACGATCACCTCAACGTGATACGTACTCGCGGCGCCCGCGGTTTGAGCGCTCGCGCTTGTTGAAAAGGGCAGCAGGGCGGTCGTGGCGAGCAGCCCGAGCAGCCCGCGGCGGATGAAGTCACGCATGAGGCGATGTTAACTCAGTCGATTGGCGGTGAGTCGCTGCAACAGCGCCGTCACGAAGTCGAACCGCTCAAGTTCATCATCGAGGTCGCGCGAGACGCGCAGTTTCAGCGGGCCCTCTAGCTTGTACTCGCGCGAGCGATCCTGGATCAATCGAATCACGGCGGCGGGGTCGATGCGGTTGTTCGTTTCGAACAGGAGGTAGCCCCCGTGGGCACCGAAGTCGAGTCGCCGTACACCGAGCTCTCGGGTGAGGAGGCGAATGCGGGCGGTACGCAGCAGATTCTGCGTCTGTGCCGGCAAAGGACCGAAGCGATCGACGAGCTCGGCGGTCAGTTCCTCAAGGGCGGCTTCATCCGGTGCGGCGGCGATACGCTTGTAGAGTGCGAGACGTACGTGAACGTCGGCCACGTAATCCTCGGGCAGCAAGGCAGGGACTCGCAGTTCCACTTCGGAGGCGCTCGCGAGCGGCGCCTCGAGATCGATCTTCTTGCCGTCCTTCATCGCTTTGACGGCGCGATCGAGCATGTCGAGATACATCGTGAGACCGACCTCGGTCATCTCGCCACTTTGCTCTTCGCCCAAGAGCTCACCAGCACCGCGAATCTCGAGATCGTGCGTCGCGAGCACGAAGCCTGCGCCGAGATCCTCGAGTGACTCGAGTGCTTCGAGGCGTTTGAGGGCATCGCCGGTGAGTGCTTTGCGTGAAGGGATCAGTAGATAGGCATAGGCGCGATGATGGGATCGACCCACACGGCCTCGCATCTGGTGCAACTGCGCGAGCCCAAAACGATCGGCTCGATCGATGATGATGGTATTCGCACTCGGCACGTCGATGCCGCTTTCAATGATCGTCGTACATACGAGAATATCGAAGCGGCGGTGATAGAAATCCACCATCAGGGCTTCAAGTTCGCGCTCGCGCATCTGGCCATGACCAACACGAATGCTGGCTTCCGGCACGAGCTTGGCGAGATCGGCAGCCACCTTCTCGATATCTTTGACTTCGTTGTGCACGAAGTACGCTTGGCCACCGCGACGCATCTCGCGCAGGATGGCTTCGCGGATCGTGCTGTCGCTCCATTCCGAGACGAAGGTCTTGATGGCAAGGCGCTCCGCCGGCGGCGTCGCAATGAGGGACAGCTCGCGTAGACCGCCGAGCGCCATGTTCAGAGTGCGAGGGATGGGTGTCGCGGTGAGGGTGAGTACGTGCACTTCTGCGCGCAAAGCCTTCAGTCGTTCCTTGTCACGCACGCCGAAGCGGTGTTCCTCGTCGACGATGATGAGGCCCAAATCCTTGAAGCGCGCGTTCGCATGCAACAAACGATGCGTTGCGATGACGATATCGACGGTGCCTTTCTCGACCGCCTCGAGTACAGCGGCGCTTTCCTTGCTCGAACGAAAGCGTGACAGCGATTCGATGCGGACGGGCCAATCGGCAAATCGATCGGCAAAGTTGGCCGCGTGTTGCTGTGCGAGTAGGGTGGTCGGTACGAGGACTGCTACTTGCTTGCCTGCCTGTACAGCGACGAAAGCGGCTCGCATTGCCACTTCGGTTTTGCCGAAGCCCACATCGCCGCAGACGATGCGATCCATCGGTTGCTCGGCATCGAGATCGGCAATGACCTTGCTGATCGCTTCCGCTTGGTCAGCGGTCTCTTCAAAGGGGAAGGCATTGGCGAAGGCTTGGTACTCAAGATCTTTCGAAGCGAGACGAATGCCGCGACGCGCTTTGCGCTGCGCGTAAAGATCGAGTAGTTCCGCGGCCACGTCGCGCACCTTTTCGGCGGCGCGCTTGCGTGCCTTGCCCCATTGATCCGTACCCAGCCGATGCAGCGGGGCGCTCTCCGGCGCGGCGCCCGAGTAGCGACTGACCAAATGCAATGAGTGCACCGGCACGTACAAGCGGTCACCACCGTGATACTCAAGCACGAGGAATTCGCCGCTCTGACCGCCGACTTCCATGATCTGCAGTCCGACATAGCGACCGACACCGTATTCCTCGTGTACGACCGGTGCGCCGGCTGAGAGGGATTGCAGATCGCGCAGAATCGCATTCGGATCGGCCGTGACTTTGCGTCGACGCCGCTCCTGGCGCGCGCGCTGACCGAAGAGCTGCGATTCGGAGAGAATCGTGAGCGGCGGCGAGTCGAGCGCAAGACCTGCAAGCTCCGGTGCAATGGTGATCGCCAGCGCGGCATCACTTTCGAGAAACGCCTGCCAACTATCGACGAGTTTCGCTCGAAGCGAGGCACCCCGGAGCAATTCGCCCAGCACCTCGCGGCGCCCGGGCGAATCGGCAGCGAGCAGGACTCGACCGGGGTACCCTTCCAGAAAATCCTTCAGCGGTGCGAGG
>JBDKJA010000038.1:0-14473 GCA_039796795.1 Pseudomonadota bacterium
CGGAGCAATTCGCCCAGCACCTCGCGGCGCCCGGGCGAATCGGCAGCGAGCAGGACTCGACCGGGGTACCCTTCCAGAAAATCCTTCAGCGGTGCGAGGGGTTTCTCGGCACGCGCGTCGATGCGCAGTTCGCGCGGCGCATGAGTGCCGAAGCTCGTCTCGTCATCGCGCGCAAACGTGTCGATGGTGACTCGCGGGTGAGAGCGACAGGCTTGCAGCACGGTCGCTTCGTCGATGAAGAGTTCTTCGGGCTTGAGCAGCGGGCGTTCGATATCGCCGCAACGATCCTCGTATCGCGCTCGCAGTGCTTCCCAGCTGCGACCGATGACGGCATCGAGTCCGAAGCTCGCATCGACGATGACCGCGTTCTCGGGTAGGTAATCGAATAGCGTCGCAGTTTCTTCGAAGAAAAGCGGCAGGTAGAACTCGATGCCCGCTGGCGCCATGCCATCCGAGACACCCCGATAAATCGCGCTACGGGTCGGATCACCCTCGAATCGAGTGCGATAGCGACGCCGGAACGCGCGCACCGAATCGCCATCGAGCGGAATCTCGCGCGCCGGCAACAAACGCACGGAGGTGAGCGATTCGCCGGAGCGTTGCGTCTGTGGGTCGAAGCGCCGGATCGCTTCGATCTCATCATCGAAGAGGTCAATGCGCAGCGGGCTCGTCGTGCCCATCGGGTACACATCAAGTAACGATCCGCGCAGAGCAAAATCACCCGGATCGGTTACTTGGCTCACGCTGCAATAGCCCGCTTCGGTCAAACGGAGCTTGAACGCATCGAGGGCGAGGGTGTCACCCACCGAAAGTGAGAAACTGCGGCCGGCGACATAAGGTTTAGGTGGCAGACGCTGTAGCAGCGTATCGACGCTCACGATCAGCACGCCGCGATGTGCCTGCGGCAATTCGGCGAGCGCGAGCAGACGTTCGGAGGTGATGTCCGGGTGCGGCGAGAAGACGTCGTACGGCAGCACTTCCCAATCCGGGAGACTGAGCAGAGGCAGCCCGGTCGGCGCAAAGAAGCCGAGCTCGGCGCGTCGTCGCTCGGCGCTGCGGCTATCGGCCTCGATGATGACCCAGAGGCGCTCTTCGCGAGTGGCTGCCTCGGCGATTGCCAGGGCCGTCGCACTCGCATGCAGGCCAGACCAGTGCACCTCGGGGCGACTGGTATCGGGGGTCCGTGATTTCAGTAGCCCGGCTGGCATGGGCGCGCAAGCTTACAGGCCCGTTCGGGGGAGGCAAGCCCTGTGATGTGGTTAAATCCCCACCCTGATGTTCCAGCCTCTGTCGTTGTTCGTCGGCCTGCGATACGTGCGCTCACGAACGCGGAAATTCTTCGTCTCGTTCATCACCTGGGTGTCTCTGATCGGGGTGTGCGTGGGCGTGGCTGCGCTCATCGTGATCCTGTCGGTCATGAATGGGTTCGAGGGTGAGCTGCGCGATCGCCTGCTGTCGCTCTCGACGCATGCCCGCGTCATGAATACGAGCGACAAGCCTCTCGATGGCGCCGAGTGGAATCGGTTGGCTGAGACCCTGCGCACCGAGCCCAAGATTGATGGTCTTGCACCCTATGTCGAGTTGCAGGCGCTCGGTCTACGTCAGCCTGAGATGTTGCCGCTGCGCTTGCGTGGGATCGATCCGCGTTTCGAGCCCGAGGTATCGGATGCGGCGGCCGCCGTCATCGAGGGCAAATTGTCCGATCTCGAGGCGGGTTCCGATCGAGTCATTCTCGGCAGTGTCCTCGCGCGTTTACTCGGTGTGTCGGTCGATGATCGGGTCACCTTGCTCGTGCCCGGCGTGGATGAGGCGGGTACGCCAACCCCGCGACTGCGCGAGTTTCGCGTGATCGGCCTCTTTGAAGCGGGGCTGCACGATCACGACGGTTCGTTGGCTTTTGCGCATATCGAGGATGTTGCCGCGCTCGCAGCGGGTGATCCCCGTGCTCGGGGTCTGCAGTTGCATTTTATCGATCCGATGGTCGCCCCGAGCGTCGCCCGTGAGATCGCCGCCACTTTGAAAGAGGGGCTCATCGTTCGCGATTGGACCCAAGAGCACGCGAATTATTTTCGGGCGATCCGTATCGAGAAAACGATGATGGGCATCATCCTGATGCTGATCGTCGCCGTTGCGGCGTTCAACATCGTGGCGATGCTCGTGATGGTCGTCACGGACAAACGTACCGATGTGGCGATCTTGCGCACGCTTGGTATGTCGCCGGGTGAGGTGCAGCGTGTCTTCGTCACGCAAGGTCTCGTGATCGGCTGGGCAGGTGTCCTGTTCGGCGTCGCGTTGGGCGTGTGGTTAGCCGATAACGTCGGCGTTGTCGTGCCTGCGCTCGAAACGCTTTTCGGCTTTCATGTGATGGACCCCGAGGTGTACTACGTCACGCGGATCCCGTCGGAACTGCGATGGCAAAATGTACTGGCCATCGCGGCTGGCGCACTGACTCTCACGGCGCTCGCCACGGTGTATCCCGCGCGTCGGGCTGCGCGGATCGCGCCCGCGGAGGCGCTGCGTTATGAGTGAGCGATCCACTCGCTGGGAATGGTTGGTCGGTACGCGTTATCTGCGATCGACGCACCGCCGCGGTTTCGTGAGTTTTGTCGCGACGATGTCGGTCACCGGTCTGATGCTGGGCGTTGCGGTGTTGATCGTCGTTCTGTCGGTCATGAACGGTTTCGAGCGCGAGCTGCGCTCGCGCATTCTCGCCGTCACTTCGCACGCGACGCTGATGGGGCTTGAGGGTACGCTCGAGAATTGGCAGCAGGCGCGTGACGTTGCGGTGGGTCGTCCGGGCGTGTTGCAGGCGGTGCCCTACATTGAAGCGCGAGGGATGATCGCAGCGGGGCAACGCGTACAGGGCACGCTGGTGCGCGGTGTGGATCCGGAGCTTGAGAAAAAAGCGACCGGACTTGCCGATCGTATGCAACGCGGCTCGATCGATTCGCTGCAAGTGGGTAGTTGGAATGTGATCCTCGGGGAATCACTGGCGCGCGATTTGGGCGTCGCAGTCGGCGACAAAGTGGTGCTGATCGCGCCGGAGGCGACGGCGACACCGGATGGAGTGGTGCCGCGCATGCGCAGGCTCACCGTTGCGGGGATCTTTGCCTCCGGTATGTACGAGTTCGATCAGGGCTTGATTTTGATGAATCTGCGCGATGCAGCGCGCTTATATCGCCTGGGGGAGGGCGTGAGTGGCTTGCGACTTGCGCTAGCGGATCCGCTCGAGGCGCCGGTCGTCGTGCGCGATCTCGCTCTGGCGTTGGGTGGCGGCTATTTCGTCAGCGATTGGACGCGCGTGCATGCCAACTTCTTCCAATCAATCGAGCTCACCAAGGGTTTGATGTTCGTGATCTTATTGATGGTGGTTGCAGTGGCGGCCTTCAACATTGTCGCTACGCTCGTGATGATCGTCAAAGAAAAGCAGACCGATATCGCCTTGTTGCGTACGCTCGGTGCAAGTCCGAGCGAAATCTTGAAGACCTTCGCGGTGCAGGGTGTGTTGATTGGGCTTTCCGGAACCTTGGCAGGTTCCGCGCTCGGTATCGTGCTGGCGTTCAACGTCGAGGCGATCGTGCACGGTCTTGAGACGATTTTCGGCATCCAATTCCTTGATGCCAAGGTGTATTTCATGAGTGATCTGCCAGCGCATGTCGAATGGCTCGATGTGTTGCGCGTTGCCGGTGTGGCTTTCGTATTGTGCGCACTCGCGACACTGTATCCCGCATGGCAGGCGGCCAGGACTCAACCGGCGGAGGCATTACGACATGACTGATCAGGCGGTATTGCTGGCGCGAGGCTTGGGTCGAGATTTCAACGAAGGTGGCTCGACGCTGACCGTGCTCGACGGTTTGGATCTTTCGATCGCCAAAGGCGAATGCATCGCCATCGTGGGTGCATCGGGCTCGGGTAAAACGACGCTGCTACAGATATTGGGTGGGCTCGATCGTCCGACTCGCGGCACGGTGGCCATCGACGGCAAAGATATCCACGCTCTCGACGAAGCGGCGCGTGGTGAGTTGCGCAACCGGACGATGGGTTTCATCTATCAGTTTCACCATCTGCTACCCGAGTTCTCGGCGCTCGAAAACGTGGCCATGCCGTTATTGATCCGACGCGTGCCGGTCGGAGAGGCGCGCCAGCAGGCGAAGACGATCTTGGAGAAGGTGGGTCTCGGTTCGCGCCTGGAGCATCGTCCTCATCAACTCTCTGGCGGTGAGCGACAGCGAGCCGCGGTTGCGCGGGCGCTCGTCACCTTGCCCTTGATCGTGTTTGCGGACGAACCGACCGGTAACCTCGATGGACGCAATGCCGAGCAGGTATTCGAGCTGATGTTGCAGCTCAATCGGGAGCACGGCACGAGTCTCGTGATCGTCACTCATGACCTGCGGCTCGCCTCGCGCATGGATCGCGTCTGGCTGCTTGAGAATGGTCGCCTGAAACTGCACGAACAGCCTTAATCAGCGCTTGGTCATCCGTCTCTGAGACGGTATCCCTGACCCATGGTGGTTGGGGTTCTGCCGCGCTCGAGTGGCTTCTTTGCTCTGCTGGGAAATGTCGCCGTGTTGTTCGGCCCGGCTCCGGCTTGGCTGGCCGCACTGACGACCACCTCGAGCACGCTACTCGTTCTCCTGCTTTTGTGGTGGCGACCGCAGTGGCGCCGTTCCTTCACAATACACCTCGTCATCGTTTTGATCGCAGCGAGTGCGACGGCGTTTTGCTTGCTCGATCGACTCGAGCAGCGCTGGCCGCGCGAGGCTGCAGGCGAGCGCGTCATCGCTGACATCACCATCGACTCCTTACCCGCGCGCGAGGGCGGTGTACTGCGCTTTGATGCCAAGGTTGCGATCGACACCCCAGCAAGCTATCGCCGCACGTTACGCGTGGCACTCACGTGGCGCGATCCACCACGGCCCTTGCCGCGTGCCGGCGATGCGTGGCGCGTGCTGTTGCGACTCGATCCGATCGTCTCTTCGAATAATCCGGGGGCGAGCGATGTTCTGCGAGCCGCACTTCGAGATCGCATCGATGCCACCGGTACCGTGATGTCGTGGTCGGGCACGCGTCGAGGTGAATCGCGAGCGCCGGGTCTGCTCGAGTGGCGTCAAAAGATGGCCGAATCGATTGCGATGGCTGTCGACGATCGCGATGCCGCTGCGTTGTTTCAGGGCTTGGCCGTCGGTGCGACCGGGGCGATTACGCGCGAACAATGGCGCGTGTTCAGCGTGACTGGAACGACGCATCTCGTGGCGATCTCGGGCATGCATGTCACGTTGTTTGCATGGCTCTCAGCGCTCGCCGCGCGAGCGTTATGGCGTCGGGCATCGATGCTGCAGTGCAGAGTCGATCGCGAGATGTTCGCCGCGTCGGTGGGTGTGCCCGCGGCCTTGAGTTATGCGCTGATCGCAGGCTTTGGTATTCCGACGCAGCGCACGGTGGTGATGCTCGCGGTGTGGTGGGCGCTACGACTGTCGGCACGCGAGCAGCGTGGCTACGAGATTCTGGCAACCGCGTTGCTCTGCGTGCTCGTACTCGACCCCTTTGCGAGTTACTCGGCTGGCTTCTGGTTGTCGTTCATTGCCATGGCTATGTTGCTCTCCATCGATGAGGCAGCAACGAGCGGTGGGTTTAGCTGGCGTGGGTTGACTGCGCTGCTGCGCACGGCATGGCGCGTGCAGTGGCGGGTAACGATTGCCTTGATTCCCCTGACGGCCTGGTGGTTCGCAAACGTGTCGCTCGCATCGGTACCGGTCAACCTGCTCGCGATACCGGTTTTTTCTTTTGTGTTAGTGCCGCTCGTGTTGCTCGGGCTCGCCTCGCAAGTTTTCTCCGCGTTGATGGCGGCGCCGATTTGGCGCCTCGTCGAGACGGTACACGAGATCATCTGGCCGCCGATGTTGTGGATCGCGGGCCAACCCTGGGCTGCGCTCGACTGGCGACCGACCAACGCTCAATTTTTGACGCTGCTCGTGATGGCGATCGTGACGCTCTCATCACTACCCTGGCGATGGCGCGTGGCGATCGTCGCTATCGGTATTTTCTTAGTGTGGCCCGCTGCCAAGATCCCGCATGGTGCGGCGCGCGTCACGATATTGGATGCAGGTGATGCGCATGCGACGTTGATCGAAACGCGCCATCACCTTGTCGTGTTTGATACGGCCGAGTCGTACTTCAGCGCCGGTCGTAGTGCCGAAAGTTTGGTGTGGCCGGCCATACTCGCTCGGTCGCGATCGAGTGCAGATCTGCTGATCCTCAGTGCGTCGCACGGGTTTCGTGCCGAGGGTGCGGCGCGATTGATGAACCTCGCGAGCATCCCTGTCGTGATCTACGGCGGATCTTGGCCCGGTGCGCCGGCGACCCATCATCGCTGCCAACGCACGCGTCGTTGGGTTTTCGATGGGGTGAACTTCGAGTCCTTCTCCACAGCTGCGGGTAGCTGTCTTTTGCGGGTGAGCGCTCGTGAGGGCGGTGCGTTGTTGATCGCCGAACGAGTGGATCCCAAGGAGGCCGCTGCGCTCGCCGCAGATCCGATCCATCGGGGCCAGTTGCGTGCGCCGTATGTGATCGTTCCGAGACGCGGCTCGCTAGCGGCTGTGACGAGAGACTTCGTAGATGCGGTCGGCGCGACGACGATCATCGTCAGCGCGGCTCAATTGCCGACGGCGCGCCTTGCCGGGATCGCCCGACGCTGGCGTATTCCCGTCGATGCAGTACAGGCAACGGCCGTGCAGGGGGCGCTGCAATTGGAGCTCGATCCCGGACGCCCGGGCAGGCTCTCGGCCCTTTGAAGGACGGTCTCGGCTATGATGCGCCGATGTGGGAAATGATGCGGGCCGGCGGCCCGTTGATGTGGCCGATCATCCTTTGCTCGGTGATCGCCTTGGCGATCACGCTCGAGCGTGTCTGGAGTCTGCAGCGATCGCATGTCGTTCCAGCCGACGCTTTGCCACAGGCTTCGCGACTGCTATCGGCTGAAACCATCGACGATCGTGCGCTCGAGTCGCTGCGGGCTTCCTCGCCACTTGGGCGGGTGCTGGCGACGGTGGTGACCGATCGCGAGTTGGCGCGTGATGAGCGCATCGCCCGTATACAGGAAGTGGGTCGTCACGAAGCTCATGCGCTCGAGCGCTACCTGAATACCTTGGGAACCGTGGCGAGCGTCGCGCCGCTGCTGGGGCTACTTGGCACCGTCACGGGCATCATCCGCGCATTTTCCGTCCTCGAGTCTGGGGTCGTGACGCAGCCGGATGTGCTCTCAGGGGGTATCAGCGAGGCGCTCGTGACGACGGCGGCGGGTTTGCTCGTGGCGATACCCGCGCTCATCGCTCATCGAAGCTTACGTGGCCACATCGATTCGCTCGTGATCGAGATGGAAAAACAGGCGCTCGCTTTACTCGTCGTGCGCGGAGCTCGTCGATGAACTTTCGTGTTCGACGCGTCGAGGACCCCGAGATCAATCTCGTCTCACTCATCGATGTGGTGTTGATGATCGTGGTGTTCTTCCTGCTCTCCTCAAGCTGGGTTACCGAGGGTAGTTTGCGAATCTCGCTGCCGACGGCCGCGACGGATGATCGGCGGGCTGCCGCGGATACTGCCCTCGTGATCGAGGTGCTCGCAGACGGTCGCTATCAAGTGGCAGGTGTTGCTGTGAGTGCGGATGCGAATGCACTGCGTGAGGCGATCGTTCAGGCCGCCAATGGCGATGTCACTCGCGCGGTCGTGTTCCGTGCTGATGGTGAAGCGCGACATCGGGATGTCGTGCGCGCCATCGACGTGCTTCGACAACTGGGCTTTGGCAGCGTTGATATGGCCACGAGAAACGTCGAGGGTATGCGATGAGCGTGCAGGCACCGGTCAATGTGGTCGATGCACCGCAGGTTTATCGCCGCTTGCTCGGATATGCGCGACCTCACCTCGGCATGTTCTCGATCGGTGTCGTTGGGATGGTGCTGTTCGCAGCCACAGATGCTGCGATCGCCTATCTCGTACAAAAGTTTCTCGGTGGTGCGTTCGTCAATCCGGATCCACGCATTCTGTGGGCAATCCCACTCGGTGCGATCGCGTTGTTTTTGCTGCGCGGTATCGGTGATTACGTCTCTAACTATTTTCCGGGTTGGGTCGGGCGGCAAATCATCAAGGCGCTGCGCGCCGAGCTCTTCGCGCACTATCTACGCTTACCGACCCGTTACTACGACACCGCTGCTTCGGGTGGTTTGCTCTCACGCTTGACCTATAACATCGAGCTCGTCGCCGAAGCGACGACGAACGCCGTAACCGTGCTGATCCGCGATACGCTCACCATCATCGCGCTGATCGGTATGTTGTTGTGGCTCAACTGGCAACTGGCCACCTTCGTCTTGGTGTTGGCTCCACCTATTTCTTGGTTGATTCAGTACATCAATCGATCGTTCCGTCGTTATAGCGCGCGTATTCAG
This sequence comes from Pseudomonadota bacterium, assembly GCA_039796795.1. GTDB lineage: Bacteria > Pseudomonadota > Gammaproteobacteria > Steroidobacterales > Steroidobacteraceae > UBA964. The sequence continues at coordinate 8,439 of JBDKJA010000038.1, forward strand.
GCATCGATGGGCGATGTCACCCGAGTGGCCAAAGAAGCACTCGATGGCCACAAGGTCATCAAGATCTTCAATGCCGAAGGTCACGAAGAGCAGCTCTTCGATGTGGCCAACGAGCGCAACCGTCACAGCAATATGCGATTGATCGGCGCTCGCGCGATGGCCAATCCCGTCGTCCAACTGATCGCCGCCTTGGGTCTTGCCGGCGTACTCTATTTTTCGATTCGACAAGTCTTCGATGCCGAGATGAAGGTCGACGAGTTCATGGCGTTCTTGACGGCCTTATTGCTCGTGACGGCACCGCTTCGTCGTCTGGTACAGGTATTTGGGCCCTTGCAGCAAGGCATCGCAGCAGGCGCCAGCGTTTTCGAGGTGCTCGATACCCCAATCGAGGATGCAGGCGGATCGCGGGTGCTCGATCGAGTGCGTGGTGAGCTCGAGTTTCGTGACGTGGCGTTCGCTTACTCGAGCGTGCAGGGAGAGGTTCTCTCGAATGTGAGTTTTCGAGTCGAGCCCGGCCAGACTGTTGCCATCGTCGGTAAGTCGGGCAGCGGTAAGACGACGCTCGCGAGTTTATTACCCCGTTTTTACGATCCGACTTCCGGCGCTGTGCTCTTAGATGGACATGATCTGCGCGAGTATCGATTGGCAGATTTACGTCGTCAGATCGGCTTCGTCAGTCAGGAAGTCGTCCTGTTCGATGACAGCATTCGCGCCAACATCGCCTTCAATCTCACGCGTGTTGATGATCCGGCGGTCGAGGAGGCGGCTCGTAACGCGCATGTGCTCGATTTCGCTCAAGATCTGCCGCAGGGCCTCGATACACCGGTGGGCGAGCGCGGTGCCATGCTCTCGGGCGGGCAACGTCAAAGAATTTCCATCGCTCGGGCATTGCTGAAGAACGCACCCGTCTTGGTGCTCGATGAGGCCACGAGTGCGCTCGACAACGAGTCGGAGCGCCGCGTGCAAGAGGCGCTCAGTCGTTTGCTGCAGGGTCGCACGACCCTCGTCATCGCTCATCGTCTCTCGACTATCGAGCGGGCCGATCTCATTCTCGTCATGCACGAGGGGCGTTTGGTCGAAGCGGGCAATCATGCCGCGCTGATCGCGCGCGGTGGCATGTACGCCCAGTTGCATCAGCTTCAGTTTGCGGTCTGATGGCCTCTCGATTGCGTCGTTGGCTTGAAGCTGTTTGGTACGAGGGGCGTAGCGGAGCGCTACTGCTCGCGCCGCTATCGGCCTTATTCGGTTTGGTCAGCGGTCTGCGTCGCTCGGCTTATCGACTCGGTTTGCGTCCCCGTTACCGGGCATCGGTGCCTGTCGTCGTCGTCGGTAATTTATCGGTCGGGGGCACCGGCAAAAGTCCGGTGGTTGCTGCGCTCGTCGATGCGCTGCAGCGCCGAGATCTGCGAGTGGGAATACTCGCGCGGGGCTATGGAGTCGAGTTACGAGAGTCGCGTGAAGTCGTGGCGGGTGTTACGGCGAGCGAGGTGGGTGATGAGCCTCTGATGCATGCGCTGACAACCGGCGCGCGAGTGGTCGTCGCTCCGGATCGCGCGGCGGGTGCGCGTCACCTCGAACGTCTCGGTGTCGATGTGATCGTCGCAGATGATGGCTTGCAGCATTACGGGCTTGAGCGTGATCTCGAAATCGTCGTGATCGATGCCTCACGAGGCTTCGGTAACGGTCGGTTGTTGCCCGCCGGCCCCTTGCGTGAGCCGGTGATGCGTCTTGCGACGGTCGACTACGTCATCATCAATGGCGATGCTGCGGAGCGCAGGGATTGGCGCGGTCGAGACGGGCAGTTGGTTTTGCGCCTCTTTCCCGCTGCCGCGCGTCGGGTTGATGACGGGCGCCAGTGGCGTGCGTTGGAGGCATTTCGCGGTCAGCGGGTGCATGCCGTGGCGGCTATCGGCAATCCGCAGCGCTTTTTTCATTTGCTGCGCCAGTCCGGGCTCAGCATCGAGGAGCACGCTTTTGCCGATCATCACGCCTTCACACCGGCGGATTTCGCCTTCGGCGATAGCGACCCCGTCCTGATGACGAGCAAAGATGCCGTAAAATGTCGGCCGTTCGCAGAGGGGCAGATGTGGGAGTTGCCGGTGACGGCGCGACTCTCACCCGACGATGGTCGGGCCCTGATCGATCGGATTTGCGCGTTGGTCGCAACTCAACAAAAATCCCGCGGGTGAACACCATGGATAAACGACTGCTCGACATTCTCGCCTGCCCTGTGTGCAAGGGGCCGCTCGTGCATGTGCGCGAGGAGGCGGTGCTCGTCTGTCGCGCCGATCGGCTCGCGTTCCCGATCAAGGACGGTATTCCCGTGATGCTCGAGGAAGAGGCGCGAACGCTCGCGGCCGACGATCCCTTGCTCGCACGCTGATGTATCGAATCGTCATCCCGGCGCGGTATGCATCCACCCGCTTGCCGGGTAAGCCGCTCATCGAGATGGCAGGCAAGCCCATGCTGCAATGGGTGTACGGTCGGGCACTCGCATGTCAGGCCAAAGAAGTGCTGATCGCGACGGATGATGAGCGTATCGAACAGGTCGCACGTCAATTTGGGGCCGAGGTCGTGATGACCTCGGTCGATCATGTGAGCGGCACGGACCGTATCGCTGAGGTTGCCGATTTGCGTGGCTGGGCCGACGACGAGGTCGTGGTCAATCTGCAGGGTGATGAACCCTCGATGCCCGCAGAGCTCGTCTCCCAGGTCGCCGCCTTGTTACTGGCGGATTCGCAGGCCGATATCTCGACGCTCGCCACGGCAATCCGCGATCGCGAAGAATATTTTGACCCCAACGCCGTCAAAGTTGTGACCGATGAATCCGGTCGCGCGTTGTATTTCAGTCGTGCGCCGATTCCGTGGTTTCGGGATGGCGTGGCAGAAGAGGGCAGCGAGATCACGATGGCGCGCCGTCATCTCGGGCTTTATGCCTATCGCGTCGCGTCGTTGCGTCGCCTCTCGACGTTGCCGCCTGCGCCCATCGAGCAGGCCGAAAAACTCGAACAATTACGCGCGCTGTTCAACGGGATGAAGATCGTGGTGGGCGAGGCATCACGGCGACCCGGCCCGGATGTGAACACCATGGCGGATCTCGCCGGCGCTGAGGCAGCCCTCAAAGAGGATCTGCCCAGCGTCTGCGATTAACCCTCGCGATCAGCGGCGACGATCAAAGATCGTCGCGACGCGAGCTGTATCCTGGGCCGAAGCTGATCGTCGAATTCGACGGGCTCGATGACCACACGACTTTTTTCTCAGCCGGCGGTGGCGTCGATTCGCTAGGCGCAACAGGCGATTCCGCCGCTGTCGTCACCGAAGCGACGGATTCCGTTGCCTGGCTCGCTGCGACAGGCGCAGCAGGCTCTATGGTCGCGGGAGCCTCGGTCGGTGCGGGCGCCTCGATCGCTGCTGGTGCAGCCACCGGTGCGGGCGCAGGCGGCGCCAAGCCCGTCCAGCTGACCTGCACGGGTGCGGTCGGCGCAGGCGGAGGCGTCAGATCGCCCGTCACCGCGGAGGGTGCGTCCGACTGAATCTGCAAAGCCATTTGTTCGCCCGATGCAGGCCGCGTCTCTGAGACGTGGTCATCGACCGAGCCTTCCACCGCATCAGCGGCGTCATCGAAGGCGTCTTCGGCGGCGTCGCTACCGACGGCCATCGAGCCTGCGGCGCTGGCATCCCGATCACGTCCACCACGACGACCGCGGCGACCGCGACGACGGCCACGGCGAGCGCCACCCTCGCGCTCGGTGGTAACGGCGCCTTCAGCGCCCGGTGCCGACGTCTCGTTGCTGGTTTGATCGACGTCAGAACTGATCGCTGCGTTGGCGGCAGTGACAGTCTGTGCTGATGGCGACTGAGTTGATGGTGCAGGCGCTGACGGCGCCAACGGCGCTGGGTTAGCGCCAGACGGGGCAGGAGCGGCGGCGGGTTGACGCTCGCCACGATGGTCGTTGCGTTGCTCGCGACGGCGTTGATCATCACGCCCGCCACGACGTCCTTGCCCTTGACCTTGGCCTTCACCGCGACCGCCTTCGGCACGAGGAGCTGGCTGAGCAGCCGGTTTATTGTCGCGCGTTTCTTTGGTCGCTTCGCGTGGCTTACGCTCGTTGCTGTCGCGATCACGGTCACGATCTCGATCTTTGCCGCGCCCGCGCTCATTGCGATCACGGTCTCGACCTCGACCACCGCGTTCGTTGCGATCGCGATCGCGTCGATCCTGGCGTTGTCGACCGTTGCGCGATGCGCCCTCATCCGACTTCGCCGCGGGTGCGCCAAACAGCCAGCGCCACAGACGCACGAAGATTCCGAGTTGAGGACCTGCATCGGCCGACTTGGCGACGGCAGCCGGCGCTGCGGCCTGCACCACGATCGGAGCGGGCGTCGTCGGCAGGAAGGTCGGCACGGCAGCCGGTTCTTGATGGGCTTGTTTTTCGCGAGTGCCGGCGGGGTCTGGCACCTTGGCGGGCGTTGGCATCTGATAGCTCAGACGCTTGACCTCAGGCAGATCGGCCTCGTCATCGCGCACGCGGCGGATGGAGTATTCCGGCGTATCGATGTTGAGGTTCGGCACGATGATGAGCTCGACGTCGCTCTTGTCTTCGAGCGTGCGCAGCCACTCGCGCTTTTCGTTGATGAGATAGGTCGCCACTTCGACCGGAACCTCGGCGATGACCTTGGAGGTGCGATCCTTGCGCGCCTCTTCGCCGATCAGTCGCAGGATCGCGAGCGCCATCGACTCGACGGTGCGGATGCTGCCGATGCCTTGGCAACGCGGGCAAACCTCGTGGCTCGAATCCGAGAGTGAAGGCCGCAGTCGTTGACGCGACATCTCGAGCAGACCGAAGCGCGACAAGCGACCGATCTGGATGCGAGCGCGGTCCATTTTCATGGCGTCGCGCAGACGATCCTCGACGGCGCGCTGATTCTTCGGCTCCTCCATATCGATGAAGTCGATGACGATCAGGCCACCGATATCGCGGATACGCAGCTGCCGAGCGATTTCGTCGGCGGCTTCGAGGTTGGTGTTGGTTGCGGTGGTTTCGATATCACCACCGCGCGTGGCGCGCGCCGAGTTGATGTCGATCGATACCAAAGCTTCGGTGTAGTCGATGACGATCGAGCCGCCTGAGGGCAGCTGGACCTTGTGCGCATACGCCGACTCGATCTGGCTTTCGATCTGATAGCGCGTGAACAGGGGGATGTCGTCTGAATACATCTTCAGCCGACGACCACCTTCGGCCGGCATGAAGCGCTGCATGTACTCGGCAGCGATCGTGTGGGCGCCAGGTTCATCGACCAGCACCTCACCGATGTCATCGGAGAAGTAGTCGCGCAGGGCGCGCGTGACAGGATCGCTCTCGCGGTAAACGAGGAACGGGGCCGGGCGCTCGAGCACCGCCTTGACGATCTCGTCCCATTGGATCTTGAGGTTATCGAGGTCCCACTGCAGTTCTTCGGTCGCACGACCGACACCGGCGGTTCGCACGATCGCGCCCATGCCGGGCGGGATCACGAGAGCATCCATGATGCTCTTCATCTGGTCGCGCTCTTCGCCCTCGATGCGACGGCTCACGCCACCCGCGCGCGGGTTGTTCGGCATCAGAACGAGGAAGCGACCGGCGAGTGAGATGTAGGTGGTGAGCGCGGCGCCTTTGTTGCCACGCTCTTCCTTCTCGACCTGCACCACGATGTCCTGACCCTCTTGCAGGACTTCGCGCATATTGATGCGGCCGCTTGCGGGGTTTTTGAGGAAATACTCGCGAGAGATTTCTTTCAGCGGCAGGAAGCCGTGGCGCTCGGCGCCGTAATCGATGAAGCAGGCTTCGAGCGAGGGCTCGATGCGGGCGATACGACCTTTGTAGACGTTCGCTTTTTTCTGTTCGCGGGACGGTAATTCGACCGAGAGGTCGTAGAGTTTCTGGCCGTCAACCAGAGCGACGCGCAGTTCTTCCTGCTGGGTCGCGTTTACCAACATTCTTTTCATGGGCCCCAAATCTCCTGGATGGGGCCGACAGTGCTCCGACGGTTGTCCA
>JBDKJA010000039.1:0-14452 GCA_039796795.1 Pseudomonadota bacterium
GTGTCGTAGCGGACGAGACCGCGGGAATAGCCCATCTTGTCCATCACGCTGTCACAGGCATCGATACAAGCGGCGCAGGCGATGCACTCGTATTGCAGTCCGTTTCGGATGTCGATTCCCGTGGGACATACTTGCACGCACATCGTGCAATCGGTGCAGTCGCCAAGACCGGCCGCGCGCGGATCGCTGCCTTTACGTCGACCGCCGCGTGGCTCACCACGCTCGGTATCGTAAGTGATGATCAGGGTGTCACGATCGAACATCGCGCTTTGAAAACGCGCGTAAGGACACATGTATTTACAGACCTGCTCACGCAGGAATCCGGCGTTCCCGTAGGTCGCAAAACCGTAGAAAAGAACCCAAAAGGTTTCCCACGACCCAAGCGAGAGCGACAGCACTTTATCCGCAAGCACGTCGATCGGCGTGAAGAAACCCACAAAGGTAAAGCCAGTCCAGAGGGAGAAGGTGATCCAGAGCGTTTGTTTGGCGGCTTTGCGTAGCAGTTTGTTAGTGGACCACGGTGCCGCGTCGAGCTTCATGCGTTTGGCACGGTCACCCTCAGTGACGCGCTCCATCCAAATGAAAACTTCGGTCCAGACCGTTTGCGGACATGCGTAGCCGCACCAGAGTCGCCCGCCAACGGCGGTGAAGAAGAACAAACTCAGTGCCGCGATGACGAGCAGCCACGCCAAAAAAATGAAGTCCTGCGGCCACAGGGTTAGTCCGAGCAAGTGGAACTTGCGAGCGGGCAGGTCGAAGAGGATCGCTTGTCGATCATCCCAGCGCAGCCATGGTAGACCGTAGAACAAACCCAGTAACACCCACACAGCGGTGGTGCGTAGTGCGGTGAAACGGCCTTTCACCTCGCGCGGATAGACCTTTTGATGCGCTTGGTAATACGACTCTTCGACGGATGGCTGTTCGGCTCGACTCATGATCTCGGCGAAGAGGCGGGTGGCGTGCAGAGCAGGCTGGCGGTGAGGGCTGCCGAGACGGCGCTGACGATCCAGAAGAAAAAGAAACCGAGGCTATAAAGCGCGGTGCGACTCTGAAGTGCACCGGTCGGCTGCAACACGGCGACGATGGGCGCAGGATCGACGAAAGCAAAGAACACGAGTGTCGCAATGCTGGCCGCTAGGAAAGAACACCAGGCAACGGTGAAGGCGAGCCGGCCACGAAGGCCGAGCTCGCCTCGTTGAGTGACGTCATCCGAATCAGGGCTCGACTTGTGCAACACGCGTAGCTCCCATGCTGATCACATATGCTGCGAGCAGCCGGATGCGCGTATCACCCAGGTGTTCCTGAGCGGGCATCACATTCTGGCGTCCATTCGCAATGGTGTAGCGGATCGCTTCCATCGAGCCGCCGTGCAACCAGATGTTATCGGTCAAATTGGGTGCGCCCACGGCATGCATGCCCTTGGCGTCGGCGCCGTGACATGCAGCGCAGAAGTTCGAGAAATGCTGCTGACCTGCCGCCACGTCCCCCTTGGGTGCTTTACGTCCCGAGAGTGACATCACATATGCGGCGGTGTCGTCCAAGCCTTGCTCGCCGAGTACTTCGGCCCAAGCGGCCATGACGCCCATGCGTCCATAAGCGATGGAGGTTTGGATGAGTTCGGGCTCACCGCCCCACAGCCAGTCGCCGTCGGTAAGATTCGGAAAGCCCGAGCCGCCGCGACCATCCGAACCATGACAGGCAGCGCAATTGTTGGCGAAGAGGTTGCGCCCAATGGCGACCGCTTGCTCATCATCAGCCAGCTCATCTGGTTCACGATCGGCGAACTTGGCGAGAATGAGCTGGGCTTGTTTTTCTTGCTCAGCCTGCAATTGCTCCCATTGTTTGATCTGCGTCCAACCCAGAGCGCCGCGCGAGTTTCCGAGTGTGGGGTAAAGCACGGCATAGGCGACGGCGAAGATAACCGACAGCACGAACAACCAGAGCCACCAGCGGGGCAGAGGATTGTTGTACTCGCGCAAGTCTTCATCCCACACGTGGCCGGTCGTGTCCTCGGTGCGCTGCGATTCGCCGCGCCGTTTTCGCATCCAGATCAACAGCCAGACAGCCGCTACGGTATTGAGAACGGTTAGTGCGACGACGAAGAGATTCAGTCCCGAACTCAGCATGATTCATCTTCCTCGAGCGGCAAGTTGGCCGCTTCATCGAATTGCTCGCGTCGACGTCGACTGTACGCCCACAGACACACGGCGACGAAAGCCAGCATGGCTAGCAGCGTGGTGATGCCGCGTACGATGCCGACGGCTTCGGGCGAGAGGCTCATTTCCACTCCTTCGAGGCGGTTCCGAGGCCTTGCAAATAAGCGATCAAAGCTTCCATCTCGGTTTTGCCATCGACCGCGGCACTTGCGCCTGCGATGTCTTCATCGCTGTACGGATGACCGAGCGTGCGCAGCGCCGCCATCTTCTTAGGCGTGATGCTCGCATCGATCTTGGCATCGGCCAGCCACGGGAACCCCGGCATATTCGATTCCGGCACGAGATCACGCGGGTTCATCAAATGCAGGCGTTGCCACTCGTCGCTGTACTTGCCACCCACGCGAGCGAGGTCCGGCCCCGTCCGCTTGGAGCCGAACTGGAAGGGACGGTCGTACACCGACTCGCCCGCAAGCGAGTAGTGACCATAACGCTCCACCTCACCACGCAGGGGACGGATCATCTGCGAATGACAGACGTAACATCCTTCGCGGATATAAATGTCACGACCTTCGAGTTGCAGAGCCGGGTACGGCTTGATGCCAGGGGCTGGATTGGTGATTTCCGCGGTCATCGTCAGCGGCACGATCTCAACGAGGCCGCCGATGCTGATCACGATGGCCACCAGAATGCCGAGCAAGCCAACATTTTTTTCAATGACGTCATGTTTCATGGATTTGCTCCAGACGTTCAGGCGTGGGCCGGTTCGGGACTCGGAATGGCGACCGGTGTCACCTTGCCTTGCCCGATCGTCTTAGCCACGTTGTAAACCATGAGGAACATGCCAAAGAGCACGAGTACACCGCCCAAAAGACGGATGCCGTAGTACGGATAGGTGGCGTTGAGCGCCTCGACGAAGGTGTAGGTCAGCGTGCCGTCCGGATTCGTCGCACGCCACATGAGGCCCTGCATGACCCCTGCGATCCACATCGAGACCGTGTACAGCACGATGCCGATGGTGGTCGTCCAGAAGTGCACGTCGATGAGTTTGGTGCTCCACATTTGTGTCTGGCCGAACAGGCGCGGAATTAGCATGTAGAGCGAGCCCACCGAAACCATCGCGACCCAACCGAGCGCACCGGAGTGCACGTGACCGATCGTCCAGTCGGTGTAGTGCGAGAGAGCGTTGATGGTTTTGATGGACATCATCGGCCCCTCGAACGTCGACATACCGTAGAACGACAGCGAGACGATCAGGAACTTCAGGATGGGGTCAGTCCGCAACTTATGCCACGCGCCCGATAGCGTCATGATGCCGTTGATCATGCCACCCCAAGATGGCGCGAGTAGCATCAAAGAAAACACCATGCCGATGCTCTGCGCCCAATCGGGCAGGGTGGTGTAGTGCAGATGGTGTGGGCCTGCCCACATGTAGATCGAGATCAGAGACCAGAAGTGCACGATCGATAATCGATACGAGTAAATCGGGCGGCCAGCCTGCTTCGGAACGAAGTAATACATCATGCCGAGGAACGCGGCGGTCAGGAAGAATCCGACGGCGTTATGTCCGTACCACCACTGCACCATCGCATCGACCACGCCCGCATAAGCCGAATAACTCTTGGTGAGAGTGACCGGAATGGCAGCACTGTTGACGATGTGTAACACCGCCACGGTGATGATGAAGGCGGCAAAGAACCAGTTGGCTACGTAAATGTGCGAGACCTTACGCTTGACGAGTGTGCCCAAGAAGACGATCGCATAAGCGACCCATACCACGGCGATGAGCAGATCGATCGGCCATTCGAGCTCCGCGTATTCTTTGCTCGAGGTCATGCCAAGAGGCAGCGTGATCGCTGCCGACAGAATCACGAGTTGCCAGCCCCAAAAAGTGAAGGCGGCTAGACCATCCGAAAACAGTCTCGTATGGCAGGTGCGCTGCACGATGTAGTAAGAGGTAGCAAAGATGGCGCAGCCACCGAATGCGAAGATCACGGCATTGGTATGCAGCGGTCGCAAGCGACTGAACGTCAGCCAAGGCGTATCGAAGTTGAGTTCAGGGAACATCAACTGGGCGGCAATGATGACGCCCACGAGCATGCCGACGACGCCCCACACAACCGTCATGATGGCGAACTGCCTCACGACCTTGTCGTTATAGGACACGGCCACAGTATTTGCGGTCATTCTGGAGAGACCCCCGAGTGTTGAACGGGGGAATTTTCTCCGGGGGTGCGCCCCTGTTGAATAAGTAGATCACGCAGGAGCGCTAGCTCCTGCGCATCGCCCACGCGGGCATCAAACCGCTTTATCGAGCTCCAATACCATGCGCACGAGTTGCGCGAGCGACTGTGCTCCCATCTTCTCCATGACGCGCGCGCGATGGATTTCGACGGTACGCTGGCTGACACCCAGATCGCCAGCCATCACCTTGTTGGCTTTCCCTTGGGTGACGAGCTGCAGCACCTCTTGCTCGCGCGGTGTGAGTGAGTCAAAGCGTTGTCGTAAGGTTTCGCGCTGCTGCAACAATTGTCGGTGTTCCGCGTCGCTCGCCAGCGCGCGTTGCACGCGATCGATCAGATCCTGATCGCGGAAGGGTTTCTGCAAGAAATCGAAAGCGCCATGCTGAATCGCTTCGACCGCCATCGGGATATCGCCATGGCCGCTGATAAAAATCACGGGAATGATCGCGCCGCGCTGATTGAGCTCCGCCTGCAATTCAATGCCGCTCATGCCCGGCATCCGTACATCGAGAACGAGGCAGCCGGGCTGATCGCTATCCCATGTGGCCAGGAAGTCTTGCGCCGATGTATGCGTGACCGTCGGCAGCCCAACTGATTTCAAAAGCAAACGCAGCGAACTTCTAACCGCATCATCATCATCAACAACATGAACAGTGGCGGGGCGCGTCATCGAAGTGTCTCTCCAGAGTAAGGCAAGCTCAACGTGAATCGGGCACCGCCGCCCGCGGGTGAGTCGTAACTCAATTTACCGCGATGCGCTTCTGCGATCGTTCGGCTGATGGCAAGACCGAGGCCCGTGCCGGTGGCCTTGGTGGTGCAGAAGGGGTCAAAGATACGGCTGACGAGATCGGCGGGAACACCAGGTCCGTTGTCTTCGATCACGAGTTGCACGGCACTGTCGGACCATCTCGTCTGCAGGCGTATCTCGCGCTGACCACGCGGCTGCTCCATGAGCGCCTCGATCGAATTGCGTAACAGGTTCAGAGCGATTTGCTGAATCTGTATACGATCGAGTAGCGCGATCGGCATGGTTGAATCGAATTGGGTCACGATGCGAACCTCGTTCAGGCGCGCGTCACCAGCCACAAAACTGATGACTTCGCTGACGACGTCGTTCAAGTTCGAGGGTTCTTGGCGAGTTTCGCGATTCTGTACTAGTGCACGTAATCGTCGGATGATTTCGCCGGCGCGTAGTGCTTGTTGGCTGATCTGATCGAGTGCCATTCTGACGTCCCCGTCAGGATCGACACTCGATAAATCCGCCTGAGCAGCAAGGCGCAAGGCGGCGTTGGCGTAGTTGGCGATTGCTGCAAGTGGTTGGTTCAATTCGTGCGCGATACCCGCAGCCATCTCGCCCATGGTGGCAAGACGCGACACCTGAGTCATCCGCGACTGTGCGGCCTGTGCTTCTTCCTCGGCCTTACGTGAGTCAGTGATGTCTTCGCCCGACGAAAAGAAGCCGGTGAGGTGGCCGCTGGCATTACGAATAGCGATGCAGCGCCAGGCGATCAGTCGTCGATTGCCGTTGGCGGAGAGCACCTCGTGTTCGAAATAGCGCTCATCACCGACCGCGTTGGCTGCCACGTCGCGAAAGGCGCGGGCGACGTTGTCGTGTTGATCGGCTGGAACGGCGAGTTCGAGCCAATCACGACCGAGTAGATCCATCTCGCGCCGCCCGAGCGATTCGCAGCCGCGGCGGTTGATCAATTGCACTCGCCGATCCGGTGAGAGCGCGAGCAAGATGACCTGCGCCATCTCTAGATACATGTTGGCGCGATCACGCTCGCGGCGAATCGCCGACATGGCTTCGCGGCGCAACGTGATGTCATGCAGTAAGCCGACGAAGCGCGGCGGGTTGGCGCCGTGGATTTGTCCAACCGACAGGAATACCGGAAAAATCGAACCATCCTTGCGCTGAGCATCGACCTCGCGGCCGATCCCGATGATGTGCGGAACACCGGTAGACAGATATCGCCCCATATAGCGATCGTGCGAGTCGGAATCGGTTCTCGTCATCAAGATGCTGACATTGCGCCCGATGACTTCGTCAGCTCGATAGCCGAAGAGTCGCTCACCCGAACGGTTAAAGCTTTCGATGATGCCGCGGGAGTCGATGATGATCACGGCGTCAACCGTGGCATCGAGAAGCGCTTGCATCTCGGGTTGTCTTAGCGGGCTGACCTCAGGAGTGGGGCTCATATGGAAGTTGATTTTGACTAACTTGGGCGCCTTGCGCGATACGCCTAGGTATTAATCGCAATGGCTGCCGCGATGGTGGCATGTGATCGTTAGGCGCTATCCGTCTGGAGGATGACATGGCTAACTTGGAGGCCATCAAGCAGCGCTTGTTACTGCGTCGCAGCGAATTGACTCAAAGAGCTCAATCAGTGGGTGCCGATCTACGGCACGAGCGCGATCCTCTGGTTGCCGATTTTGCCGATCAGGCGATTCAACGCAGCAATGACGAGGTGTTGCGCGAGATTGGCGACGCCGCCAAAGACGAATTGCGTCAAATCGACACCGCTTTGCGCCGTTTGGTGGCGGGAGAGTATTTCACTTGTGCGACGTGTGAGGAGGCGATCGAGATGGCGCGGCTCGATACATTACCCGCGACTGACCTTTGCGCCGCTTGCGCACAACGGGCGCACTGACGCGGTGCACGCTCTGCGCTCCATTCTGGTTCTGGCCGATCGCGCGAGCGAGGCCGAGGCCGCTGTGCGCAAGGCTTCGGTGATGGCTCGTCATTTCAAGGCCAATATTGAGATCTTCGCTTGCGACACCGATCATGCTTGGGCCATCGACGATCCATCGCCGGCGGCGAGGTCGGTGATCTCAAGCTGTCTCGCTGGAGCCGAGCGCTACCTCGATGCGCTACGCGGTTCTGTTGCGGGCAATGATCTGCAAATCACCACGCGAGCAGCTTGCGCGAGCTCGATGGAAGAAGGCATTAGTGATCGAGTGCGCGCGAGCCATCCGGACCTTGTCATCAAAACGTTGATGGCGGCATCGGATACCGCGCCCATGCCGCCACGTCCGCTCGAGATGCAAATGATGCGCTGCTGTGCCGTACCACTGCTCGTCACCCGGGGGCGCTCTTGGCGTCCAACGACGAAGTTTGCAGCGGCTGTCGATCTCGATGGTCATGATCCCGCGCTGGTCGCGAATCTGATCGAGTCCGTCCAGTTTTTGGCGCAAGGCTGTGGTGGCGAACATGTTTTGATCCATGGTCGTTCGATCGATGCGATTGGTCGCTACGTTGAGCACCACCAGATCGATGTGCTCATGATCGCTGGTCCGGCCGAAGGCTCGTGGAAGGGGCCCGAGCCGTCATTGACCGAGCGTTTGCTCAGCGTGCTCCAGTGCGACGTGTTGATCCTGCCTGGCGCGGCGTCGCGCGCGAAGCACGAGAGCCTTCTCAGCTAGTCGATTTGTCCGCGAGCCGATCCAACTGGATGCGTCGAATCGTCATCCACGAAAACAGACCGATTACGCCGACCAGCACGGCCATTAACAGGCCGAGCCACCAACGGACCTTCCAAGCCTCATAGAGACCCCAAGCGACGCCGATCGGCGTGCTCACCAGTAGAACGGGTTTCGCGATACGCATTGCGGGGCGAAAGCATAACTCGCTAGGCTCGGGTGCATGAAAACTTCTCGTCTCGGGCTGTTCGTCGTTCTGCTCACGTCGCTCTCGGCAGGGGCGGCGCCGCTCGATGACGAGGCGGTGTATCAAGCGCGTTTCGCACAGTTGTTCGCCTCTTTCCGGGCCGGTCTGGGTCTCGAAACCTACGAACCACTCGAGTCGGTCCCGGGTGCTCAGGAATATCGCCCTTTGCCAAAGACCCGTCGGGCGAGCATCGATCCTTCCGCCTTGCTGCGGGCGCGTGAGTACGCAGCGAGTAACCGATCGTCCGCGCTGCTCGTCTGGCGCGACGGCGCCATCGAAGAGGCAAGCTATTTCGGTGATACCAAAGCCGAGAGTCTTTTGACGTCGCGATCGCTCGCCAAGCCGATGACGGCAATTGCAGTCGGTCGAGCGATCGCGCTTGGACATATTCGTTCGCTCGATCAGCCGGTTGCTGATTTCGTGACGGAATGGCGCGGCGACGAGCGTCGTCGGCAAATTCTGGTGCGGCATCTGCTCGATATGCGTTCGGGCTTCCTGCCCCAGTCGGCCTCATCCGATCCGGCACACATCCTAAACCGCGCCTATCTTCACCCGCGTCACGACGAAATCATCATCCGCGAGTATCCCGTCGTCGACGCGCCAGGTTCTCGATACGAATACAACAACGCCTCTTCGGAGATGGTGGCGGTGTTGATCGAGCGCGCGACGGGGCGACGCTATGCGGAGTTTCTCTCGCGAGAAGTTCTACAACCGATCGGAGCGCCGGGTGGAAACGTCTGGGTGAATCGTCCCGGTGGCGTTGCGCACTCGGGGTGCTGCTTGATGCTGCCGGCGGAAGCCTGGTTGCGCCTCGGCATTCTGCTCGCGTCCGATGGGGTGTGGCAGGGCGAACGTCTGCTGCCGGCGGGCTATGTGACTGAGATGCGTCGAGGAACTCGCGAGAATCCCTATTACGGCCTCGGCGTTTACGTCGCCGGTGAGTACACACCGCGACGAGGCTTCGCGAATCCGGAGCGTGAGCCCGATGTTCGCAAGGTGCTGCATTCGGAGCCGTATCTTGCCGCCGATCTCTTCCTGTTCGATGGCAACGCCAATCAGGTCGTCTACATCATCCCTTCCGAGCGGCTCGTGATCTTGCGTATGGGCGATAACCCGCCACGCGGCGAGGGCAAGGAATGGGACAACACGGTTCTGCCGAATACCGTGCTCCGCGGTATCCTTCGCGCCCGCGCGGAAACCGCCCCTTGAGGGCCTGATTCCCGCTAATTCTGTTATAGTGTTGTAGTTGCATATAACACTTGCGAGGTCTTTCCTCGCTGACTGCTTTTACGGAAAACATCATGGTTCGACTCGCTTTGTCATCGGCACCTCGCAGTGTTTATTGGATTTTGGGCGGCTTGGCTGTCCTGACGGCGCTGGGGTTGTTGCGCACTTTTTGGAACAGCGGCCCTGACGCGAAGGGTGCAAGTCAGGCGCCCCTCGTCAGCGTGCGTGACGTGAGTCCCGCCGATCTTGCGGATGTGGTGACCTTTACCGGTGCGATTACCGCCCGCGACGAAGCGGCCATCAGCGCCGAGGGCGAAGGCGGTCGTGTGGCGGCGTTGTTCGTCGATGTCGGCGATCGAGTCAGCCGCGGACAAGTACTCGCCAAGCTCGATAATTCTTTGATCGCACCGCAGGTGGCAAGCCTCGAGGCCTCGCTAGAAGAATCCAAAGCCAACGCCGCGGTGGCCGAAGCGGAATATCGCCGTGCACAGGCGGTGGCTTCGATCGGCGCTCTGTCCCAACAAGAAATCGAGCGTCGCGGCGCAGCGGCCGTGGCCGCTAACTCTAAAGTCAAAGTCGTCAGTTCGCAGTTAGCCGAGGCGCGAGCACGTCTTGGTCGCACGGAAGTGCGCGCACCGTTCGACGGCATCATTCTCACGCGCAATGCGGAAGTGGGACAGCTGGCGTCGCCGGGTGCCGGTGCACTGTTTCGAATCGGTCGTCGCGGCAGTATCGAAATGCGCGGCAACGTTGCCGAACGCGACTTGCCCCGCTTGAAGGTGGGGCAGACTGCCCGTGTGCGCGTGACGGGTGTCGATCAGGCGTTTGAGGGTCAATTGCGATTGATTGGTGCGGTCATCGATCCAACGACGCGTCTGGGTTCCGTGCGCATCGAGCTGCGTGAACATCGTGACTTGCGCCCGGGTGCGTTCGCGCGTGGCGAGGTCGAAACCGGTCGCAGCTCTAGGCCCGTGATTCCGCAAACGGCGGTCATGAGCGACGGTAGCGGGAACTATGTTTATCTCGTGGGTAGCGGCGATCAGGTCGAGCGTCGTGACGTGCGTATCGCGGGCTCGCGTGTCGACGGTTTGATCGTCGAGTCGGGCTTGCAGGGTGGTGAGCGATTGATCGAGACGGCAGGACCGTATCTGCGCGTCGGTGAGAAGATCCGGGTCGCCAAATGAAGAATATGTCCGCATGGGCGATTCGGCATCCGATCGTGCCGATCGTGCTCTTCATGGTGCTGACGTTTGTGGGCATCGTCAGTTTCATTCGGCTGCCGATCAACCTCGCACCGGATGTGAGTTTTCCGCTGGTGTCCGTAGCGGTGTCGCAGCCTGGCGCAGCGCCATCCGAAATCGAAACTCAGATTACGCAGAAAATTGAAGGCGCCGTACGCAGCGTTGCTGATGTACGCACGATCAGTTCGCGAGCGAATGAAGGCTCGAGCATGACGATGGTGGAGTTCCAAATCGGCACACCGATCGATCGAGCACTCAACGATGTGCGCGATGCCGTCAGCAAAGTTAGAGCCGATCTTCCCGATGGTGTCGACGAACCGCAGGTGACGCGTATCGATGTGGAGGGTGGTGCGATTGCGTATTACGCGGTCGTGACTACCGAACGCTCACCCGAGCAGCTCAGTTGGTACGTGGACAATACCGTGAGCAAGCGACTGTTGGCCTTGCCCGGGGTGGCGCAGGCTTCTCGTGGCGGTGGCTTTACCCGCGAAATCCGCGTCAATCTCGATCCGGCGCGCATGCAGGCACTCGGTATCACGGCAACGGAGGTCAACCAGCAATTACGCACGCTCAACTTGAACGCACCGGGTGGTCGGGCCCAGGTGGGCGGCGGTGAGCAGGCGATCCGCGTGCTCGGTTCTGCCTCGACCGCCTTAGAGCTTGCCGGCACCCAGATTCGTCTCACCAACGGCGCGAGCGTGCGATTGCAGGATATCGCCGAGGTCCGTGACGATGTCGGTGAACAACGATCGCTCACGCGTCTCAATGGTCGAGTAGCCACGACTTTCGGGGTGTTCAAGGCACGAGGTGCTTCGGATGTCACCGTTCTCGATCGCGTCGAGGAGGAGATCGATAAGCTCCTCAAAGAATCGCCTGATCTCAAGATCACGCGGGTGTTTACCACCGTGGAGAATACTCGCGAGTCTTACCGCTCGGCGCTGACGGCGATGATCGAAGGATCGATCTTGGCTGTTCTCGTCGTTTTCATTTTCTTGCGTGACTGGCGTGCGACCGCCATCTCGGCGCTCGCGATCCCGTTGTCGGCCATTCCGACCTTTGCATTTATGTATGCAATGGACTTCACGCTCAACAGCATGAGCATGCTGGCGCTGTCGTTGGTGGCGGGCGTGCTGGTCGACGATGCGATCGTCGAGATCGAGAATATCGTGCGGCACATGCGCATGGGGAAGACCGGTTATCAGGCGGCGCTTGATGCCGCCGACGAGATTGGTCTTGCCGTGGTGGCAACGTCCGCCACCATCATCGCCGTGTTCGCCCCGGTCGGTTTCATGGGTGGATTCGTCGGTCAGTATTTCAAGCAATTCGGCTTGACGGTGGCGGCTGCGGTGTTCTTCTCGCTACTCGTGGCGCGATTGATCACGCCGCTCATCGCCGCGTATACGTTGAAGCCACACGACGAGATCCGCTCGGCCGACGGCCCGATGATGAACAGCTACCTCGAGGTGTTGCGCTGGGGTTTGCAGCATCGCTGGACGACCATTGCCGGAGGCACTGCGTTCTTCATCATTTCGGTTCTGCTGCTCGTCGCTCTGCCGAAATCCTTGATTCCGCCGCAGGACTTCTCGGCCTCGCAGATCACCATCGAGTTGCCGCCGGGTGTGCGCCTCGAACAAACCGCCGCGGTGTCAGCTCAGGTTCGCGAGCTCGTCGCGTCACAACCGGAAGTGACGGATGTGATCGAGTCGATTGGTGGCGATGAAGTTCGCACGGCTAATCTCTATGTTTCATTGGTGTCTCACAAGGATCGTGATCTAACGCAGCACGAGTGGGAGGAGCGAGTCCGACCGAGCTTCGCCGCCATCCCGGACGCGCGTATCAATTTCGCCGGTGGTGATGCAGCAGGTGGCGGAAGACCTTTGACGCTCTATCTCACGAGCGATGATCCTCTGCAGCTGGAAACGGCGGCACGTGCGGCCGTTGAAGCGATGCGCAAGTTGCCCGAGTTGCGTGATCCGCGGATCAGCGGCGATCTCGAACGTCCGGAGGTTCTGGTTGAGCCTCGACTGGATCTTGCGGCGGAGCTCGGCGTGTCGGTTGCGGCAATTAGTCAAACGATCCGCATCGCGACTTTGGGCGATTTGCCTCAGAACGCAGCGAAGTTCTCACTCTCGGATCGACAAGTGCCGATTCGCGTCAGTCTGCTCGAGAGTTCGCGTCGTGATCTGGCCACCCTCGAAAATCTGCCGGTACGCACCTCCTCGGGTGGTACCGTGCCGCTGAAGTCGGTGGCGGAAATTCGCTTCGGTGAAGGCCCGTCGGTGATTCGTCGCTA
Organism: Pseudomonadota bacterium; assembly: GCA_039796795.1. Classification (GTDB taxonomy): domain Bacteria; phylum Pseudomonadota; class Gammaproteobacteria; order Steroidobacterales; family Steroidobacteraceae; genus UBA964. The sequence continues at coordinate 12,825 of JBDKJA010000039.1, forward strand.
CAACCAGAGTCGTCGCGTCGTGATCGACTCGGAGCTCAATGGTGTTGAGATCGGACCGGCGCTCGCGAAGGTCAAAGCGTTGCCGGAGATCAAAAATTTGCCGGAAGGTGTGAAGCTTGTCGAAGTGGGGCAGGCCGAGTTCATCAAGGATGTCTTCACGAATTTCACCCTGGCCATCGGCGCTGGGGTGCTCCTCGTGTTTGCTGTGCTCGTGCTGCTGTTCGCACGCGTGTTCCAGCCCATCACCATCTTGTCAGCGCTACCGCTTTCCGTCGGCGGTGCAGCGATCGCGCTCATGCTCTTCGGGAAGCCGTTCTCGATGCCCGTTGTCATCGGCTTCTTGATGCTCATGGGAATCGTCGGCAAGAACTCGATTCTGCTGGTCGATTTCGCCATCGAAGAAATGCGTGCCGGCAAGACTCGGACGGAGGCGCTGATTGAGGCCGGTCACAAGCGTGCACGCCCCATTATCATGACGACGGTCGCGATGGTCGCGGGCATGTTGCCAGTGGCTTTTGCGGTGGTGGGCGGTGAGTTCCGCGCACCGATGGGTATTGCGGTGATCGGCGGCCTCATCACATCGACGGCGTTGACGCTGGTCATCGTGCCGGCCGTGTTCTCGGTCATCGATGATCTTGAGGGCTGGATCACCCCGCGCATCAGTCGATTGCTGAATTCTTCGGAAGCGACTTGACGCGGTAGCGCGTTGCCGCGTCTGTAACAGACCTCAGCAGACCTCAGAGGTCTTGCCAGAGGAGGGTTAGTGCCAACGTCGTGCTTGCGATGAACAGCGTCGCTGTTGCGCCGAGTGCGAGCGGTCGCCAGCCCTGAGCGACGAGCTTGCGTAGGTCGGTCTCGAGTCCAACGGCGGCAAGGGCAAAAGCGAGCAGCGCTTGTGTCGCGAGGTTCGCGGCAGATCGCCAATCACTGGCGATCCAACCCGTGCCCGCCAATAGCACCATACCGAGGAAGCCGAATACGAACCACGGCATCGGCGCGCGCCCGTTCCCCACGTCACCGCGACTGGATAATCGCTGCGCCCAAAGTCCCATCAACAACACGAGCGGTGCCAGCATCAACACTCGGGCGAGTTTGCTGACGGTCGCGAACTCGCCGCTCGTTTGCCCGAGCGCAAAGCCGGCCGCGACGACCTGCGCGACTTCGTGCACCGACGCACCGCTCCAAAGACCATAGGCCAATTCGCCGAGCGGCAATCCGCTTGCGAGCAGTGGGTATCCGAACATCGCAATGGTGCCAAAGAGGGTGACCGTCGCAAGTGCGTAGGCGACCGACTCGTCGTCATCGCGAACAACGGTATTCGCCGCCACGATGGCCGAGGCTCCGCAGACACCGGTTCCAGCGGCGATGAGGGTGGTGAGGCCGCGTGGCACGCCGAGCCTTTGCCCCATCCAAACCGTGAAGAGGAAGGTTGCGGCAACCGCGAAGGTCAAAATGGCAAGACCCGCCCAGCCGATGGCGAGGATCTCGGTTAGGGTCACTTGTAGACCTAGCAGCACGATCCCAAGTCGTAACGGGGCTCGTAATGCGGCGGCGAGTCCGGCGCGGGCGGCTTCGGGGCGTCCCAGGAAGTTGCGCACTGCCATGCCGATCAAAATCGCGAGCATCAA
>JBDKJA010000040.1:0-14052 GCA_039796795.1 Pseudomonadota bacterium
CATGAGCGCGATCGCACCCATCAGGATGATCACGACCTCGCGCAAACTACGCTTGACGCGTTCGGTGAAACGGGAGGGCTCTGCACCCTTCGCAGCAGTATCGGACAATGGGTTATCCCGTGGCGGACCAGCGTCTGGAATCCGTGATTCTAATGGAATCGACTTGCACGTGGCATCCTGCGCGCGCTGCCCCTAACATGCGCGCATGAGCACACATCGAAAACTGATCATTTTGGGTTCCGGACCTGCCGGTTACTCCGCCGCCGTCTACGCCGCCCGCGCCAATCGCGCACCGATGCTGATCGCGGGCCTGCAGGAAGGCGGTCAGTTGATGACGACGACCGAGGTCGACAACTGGCCGGGCGATGCCCACGGCCTGCTCGGCCCCGCGCTGATGGAGCGTATGAAAGCGCATGCGCTGCGCTTTGGTACCGAGATGGTGAGCGATCACATCCACACGGCGAAGCTCGATCAGCGTCCGTTTCGCCTCATTGGCGATCTGGGTGAATACACCTGTGATGCGCTGATCATTGCCACCGGCGCTTCGGCTAAGTACCTAGGGCTGCCCTCGGAAGAGTCCTTCAAGGGGCGTGGTGTGTCCGCTTGCGCCACCTGCGATGGATTCTTCTTCCGCGGTCAGTCGGTTGCCGTCATCGGTGGCGGCAACACGGCCGTCGAAGAAGCACTCTATCTCTCGAACATCGCCGCTCACGTCACGCTGGTGCATCGCCGCGATCGACTGCGAGCCGAGAAGATCATGCAAGATCGGCTCTTCGAGCGCGAAAAGGCCGGCAAAATCCGCATCATCTGGAATCACTCGGTCGACGAAGTCCTCGGCGATCAAAGCGGCGTGACGGGGCTGCGCGTGCGCGGCACCGATGCGGCTGGCGCTGCAGCAGGCGTGACGGAGGATCTTGCGGTCACCGGCGTCTTCGTCGCCATCGGCCACTCGCCGAACACGGAGATTTTCGCCGGCCAGCTCGCGATGAAAGATGGCTATCTCACCGTGCACAGCGGCACCTCGGGTAACGCCACCGCGACGAGCATCCCCGGCGTTTTTGCCGCGGGCGATGTCGCCGATCACGTCTATCGCCAGGCGATCACCTCGGCGGGCTCAGGCTGTATGGCCGCGCTCGATGCGGACCGATATCTCGAGCACGTCGATTCGCACTGACGGGGCGCCGACGATGCGCACCCGCGTCATCGAGCGCATCTGTGATCTGCCTGCTGCCGAGTGGAATGACCTCGATCATCGTGGCTATCCCTTTCTGCGGCACGAGTTTCTGACCGCCCTCGAGCAGAGTGGCTGCATTGGGCCAGAGACGGGCTGGCGTCCTCATTTCATCGTGCTCGAAGACGACGTCGGGATTGCTGCTGCCGCGCCGGCTTGGCTCAAAGATCACTCCTACGGCGAGTTCGTGTTCGATTTCGCTTGGGCGCAGGCGTATGCAAGACATGGCTTGCGCTATTACCCCAAATTACTCGTCGCTGCGCCCTTCACGCCTGCGACCGGTCCGCGCCTACTGCAACGCCGCGACTCGCTTGTGGGCGCCAACTCCGCTGCGCTACTCGAAGCGATCGCCGAAGCAGCGGATTCGATGTCGCTCGAGACGGCTCACGTTTTGTTTCCTGATGCGGCGGACTTAACCGCTCTGCGCGCCGACCCCGATTGGCTGTTGCGTTGCGATTGCCAGTTTCATTGGCAGAATCGCGGCTATCGCGACTTCGACGATTTTTTGGCGACCTTCACCGCGGAAAAGCGCAAAAAAGCTCGTCGGGAGCGTCGTCGCGTGACCGAGGCTGGCATCCACTTCGAGCGACGTTTCGGTCACGATGCAACGAGCGAAGAGATCGAACGAGCCTGGCAACTGCACCGACGCACCTTCTTGCAGCGCGGCAATGAGCCCTACTTGAACCTCGACGCGTTCAAAAAAATTGCCGCCACCATGGGCGAGATACTGCAGTTCACCTTCGCGCGCCTAGGTGATGAGATCGTCGCGGTCGCGGTTTTCTTTGTCGGCGGCGATACGCTGTACGGTCGCTATTGGGGCTCAGCCGAGGAATATCACAGCCTGCATTTCGAGACCTGTTATCACCAAGGCATCGAGTTCTGCATCGAGCGCGGACTGCAGCGTTTCGAACCCGGCACGCAGGGTGAGCATAAGGTCAGTCGCGGTTTCGCACCCACTTTCACGTGGTCTGCTCATCGCATCGTCGAGCCGCGCTTTCGTGCTGCCATCGCCGACTATCTGGCGCGGGAGAAAATCGGCGTCGAGCAATATGCCGCCGGTATCGCCGAACACGTTCCCTACAAGCAGGACCTTTCAACATGAAGCGTCGGCGCGGGCTCGTGTGGCTCGAGCCCGGCGGCGACCCCGACGCCTTCCCGGCTGCAGAAGAAGCGCTCGATGAGCCACCGGGACTCGTCGCGGCAGGCGGTGATCTTCGACCTGAGCGACTCATCGCCGCTTACCGACGCGGTTTGTTCCCCTGGTATTCGCCGGGGCAACCGATTCTCTGGTGGTGCCCCGATCCACGCGAGGTGCTCTTCCCCGCAGAGTTTCGCCGTAGTCGTAGTCTCGCCAAGCGAGAGCGTAATGCCGGCTTCGAGGTCGTTGAAAATCAGGACTTCGCCGCCGTCATCGACTCCTGCGCCGCACCGCGCGCCCGCGATGGCGGCGGCACCTGGATCACACCCGAGATGCGCGAGGCCTATCTCGAATTACACCGGCGCGGCATTGCCCACAGCGTCGAGGCGCGACGCGACGGCGCGCTGGTCGGCGGACTCTATGGCATTCGTATCGGGCGCGTGTTTTTTGGCGAATCGATGTTCAGTCGCGAAGCGGATGCCTCCAAAGTGGCGCTCTCGAGCCTCGTGAGGCGCAGCGCTGAGAGTGGTATCGAACTCATCGATTGCCAGATGCATTCGTCGCATTTGGCCTCTCTCGGGAGCCGCCCGCTGCCTCGAACGGAGTTCCTGCGACACCTCGCGGAGCTCACACGCAGCGAATTACATTGATTCGTGAGACCCCTTACGGCAGAATCCGCGCTTCTTTTTTGCAGAGTGACAGTGACCTGATGTCGAAAGAAGACGCGATTCAAATGGACGGCGAAGTCGTCGAGACCCTGCCGAACACCACTTTTCGCGTGAAATTGAAGAACGGTCACGTCGTTACGGCCCACATCTCGGGCAAGATGCGTAAGAACTACATCCGCATCCTGACGGGCGACACCGTCACCGTCGAAGTCACTCCTTACGATTTGACCAAGGGCCGCATCGTCTACCGCGGCCGCTGAGCGGCAACCCGCCTTACGCCGTTACGGGCTCCTCGTTCGTCGCCGGCACGCACTCGAGATCGAGTCCGCTCTCGTCGGCCTTCACCGACACGCGCACCAAACCACCCTCGACCAATTTGCCGAAGAGTAATTCCTCGGCGAGCGGTCGTTTGATGTGTTCTTGGATAACGCGAGCCATCGGCCGCGCACCCATCTTCGGGTCGTAACCCGTCTTAGCGATCCAGCGACGCGCTGCATCGTCGAGTTGTAGCGACACGCGCTTACCCTCGAGTTGTGTCTCAATCTCGACCAAGAGTTTCTCGACCACGCGCTCGATGGTGCGCTCATCGAGCCCACCGAACTGGATGATCGCGTCGAGACGATTGCGGAACTCGGGCGTAAAGAGTTTTTTGATCGCCTCCATGCCATCGGTGGTGTTGTCACCCGGCATGAACCCAATCGGCGTGCGGGCCATGTCGGCCGCACCGGCATTGGTCGTCATCACGATGATCACGTGACGGAAGTCGGCTTTGCGGCCGTTGTTGTCGGTGAGCGTGCCGTGGTCCATCACCTGCAAGAGCAGATTGAACACATCCGGATGCGCCTTCTCGATTTCATCGAGCAGCAATACGGCATGCGGATGTTTGGCGATCGCTTCGGTGAGTAGTCCACCTTGATCGAATCCGACATAGCCCGGCGGCGCACCGATCAAACGCGAGACCGTGTGACGCTCCATGTATTCAGACATGTCGAAGCGAATGAACTCGATGCCGAGCGCAATAGCAAGCTGACGGGTCACTTCGGTCTTGCCGACGCCCGTCGGACCTGCGAAGAGGAAGTTACCGACCGGCTTACGCTCGTCACCGAGACCTGAGCGCGACATCTTGATCGCGTCGGTCAAAGTTTCGACGGCCTTGTCTTGACCGAAGATCACGAGCTTGAGGTTGCGCTCGAGATTACGCAGTACTTCCTTGTCGTTGCTCGAGACGGTCTTCGGCGGAATACGGGCGATGCGCGCTACGACATCTTCGATTTGCTCGACATCGACCGTCGAGTTCTGATCCGTGACGCCCTTCACGCGCATACGCGCACCGGCCTCATCGACGACGTCGATGGCCTTGTCCGGCAGGTGTCGCTCGTTGATGTGACGCGCCGAGAGCTCAGCCGCCGCCTTCAACGCGCCATCGGTATATTTGACCTGATGGTGCTCTTCAAAACGGCTACGCAGCCCCTTCAGGATTTCGATCGTCTCGGCGACGCTCGGCTCAACAACATCAATCTTCTGGAAACGACGTGCGAGCGCGTGATCCTTCTCGAAGATGCCGCGATATTCTTGATAGGTCGTTGACCCGATACAGCGCAACTCGCCGTTGCTCAGTACCGGCTTGATGAGATTCGAGGCATCCATGACACCGCCGGAGGCAGCGCCTGCACCGATAACGGTGTGGATCTCGTCGATGAAGAGCACGGCGCCCGGCTGCTTCTTGAGCTCGGCGAGCACGGACTTCAGACGCTTCTCGAAATCGCCGCGATACTTCGTACCGGCGATCAAGGAACCCAAATCGAGTGAGTATATGGTGCAGCCTGAGAGCACCGCCGGCACCTGCCCCTCGACGATACGTCGAGCCAAGCCTTCGGCAATCGCCGTTTTACCGACACCCGCCTCGCCCACATACAGCGGGTTGTTCTTGCGTCGACGGCAGAGAATTTCGATGGTGCGCTCGACCTCGAGCTCACGCCCGATCAAGGGGTCGATCTTGCCCTCCTCGGCGAGCTTGTTGAGATTGGTCGAATACTTCTCGAGGGCGCTCGCACTCTCGCCTTCGGCGGCGGCGGCACCCGCTGCGGGTGCCTCTTCTTTCGAGTCGCTCTTCTCGCCCTCGGTTTTCGACATGCCGTGCGAGATGTAATTGACGACATCGAGGCGCGAGACATCCTGACGGCTCAACAAAAATACGGCGTGGCTCTGCTTCTCACTGAAGATGGCCACGAGCACGTTGGTGACCGCCACTTCCTTGCGACCACTCGATTGAACATGGAACACCGCGCGCTGTAACACCCGCTGAAAACCCAAGGTCGGCTGCACCTCGCGATCGTCGCCTTCAGGCAAGCGCGGCGTGCTCTGCTCGATGTGATCGAGCAAATCCTTCTCGAGCAGCGCGACATCGGCGCCGCATGAGCGCAGCACGTCTTTCACCGAGTTCGTCTCGAGGATCGATGCGAGCAGATGCTCGACGGTGAGGAATTCGTGACGGCCATCGCGCGCCAGCTGGAAGGCCTTGTTCAGGCAGGTTTCAAGTTCAGCGGACAACACAGTTCAGGCTTCCTCTAGTGTGCACATCAGCGGGTGCTGGTGATCGCGGGAATACCGCGTGACCAGCGCCACTTTCGTCTCGGCGATCTCATGGGTGAAGACCCCACAGACCCCTTTACCGCGCATGTGGATCTCGAGCATCACTTGCGTGGCCTGGGTTCGGCCCATACCGAAGAAGCGCTCGAGCACATCGACCACGAATTCCATAGGAGTGTAATCATCGTTTAATAAAATCACCCGATACAGCGAGGGCTGCTTCAGTTCGGGAGTGGCCTCGGCAACGGAGGATTCGTGATCGGGACGGGACTCTTCGGCGGACATGGACCCGTTATAGGGCCGCGGTACCCCGAACTCAAGTGTGGTGCACGACGCGGGCGGGTATGATCGACACCATGCGACTTCGGCTTGATCTGCCTGCGCTCGTGACCGCCGTCTTAGCCACCATTCTGGGGCTACAAGTGGCCTACCTCGTCACAACGGGTTTTCGCAGCCACGAGGCCCCGATCGACACGCTTGCCCCGATGGCCGCACCGACCGCAGACACCACACAAACGGTCCTAGCGGCGCTGAAACGCGCTGCGCTCTTCGGCCGTGAGGGTAGTGCCAACCAGCCGATCGTCGCGAGCTCGGCCACACACTTGGGACTCACCGGCGTCATCGCCGAAACCGATCCGGCAGCCGGCCAAGCCATCATCACCGACTCGGGCGGCCCGGCGAAGGTGTATCGAGTGGGTAGCACCCTGCCCGGTAATCTCATCCTGAAGGCGGTGCACGCCGATCACGTCATCCTCGATCGGGGTGGCAGCCTCGAGCGACTCGACCTGCCAAGACAACTCGCGCCGGGGAGTGGCCTCGACGCCGGGCCCGCGAGTGCGCTGCTCGGGGGAGCGTCGCAGCCCGCGAGCGCCGAGGCGGGTCTCGCCAACGTCATTCGCTGGCAAGCCGTGATCCGGGGCGGCCAGAGCCCGGGTATCCGCGTCTATCCCGGGGCCGACGCGCGCGCCTTCACTCGTCTTGGACTCGAAGCCGGCGATTTGATCGTCGCGATCAACGACGCGCCACTCTCCGATCAAGCCAATGGTGATGCTTTTTTGCGCAGCCTCTCGGGGATGCCGCAAGCCTCGCTGACGATTGAGCGCGCTGGGCGCACCCAAAATATTCTCATCGACCTCGCCAGCCTGGCCTCGGCCGGGGCAAACTGACCGGTCTGACCTGACGGAAATCTCATGCCGACATCACGCTCGCTGCTCACTGCTCTTCTGGCCACCCTGCTGACGGTCGGCGCCGCAGCACCCCTGTCGGCCCAGCCTGCCTCGGGCGCGCGCATCACCCCGAACTTCAAAGATGCCGACATCACGCAAGTGATTGAGGCGGTTGCCGCGGCGACTGGGCGCAACATCATCGTCGATCCGCGCGTACGCGCGCAGGTGACGATGCTCTCCTCGACGCCGATGACTCCCGATGCCTTCTACGAAGCCTTTTTGGCGCTGCTGCAAGTGCACGGCTTCGTCGCCGCTCCGTCGGGCGATGTGTTGAAGATCATTCCGGATGCGAACTCGCGCACGATGCCCGGCAACGATCTGCCCGATCGTTTGAGTGCGACCTCCGACGAGATCGTCACGCAGGTGGTGTCGGTCACGAACGTCAGTGCCGCGCAGCTCGTGGCGATCTTGCGGCCGTTGATGCCGCAAAACGCACACCTAGCAGCCTACCCCTCTTCCAACATGCTGATCCTCGCCGATCGCGCCAACAACGTGAATCGCATGTTGCGCATCATTCGGCGCATCGATCAGGCAAGCGATGCCGATATCGAAGTCGTCGCCATGCAGAACGCGTCGGCGGCCGAAGTCGTGCGCACGATGACGGCTTTGAATCCAGCACAAGCCTCCGCCGAGGGCGGCATGAGCCCCCTGCGCGTCGTCGCCGATGATCGCTCGAACAGCATCCTACTCGCCGGTGATAAGACGCAACGTCTGCGTGCCCGCACGCTCATCGCCTATCTCGACACGCCGCTCTCGAGCGGCGGCGATACGCGAGTGCGCTATCTGCGCTATGCCGATGCAGAGAAGATCGCGGCGAAATTAAAAGAACAAGTTCAAGGCGTGACGGCTGGGGCGCCGGCTGCAGGCTCAACCACCGCAGCGAGTGCCGATCGCAGCACCATCATCTGGGCGGAACCCGAAACCAATGCGCTCGTGATCACCGCGCCCGCCAAGACCATGAATTCTTTGATGGCCGTGATTGATAAGCTCGATATCCGTCGCGCCCAAGTCATCGTCGAAGCCATCATCGTGGAAGTATCCGCCGACAAGTCGGCGGAGCTTGGGGTGAACTGGCTGGTCGATGGCAGCAACTCCGATAACGCCGTCGGTGGTTTCATTGAACCCGTCGGCGGCGTCAGCATCGTCGATCTCGCTCGTGCGGCCACCGACCCCACCACCCTCACGAGCGTGCCGCGTGGCACCACGGTCGGCGTCGGTCGCTTGGGCGGTGGCGGGGTGGACTTTGCGGCGGTGCTGCGTGCACTACGCGGCGATTCGACGACGAACATCATCGCCACACCTTCCATCGTGACGATGGATAACCAAGAGGCCGAGATCAAAGTGGCGCAAGAAGTGCCGTTCGTGACGGGGCAGTACACGAGCACGGGCGGTAACACCGGCAATAACCTCAACCCCTTCCAGACCATCCAGCGCCAGGAAGTCGGCACCATTCTCAAGATCACGCCGCAGATCAACGAGGGCGACTCGGTGATGCTGAAGATCGAGCAAGAGAGCTCGAGCATCGCCGCGACGAGCTCCGGTGCGGTCGATCTCGTCACCAACAAGCGCACCATCAGCACCCATGTGTTGATCGAAGATGGCGGCACGGTCGTGCTCGGTGGTTTGATCCAGGACTCACAGACGGGCGGCGAGCAGCGAGTGCCGTTCCTTGGACGAATCCCGGTCGTCGGTGAGGCCTTCAAATCGCGCAGCGCCAAAAAAACCAAGACCAATTTGATGGTCTTCATCCAGCCACGCATCTTGCGCGACGGTCTCGATGCCGCCTTCGAAACCAATCAAAAATACAACTACATGCGCGACCAGCAGCGAAAGCTCGGACCGCAGCGTGAAGTGCTACCGCTGCTGCCGGGCACACCGCGTGCGATCCTGCCCGAGTTGCCGCCGGCGCCTATGCCGCCTGCGGCCGTACCGTCCACACCTGTCGCTCCGCCCGCGTCTGAAGCGTCTTCTGCGGCAGCGGCTGCCCCCGCCCCGTGACACCGACGCTGCCTCTGGCTTTCGCGCGGCGACACGGGCTGTTGCTGACCAGTATCGACGGCGAGTTCGCCGAGCTCGCAATTCGTCCCGATGTCGTCCCCGCTGCAATCTCTGAAGCCCGTCGCCATCTCGGCAGACCGCTGCGTCTTCGCAAAGTCGCTGCCGATGAGTTCGATGCCTTGCTGCGTCTTGCCTACGAAGCCGGCACCGATGCTCGCGCCGCTGCTGGCGGTCTCGACGATACGGTCGACCTCGCCTTTCTCGCCCAAGATCTACCGGAACAATCGGATTTGCTCGATAGCGAAGACGATGCACCGATCATTCGGCTCATCAACGCGCTGCTGACACAGGCGATCAAAGAAAATGCGTCCGATATTCACATCGAGCCTTTCGAAAACAGATTGGTCGTTCGACTCCGTGTCGATGGCGTATTGCGCGAGGTGCTGCAAACCAAACGCGCCGTAGCGGCCGCTGTCGTTTCGCGTATCAAGGTCATGTCGAAACTCGACATCGCCGAGAAGCGCCTGCCGCAAGATGGCCGTATTAGCCTGAAAGTCGCTGGCCGCGCGGTCGATGTTCGCGTCTCGACGATTCCATCAGGGCACGGCGAGCGCGTCGTACTGCGCTTGCTCGACAAGCAGGCCGGCCGCCTCGATCTCGACCACCTCGGTATGGACCCAGCGATCACACCGCTACTCGATGCGCTGATCCATAAGCCAAACGGCATCCTGCTCGTCACGGGTCCCACGGGCTCGGGCAAAACCACCACGCTCTATGCGGCGCTATCGCGTTTGAACGACGCGACGCGCAACATCATGACGGTCGAAGATCCGATCGAGTATTACTTGGACGGCGTCGGCCAAACTCAGGTCAACACCAAAGTCGACATGAGTTTCGCGCGCGGCTTGCGGGCCATTTTGCGACAAGACCCTGACATCGTGATGGTCGGTGAAATTCGTGATCTCGAAACGGCCCAGATCGCGGTGCAAGCCTCACTCACCGGTCACCTCGTGCTCTCGACGCTGCACACCAACACCGCGGTCGGCGCGATCACGCGCCTGCGCGATATGGGCATCGAGCCCTTCCTTCTCGCCTCGAGCCTGATCGGCATCGTTGCGCAACGGCTCGTGCGCACGCTCGACACCGACCAGCGCGAGCCCTATCTCGCCTCGGACGGCGAGCGTCGGATGCTGAATATCGCGCCCGATGCGCCGCCCCTAACGTTACACAAACCCGGACGCGAGGGCGCAGGCTACAAAGGACGCACGGGCATCTACGAACTCGTGCTGATTGACGAAGCGATGCGCAGTCTTATTCATGACGGAGCGCCCGAGAGCGAACTCGAACGCCATGCACGGCTTGCCACACCGTCAATCCGCGACGATGGTCGTCGCAAGGTGCTCTCGGGTGAGACGACGCTCGAGGAAGTATTGCGCGTAACGCGAGAAGACTGACGACTCGGTCCGCATGGCTGCTTTCGAATACATCGCATTGGATGCTAACGGCCGCGAAGTGCGCGGTGTGCAAGAGGGCGAGAGCCCGCGCCACGTTCGGCAGTGGCTGCGTGATCAACAATTACTTCCGATGCAGGTCACTGCCGTCACGAACAGCAATGTGACGCAGAGTGGTCTCGGTAAGCGCAGCTCATTCACGCGCAATCGCATTGGCAATGCCGATCTTGCGTTACTCACACGACAACTGGCCACCCTCGTCAAAGCTGCGCTGCCACTCGAAGATGCACTGCGCGCGGTCGCCGAACAGTCCGAGAAACCCGCCGTCCAAAAAGTTGTCACGGCCGTGCGAGCACGAGTCACCGAGGGACTCCCGCTCGCCTCGGCGCTCGGCGAATTTCCGCGTGTCTTCCCCGAAATCTATCGCGCGACGGTCGCCGCAGGCGAACAGTCGGGCCGTCTCGATGTCGTGCTGGAGCGGCTGGCCGACTACACCGAGAGTCGCGATCAATTGCGGCAACGGGTGATCGGCGCCCTGCTCTATCCGATCGTGCTGACGGTCATGTGCATCGCCATCATCGCAGGGCTTTTGACCTACGTCGTACCCAAGGTCGTCGACGTATTCGAGTCGGGACAAAATGCGCTGCCCTGGATGACGCAGGTGCTTTTGGCCGTCAGTGAGACCTTACGCGATTACGGTTTGTGGCTGCTGCTCGCGCTTGTGATGGCAGGGGTACTGTTTAGGCGCTGGCTGCGCGCACCCGAGGCTCGCTACCGCTTCGATGGCTGGCTGCTGCGTTTGCCATTGGTCGGAAGATTAGTGCGCGGCTTCGATACGGCGCGCTTCACCCGCACCTTAAGCATCCTCACCGGTAGCGCCGTCCCCGTCCTTGACGGCCTACGGATCGCCGGAGCGGTGATTTCTAACCGGCCAATGCGCGCTGCGGTCGAGCAGGCGGCTGAGCGAATCCGCGAAGGGGCCCCGATCGGGCGCTCGTTGGCGGCCAGCAAACTCTTTCCGCCCATGACCGTCCACCTGATCGCAAGCGGCGAATCGAGCGGCCGCCTTGAGGAGATGCTCGATCGGGCCGCGACCAATCAGGAGCGGGAACTGGATGGTCTACTAACGGCCCTGGTCGGCCTCCTTGGCCCTCTCATGATCGTGGGGATGGGGGTGTTCGTCCTCGCCATCGTCTTTGCCATGTTGATGCCTATCTTCGAAATGAACACGCTGGTGCGCTGAGACACACGATCCCCCGTTGCAAGCGGCGCGTCGTCGCAATACATTTTGCGCGTCTGGGGGTTGGGTGGCAGTGGTGCCATGAACGAGAGACCGGAGCAAGACGACTACGAGGATGACGAGGCCCTCGATTCGGGCGAGGACTTCGATCAGGTCATTCGAGATTTCGAACAGGGGCGACGTCGCGGTAGCGGCCCGAAGCCCACGGGTGACCCTGCCTGGCGCAAGCTCGAGCGATTGCGCGAAGAGAAGCGCACGGCGGAACTCACCAGCGACTTTGACGACTACGACATCGGCCTCAACGAGAAGCCACGTAAAGCCAAACGCTGAGTCGCCTCCTAAAATCGCATCAACGAAAATCTCGCGAGCGAGTCGTGAGGCGTCCAAGCCACGCCGAGCGATCGTGTAAGCGCTCGACGATCACGTGCAGCACTTCGCCTTCGCGCTGCAGATAACCCTCTGCTTCGAGCAAACGCGAGTGCAATAACTCGCGTCGGTATCGAGCGCCGATCCGCTTCCAGACGATGAGATTTACGTAGCCGGTGTCATCTTCGAGCGTGACGAAGGTCACCCCGCTCGCCGTACCCGGACGTTGTCGCATCGTCACCAACCCCGCAACCGACACGGGACTCTCCGACGGCAAGTTCGACAGTTGCGACGCGGTAGACACCTCTCGCGGCGCAAACAACGAACGCAGCAACGCCAGTGGATGTCGACCCAAAGTCAGACCGAGTGCGCGATAGTCGGCCACCAAGTTCTCACCTTCGGTCGGCACTGGCAGCAGCGGCAACGCCAGCTCTTCGGCGCAGGGCGCAAGCGGCAGTTCGACTTCGGCCCCGGCCACCGACCAGAAAGCCTGATGACGATTACCGCTCAAGTTTGCGCAGGCTCCCGCAGCGGCCAACGCTTCGAGATCACCTCGGTCAAGCTCGGCGTGCCGCACCAGATCCTGCAAGACGTCGATACGATCACGCATGGCTACCACTCGCTCCGCACCTGCATGCGTCAAAGAATGTACGAGCCGCAGACCGAGCCGGATCGCAGGCTTGCCGCTCACAGTCGCCTCAAGCGTGCAATCCCAATCGCTTTTCAACACATCGACGGGTCGCACTTCGACACCGTGTTCGCGCGCATCGCGAACCAACTGGGATGGCGAATAAAAGCCCATGGGCTGACTGTTGAGCAACGCCGCCGTGAAAGCAGCCGGTTCGTGGCACTTGAGCCATGCAGAGATGTACACGAGCAGAGCGAAGCTCGCAGCATGCGACTCGGGGAAACCATATTCACCAAAGCCTTGTATCTGCGCGAAGACCCGCTGCGCGAACTCATCCGTGTAGCCGCGCTCACGCATACCTTGGATCAATCTTTCTTCGAAGTGCCCTAGCCCACCGCGACGCTTCCAGGCGGCCATAGCACGACGCAGTTGATCCGCCTCCCCAGGTGAAAACCCGGCAGCCGCGATCGCCAGCTGCATCACCTGTTCCTGGAAGATCGGCACACCGAGCGTGCGTTCTAAAACACTTTTGACCGCCTCGCTCGGATAGGAGATGGGCTCCTCGCCACGCCGGCGTCGCAGATAGGGATGCACCATGTCGCCTTGGATGGGCCCAGGGCGCACGATCGCCACCTCAATCACGAGGTCGTAGAAACAACGCGGCCGCAGTCGCGGCAACATATTCATCTGCGCGCGCGATTCGATCTGGAACACACCCACCGAATCGGCTCGGCAAAGCATGTCGTAAACCGTGGGATCTTCTGCCGGAATCGCAGGCAGCGTCAGCCGCTCACCACCGCGCTCGCAACGCCAAGCCGAAATGAGATCGATCGCCCGGCGAATCGCCGTCAACATCCCAAGCGCCAAGACATCCACTTTGAGCAAGCCGAGCGCATCGAGATCGTCTTTGTCCCACTGGATGACGGTGCGATCGGGCATGCTCGCGTTCTCGATCGGCACGAGCTCTTCGAGCGAATCACGCGCAATCACGAAACCACCGACGTGCTGTGACAGATGACGCGGAAAGCCGAGTAACTCTTGGGCAAGTTCGAACAAGAGATGCAAACGGTTGCGATCGATGTCGGCTATTTTTTCGGGTAACTCCAAACGCTCGATATCGATGGATTTGTCCCAGCGACTGGCAGACTTCGCGATGCTCTCGATCACGATCGGATCGAACCCAAGCGCTCGCCCGAGATCGCGCAACGTGCTACGAGGTCGATAGCTGATGACCGTGGCGGCGAGCGCAGCGCGATGTCTGCCGTACTTCGCGTAAAGGTATTGGATCACCTCCTCGCGACGCTCGTGCTCGAAATCGACGTCGATATCCGGTGGCTCATTACGCTCGCGCAACCTCGGTGATACCGAGGCAATAACACACCACAGAATTGGCAGCCGACCCGCGACCTTGGCAAAGAATGCCGCGACTTCGAGCAAAGTCGACGATGTCGTGCACGGTCAGAAAATAGGCCTCATAAGAGAGCTCACTGATGAGTGCAAGCTCGTGCTCGATGAGC
>JBDKJA010000041.1:0-13600 GCA_039796795.1 Pseudomonadota bacterium
TATCGGCGGATGCCACCCGCCGAACGCCGCGAACGCGCAGCGCACGCGCTCGAAAAAGTCGGCCTCGGCGATCGCCTCGATCATCGCCCCAACCAACTCTCCGGCGGTCAGCGTCAACGCGTCGCCGTCGCACGCGCTTTGGTCGGTGAACCGTCGCTGCTGTTGGCCGACGAACCCACCGGTAACCTGGACTCGCGTACGTCGCTCGAAATCATGGCGTTATTCGATGCCCTGCACGCGCAAGGGCAGACGGTCGTGATCGTCACGCACGAGCCGGATATTGCCGCCCATTGCCGTCGCACCATTCGCGTACGCGATGGCTTGATCGTCGAAGACTCACTCAACCCCCCGCGTGCCGCATGAATCTGCTCGCCGAAGCTTTCTCCGCCGCCCTTGCCAGTTTGAATGCGCATCGCCTGCGCAGCTTCCTCACGACGCTAGGTATTCTGATCGGCACCATGGCCGTCATCGCCGTCGTGTCGGTCTTGCAAGGCTTCTCCGACTCGATCAGCAACCAGTTCTCGGATCTCGGCAGCAATACGCTCACCCTCGATGCCATCAATGAGCAAGAGAACTTCCGCACGGGTCGAATCAATCGTATTACCTTCGATGATGTCGAAACGCTGCGCTATCGAGTGCCGGGCGTCTCTCGTGTGGCGCCGATCATCGTTCCGCAATTAGGTGGCGCTGCCTATCGCGGCCGAACGACCACACCGCAAATTTTAGGCGCAACGGAAGAGTCTCAAGACGTGCTGGGTGTCGATGCCAGCATTGGCCGATACATCACCGCCAGTGATGATCGTAACGGCCGCCGTGTCGTCGTGATCGGCGTCGATGTTCGCGACGAATTGAGGATGCCCAAGAATCCGGTCGGTGAGTATTTGCTGATTGGGCGCGAGTGGTTCCGCGTGGTGGGCCTGCTTGAGAAGCGCGGCGAGATCTTTGGCTTCAGTCAAGATAACCGCGTCTTCATACCCTTCTCGGTCGCACGCTCGCTCACCGGCACGTTCGAACGACCCTTCATGGAAGTCTCCTTCACGGTAGAGAATTTGGCAGAGCTCGCGCAGGTGCGCGAACGCGCCTATCGCGCCGTTCGCTTGTCGCGCAAACTTGCGCCAGGCGCCGAAGACGACTTCGAGATCAAGGCGGCCGACTCGTTCATCAAACAATTCAACCAGATCACCGCCACGGCTACCGCCGTGCTTGCGGGTATCGTCGGCATTTCACTGCTGGTCGGTGGCATCGGCATTATGAACATCATGTTGGTGTCGGTGACCGAGCGAACACGCGAGATCGGGATTTTGAAAGCCTTGGGGGCAACTCGCCGAGACATCCTGATTCAGTTTTTGCTCGAGGCAGCGCTGTTGTCCCTGCTCGGCGGACTGATCGGTATCGTGCTCGGATTGCTTGCGGGCATGGGCATAGCCTCGCTCATTCCGAACTTCCCACCGGCACACGTACCCGTCTGGGTGATGCTGGCAGCAGCGGGCTTCTCCGCGCTCGTGGGAGTGGTATTTGGAATCGCTCCGGCTTCGAAGGCGGCGAGTCTCGATCCGATTGAAGCGCTGCGCTACGAGTAACTCGGCCTAGCCGAGCGATCTAGCCACGATACTCGGCAAGGCCCGCCACTGACTTGGGCTGGCCTGCCACCACACTCGCCTGCTTCTCGCCCGAGGCGAGATCGATACGCGCGACCTCGCCCGTGAAGAAGTTGCTCACGAGGCAGTGGCGACCGTCCGCCATCAAATCCATCAAGGCCCAGCCGAAACCCGGCAGCGCAATGCTCCGTTGCGTGCGGCCTTGCTCATCGACGATCTCAATACTGGCGCCGCGCAGCACATACAGCGTGCCATCTGCGGCGTACTGCATCCCAAAAAACATCGGCGGCGGCCCAGGCGGAAACGGCGGCTCGAAGCGCTGCAGGTCCGGTAGTTGCTGCTTTGCGATGAGGTCGTAGCGCATCAGTCGCGGCCCGGTCTCCGAGCAATAGACGAGCGTGCGCTCATCTGGCGTCAATGCCGACATCGTCACACCCAGGAAACCTCCCATCCCACCGTGCGTGGCTGTCGGATACTCAGCGAGCAGCTTCCCGTCACGCGAGTATCGCCAGACGTGGCCATCACCCAAACGCGTGGTGCCCGGCATGAAGGGAATTCGGGTTTTCATTCGCGCCTGCATCTCGGGGCGTACTGCCTCCCCCACCACGTGCTCACCGAAGAGCAAGGATCCGTCGCGGCAAAAATGCACGTGCGAGTAGGCGCGCGCTCCAAACTCGTTACGTAGCACGACCCGCCCGTCACGGTGCAGGTTGAGCACGCGAAAGCCTTGACTGTCGAACGCCCAAAGAACGCCCTCCTCATCAAACTTCAAACCACCCACCAAGTGCGTCGTCTGTTCGATGTACAGCGTCCCCTTGAGGTTCAGATCGGCGTCGTACTGCAAAATCCTCCCGCGGCCCGCGTGATCATCATCCGCATTGTTCAACTCCGTGGCGGCGATGAATACATCGCCAACGCTCCACACTCCGAAAGCCGCTGCACTCATGTGATACCTCTGTTCGATTCATTCGCCGGTGAAAACGCGGACTGATAACGCGAGATCACATCGCGCTTTTGACCAAACAACATCGAAATACCACGAGTCAGCATGCGCCCGCTCGTCAGCCAAGTGATGTTGTTTCCCTGGCGTGTGTCGCTCAGGATTCGATCGACGATCCACGGCGTCGTCGTCTCGACATGTTCGCCGACGAAGTTCAATTGCTTCAACGCTTGTGCGCGTCGACTCTCGGGGACGCGTTGCATCTCACGCAGCAAACCCTCGGTGACATTCACACCCGGACTGATGGTTCCGATCAAGATGCCATCACCGGCTTCCTTTCTCTCTTTGATTAGGGTGTCGGCGAAATATTTGACCGCGCGTTTGCTGGTCGAATAGACGGACATCCCCGGGACGACGCGGCCCGTCGCGCCACCCCCTCCGAGCGTGAGATACAACTTGCCACCACCGCCTTGGCGCTGAAACCCGGCAATCGCTACCTGCGCCGCATTCATCGAACCGATGACATTGGCGGAGATCATCGACTCGATTTCTTCGGCACTCGTATCGAGAAAGCTTACGCCGGTTCGAGCGAAGCCGGCGTTGTTCAGCCAGATATCGATGCGCCCGAACCGACTCGCGGCAAAATCCCAAACACTCTGCACTGCGTCGAGGTCGGCGATCTCGCAAACACAACCCGCGATGCGCTCGGCGGCATCCGAACTTTGATCAGTCAATCTCTGCATGGCGGCATCGACGCCCGTTTGGGTTCTGCCTGTCAGGACGACTCGACAACCACGCGTGAGGAGTTCGCGGGCGTAGCCGAGCCCCAGGCCCTGCGTGCCGCCGGTCACAATCACGACTGAATTCATGTCATCCCCCCCGAGATAGGTGCAAAGAATACTGTCGCAGGCTCGACGAAACCGGCCCGCCCCTTCCCTGACCACGCATTGGACGTAAATAGCGGGAACCTTGGCGCCCCCGCTGAGCGAGTGCAGTTTGCTCGCCATGAAAGCTCCGCTCGTCATTGTCATCACCGGCAGCACTCGTGGTATCGGCAAGGGCTTGGCGCTCGAGTTCGCGCGACGCGGACACCATGTCGTCATCTCGGGTCGCTCACAAGCGACTGCCGAAGAGGCGGCACGGGAGCTTCAACGAGCTGCAGCTAGCGAAAGCCGCCTCGTCGGTATCGCCTGTGACATCGCCAGCCGACGCGATATCGAACAGTTATGGCAGCGCAGTATCGACGTGTTCGGCAACGTCGACATCTGGATCAACAACGCGGGTGTCTCGCATCCGCGCCAACGCGCAGGAGCACTGCGTGCAAGCGACATCGTGGCCGTTCAACAGACGAACCTCACTGGCGTACTGCATGCCACTCAAGTGGCGCTCAGAGGAATGGCAGCGCAGCCGACAGGCGGCACGATTTACAACATGGAAGGCTTCGGTTCTAACGGTATGTCGCGACCTGGAATGTCGCTCTATGGCGCAAGCAAGTTTGCGCTGACGTACTTCAATCAAGCGCTGCTCAAAGAACAGTCCGCGAGCAAGGTCAAGATTTGCTATCTGAGCCCTGGCATCGTCGTGACCGACCTTCTCAAACGCGACATGGGCGCCGCCGGCTCGGCTGAGTTCGAGCGCACTCGCAAGGTCTATGAAATCCTCGCCGATCGCGTCGAGACGGTGGCGCCGTGGTTGGTTGAACAAATCCTGCGGATGCCCGATAACGGCGCCCGCATCGCTTGGCTCACGAGCGGCAAAGCCGCCCGCCGATTCTTCGGTTCGCTATTCCGTCGTCGTCAGGTGTTGACGCCCGCCGACTTGGCGGCCGACTGAGGT
Organism: Pseudomonadota bacterium; assembly: GCA_039796795.1. GTDB lineage: Bacteria > Pseudomonadota > Gammaproteobacteria > Steroidobacterales > Steroidobacteraceae > UBA964. The sequence goes on from JBDKJA010000041.1 coordinate 4,375, forward strand.
AGCGGACGACGTGCGATCGCGATAATCCCGGCGACGAAGGTCGCACTCAGGATCGCGTTGAAAATTGGATACTCGAGCGGATAGAGCCAGTATTCGCGATACGCACCGAAATGCGCTGGCATCTCGGCCGAACCCCACAACACGATTCCTGCACCCACGCCGTAGCGCAACGCCGGCGCCATGCGCACCTGCTGCGTGCACTTATAAACGAGATAAGCCGCCCACGCGCTCCAGGCGAGGTAAGTTGCCATGACAATCTGTACTCCGGTACCGCGGGTACCGAAATAGATCATGTACAGCCAGAACTGGTAACAGAACCAGGTGACGAAGATCACTTCCATCGCCGTGATACGTGCAAAACTCCGGTGGTTCTCGGGCGTTGGCATCCCGGGCGAGAACCGCAGATTGCGATGAAAGAAACGCATGAAATTGCACTTGGTCTGCAGATTGAACATGCCATAGAGCAAGAACATCGCAAACATGATGGTCACGGTCGCTTGGAGCATGTTGGCCTGCGGTGCCGCTGCGTAACCATCGACCTCAACCGGGAACGAGGGAACGGCGTAGAGCACCGAAAAATATTTGAACGCGTATTCAAACCAACCGATCCAGATGAGCCAGCCGCCCAACATGCCCATCCATGTCGCTTTCAACTCATCTTGCTTCAGGCCGCGCCAGACGATGACGAACCCGACGACGCCGACGAGCACCGCCGCCACGTACACGCCCTCGGCAAAGACCGCTTCCATGACTTTGTAGACGGTATGACCGAGCGGCTGGGTCAAGAACCCAACCATCAAGCCGAGCAAGCCCACTAAGGGCTTGCGATATAGAGCAGAACTCATGCGTGAACCCCCCGTTTAGGGAATCATGCCCACCTTGCCCTCACGGCGCGGATCCGCTGCTCCAACCAACCGACCGTCGGACAAGCGTCGCACCGCATGCAGGCCGGATCCTTCACCGCCGCGGGTGCGACTCGTATCGTGACCCAGTGCAGTGAGGTCCTCGAGTAACTTTCGATCCGCGCGATTACGCTCCACGACCAGATTGCCGCGCGCGATCATGTTTGGCAGGTCGATCGCGGCTTGCGGTGAGAGATTCCAATCGAGCATCGCGATGATGCTCTTACTCACATAGGCGATGATGTTGTTGCCGCCCGGAGAACCCACTGCGAGCTCGAACTGCCCATCTCGGAAGACGATGGTCGGCGTCATCGACGATCGCGGTTTCTTGCCCGGCGCAACCGCATTCGCGATCGGCACGCCACGGTCATCCACTGGCTTGAAGCTGAAATCGGTCAGCTGATTGTTGAGAAAGAATCCGCCTGCCATGCGAAGCGAACCGAACAGACTCTCTACGGTAGTCGTCATCGAGACGACGTTACCGCGACGATCGACTACCACGAAGTGACTCGTTCCCGTCACCGCACCGGTCGCATCTTTGCCGCGTCGCTTCGATCCCGGCGGATCACCCGCCTCCACGCGTGCCATGACTTTGTCCGAAGAAATCAACGCAGCACGCGAGCGCAGATAGTCCTTGTCGATGAGACCGGCGAGCGGAACGGCCTCGAAGCGATCATCAGCGACATACATATCGCGGTCGGCATAAGCCAAGCGCTGTGCTTCGATGAAATGGTGCCAACCTTGAGTGGTGGCTCCCATTCCCGCCATGTCGAAATTCTCGAGCGTACCGAGCACCGATAACACGGCGACACCGCCCGATGAGGGCGGTCGCATGCCACAGACGAGGTACACCCGGTAGTTGCCGCAAATCGGCTCGAGCTTGTTCGGACGATAGGAGCGAAGATCCTCCGCGTTGAGACTACCGGGAATCGCACCTTCACCCACGGCCGCGACGATTTCTTTGGCAATTTCACCGGTGTAGAAGGTTTTCGCACCCTCCTCCGCAATAGCGCGCACCGTCTTCGCATACGCGGGATTCACCAGGCGTGCACCAACGGGCAACGGGTTGACGCCATCGACGGTCAGATAACGACTGGCGGCCGGCGGTAGCGGACCACGCTCAAGTGCAGCGCCAATAATTTGATGCAGACGCGGCGATACGGCAAACCCTTCGCTCGCGATTGTCGCGGCGCGCTGCCATGGTTGACGCCAGGGCAAACGACCATGCTCGCGATGCGCCATCTCCAGCATGGCGACTGCACCCGGCACACCGACGGAACGACCCGAGCGAATGGCCGTGGTGTAATCGAGGGGGCGACCGCTGCCATCGAGGAACATGTCGGGAGTTGCACCGCGCGGCGCGATCTCGCGCCCATCGTAGGTGACGACATCGCCTGTCGACGCGTCGTAGTGAACGAGGAAGGCGCCACCACCCAAGCCGGAGGATTGCGGCTCGACGAGTCCGAGTACCGCCTGCACTGCAATGGCAGCATCGACGGCCGAACCACCCGCGGCGAGCACCTCGATGCCCGCATCGACAGCGAGCGGATTAGCCGCGGCAACCAATGCGCCTGACGAAGATCCTACATACGGTTTCGCTTCGATCGTGGCCGATTGAGCCGACGGAGGCGGTGGCAGGTCCGCGCGATCGAGTTGCGCCGAGCAACCCGCGACGAAAACCAGCAAAGCCGGTGCCAGCAGACGATAGGGTTGTCGAGCGTTCACAGCAAAGCCTCGATGTCGGCGGCAAGACTCTCGGGTTTATCCTGCGGCGCATAACGCTTCACCACTCGCCCATCGCGAGCGACCAAAAATTTGGTGAAGTTCCACTTGATCGACTCCGATCCGAGCAACCCCTTGGCGGCGCTCTTCAACTGCGCGTAGAGAGGATGGGTGTTGTCACCATTGACTTCGATCTTGGCGAACATCGGAAAGCTCACGTCATATTGCGTCGAGCAAAACTGCCGAATCTCCTCGGCATTGCCGGGTTCCTGATGGCCAAACTGATCGCACGGAAAGCCCAGCACCTCGAAGCCACGATCTCGGTATCGGCGATAAATAGCCTCTAGCCCCGTGTACTGCGGTGTGAAGCCGCAGCGACTCGCCACGTTGACGATCAGCAAGACCTTACCTTGCCAATCTTTGAGGGAACGCTCCTCGCCTTCGAGTGTTTTCGCCGACACATCGAGTATCGTCATTTCCGATCTCCTTACACCAAAGACAAATACGCCGACGGACATGCCAAAGCGGCACTGGCCGTCCAACCTCGCACCCGAGCTCCGATCAAGCGATGGGTGATTCCCGAATACAGCGGGATCACCGGCAAGTCGCGCAACAACAGCCGCTCAGCGTCCCGATAGTAACGCGCCCGCTCAGTCGGCACCTGTTGCGTCTCGGCGAGCGCGATCAAGCGATCGACCTCAGCGTTGGCATAACGCGAATAGTTGAGGAATGAACCGCTCTGAAATCGCCCGATGAAGCTCGTCGCGCTTTGCACCGCCGAAAAGGGTGAATAGTCCATCAGGTCGAACTCACCCTGATTGAGCGCGAGACTATAGGCGCGCGATTCGAGACCTCGAAGGTCGAGCCGCACACCAAGCGGCGCCCACATGGCATCGAGCGCGAGGAAGGTTCGCTGCGTCAGGTTGTTAGACGAGAAAATTGCGGTGAGACGCTGCGGGCGACTGCGCGACAAGCCGAGAGCCTCGGCGAGCGTTTTAGCCTCCGCCAATCGACGCGACATCGGCCAATTCGCATGATCGGTACTGCCTCGCTCGGGGTAGTCGAGCACCGCCTCAGGAACGAGGCTGTCGCTCGCTCGCTCACCGAGCGCCCTCACTTTGCCGACGATCGCCTGCCGATCGATCGCCAAAGCCAACATGCGCCTGAACCTTGGATCGCGAGTGGGCGTTCTGCCTAAGTTGAGACCGACCCAACCACCGCCGTAAAACGGGGTACTCCGCAGCGCCGTGGGCGACTCGCGTCGCGCAGTCGCCAGTACCGATGGCTCACCGATCTGCGCAAGATCGAGCTCACCGGATTGGAATAGCCGCCAACGCGTGCTGTCATCCACACCCATCAACCATTCCACGCGGCGAATCGCAGCAGCACCGTGCACTTCGACCAGCGCATGAGGTTGACGCTCGAGGACGAGCGTTCCATTCTGCGCCCAAGACACCGGTCGGTAAGCACCGCTGACCACCGCCTGCGGAGGCTTGGACCAATCTGCACCACGCTCGGCGATCAACCGAGTCGGAACGACGTAGGCCAACGCCAAAAGTTTCAATAAATCAGTCTCGGGGTGCTCTAGCTCGATCAGCACCCGATCACGCGCCGGGGCCGAGACGCCCAGCGTGGATGGCGAGCCCTTACCGGCTCGATAACTCGAGGCGCCTTTGATCGCATCGTAGCGATAGGCAAGCAGTGCACCGGTTTCCGGCTGGAGTAATCGACGGATACTCGCGACGACATCGCCCGCTTCAATCGTCGCGCCATTGGACCAGCGCAAGCCACTCCGTAAAAAAAACTCGTAGCGACGCCCATCGGAAGAAACTTGCCATCGACTCGCGATAGCAGGAACGATCTCACCGCGAGCATCGACTCGCGTGAGCGCAGAAAAACAATCGGCCGCGACTTCGAGATCCACGGACGAGAGCGCGCGGTGCGGGTCCAGTGTCGTCAGCGTTCCACCGCGCGAGCGGCGCAGAGTGTCCGTGGCTACTCGAGGGGATGCCCAAAGCGACGCCGGCACGGACGCAGCCGTGGCAAGCATCCAGGAACTTGCCAAGGATCGAGATAAAAAAACACGCCGACGCATCAAGACCTCACACCGACGAACCCAACGAGGGGTCAGTTTGCCTCGTCAGATTTGCGAGCGCGAGCGCGACTGAGCATCAGTGCGCCGAGCGCCGTCGAAGCGGCCGAGAAAATGAAAGGTGCCGCGGGCCCGAGCTTGAAGTAGAGAGGGCCGGAAATAGCTGGCCCCAAAATACGCCCAGCGCTGCTCGATGCGTTGAACACCCCCATCACCGCACCGCGAGAACCTGCATCGGTTTCGAACGAGACGAGGCTGCTGATCGACGGCAAGAAGAGCCCATTGGCGAGACCGAAGACGGAAATGGCAACCCAGACCATCGCGTCGCTCTGCGCAACGGCGAACAACCCTAGTCCGAACGTGACACCGATGATCGAGCCCACCGCCACATGCTTCTCTCCGAAACGCTTGGCCAACGGTCCGACGAGACCCGCCTGCCCGACCGCCGAGAGCAGCGCAAACGCGGCAAAGTGTAAGCCCACGTCGCGCAGCGAATAGTGGAACAAATCACGCCCCCAGAATTGGAACACCGACTGCATCGCAGCACCGGCCACACCCACGAGCAGTGAGGCCGTCATCAATCCCAACAAAACGGGACGAGCGCGCAAAGAATCGAGTAACGATGCCGTCGGCGCGACGGTCTCGCCGTCGCGCACCGGCTGGCGCAGGGGTTTGCGAGACTCGACCGGCAAACTCTCCGGCAACAGGAACACGGTGCCGAGGAACGCGATTAAGGATAGACCTGCCGACGCAAGACCGGCCCAATACATGCTCGGCACACCGTCGAGTGAACCGAGTACGCCGCCTAACGGCGGACCGACGGCAAAGCCCACGCCGAAGGCGCTCGCGACGATACCCAAACCTTTAGCGCGATCCTTGGGGTTGGTGACATCGGTTGCGTACGCGAAAGCCGCGGCAAGATTTCCCGACGTAATGCCGCCGAACGCGCGCGCCAGCAGCATCGACTCCAGCGTTGGCGCGAACGCCAGCCAAACGAAAGAGAGCACCGTGCCCGCGGAGCTGATCACCAAGATCGGCTTGCGACCGTAAGCGTCACTGAAGCGCCCCCAAATTGGAGTCGCGACCAACTGGAACAAAGAAAAAACACCGGAGCCGCCGAACGTCTTCCAAAAATCTGAGGCGCCCATCGATTCGGCGACCAAGGGGAACGGTATCGTCGTGATACCGAATCCCGCGAGACTAATGAAAACGACGAGCCAGAGGACGCCGAGTTTCTTCACAGGGCGCGGCACCCGGCTGAGGCGATCCTCTCATCCTGCTCGCCGGTTCCGCCGGAAACACCGATGGCGCCGACACACTCACCTTCTGCCATCAAAGGCAGACCGCCCTGCAAAGGCATCGCATCAAGCGCCAGCAATGCGGGTTGGCTCGCGATACGACCTTCGAGCGCACCGCTCGGTCCTCGCATCAACGCGGACGTTCGCGCCTTACCGGTCGCGACCGTCACCGTGCTCGCTCGTGCATCCAAACGCTCGAAGGACAACAGATGTCCGCCATCGTCGACGATGGCGATGCTGACAGCGATTTTTTCGGCAAGCGCCGCATTACGGGCGGCCTCGGCGACACGACGAACGTCGTCATGGGTCAAACACGGTTTGCTACGCATAGATCAGTTGCCCTCGCCCCAGTTGGCGGCTCTCTGGACAGCCACCCTATAGCTGTTGCGACCGTAGGCCAACATCGCGATGCCAGCGAGGCCACCGGTCAGACAGACGAGCGCGAGAGCAGGCGCGATACCGGTCGGATAATTGAAGACGTAATCCGACAACAAACCAACGGCACCCGATCCCACCGCGATACCCACCAGCCCCGTCAACAGCGTGTAGACCGCGACGACCTGGCCACGCAGTTGGTTAGGTGTGACCTGATTGAGCGCCGTGAGCGCAGCGGTGATGGCCCAAGTGGCGAAGAGCGAGGTGCACACGTGGCCGACCAGCGCTAACTCGGGCGTCGGCACCAAGCACTTGGCGGTACCGAAGACGGCCCAAGCGGCGCACTGCAACATCATCACGAGGATGGGGCCATCTTGCCGACCACGCTTGGCAAGCCACGTCAAAGACCATCCTGCCGTAATCGCACTGATGATTCCGAACGGCACACCCACCAGCGCCAGTGCCATCGCGATTCGCGTCGGCTCCCATTCGTGTACGCGTACGAACAAGGTCGGGAACCAAGCCAACTGCGCATTGACGATCATGACGTTCATGATCGTGCCCATCATCACGGCCATCAAAGCAATTCGATTGGTCGACAACTCACGCCAGAGCGGCACCAGAGAAATCTTAGTTCCCTGTGGGATGTAACCACCACGACGTTCTGGCTCTCGAATGGTCAGCGCCATCAGGATCGCAAGCAGCACGCCGGGAACACCGACGATGAAAAACACGATGTGCCAATCGGCAAATCCACCGAGCAGCGACGGCATCCAACTACGCACGGTGTCCGCGAAGCCAATCGCCACGCCGCCCAAAAGATACGCAATGCCGATGCCGATCGAGCCGCCCATCGCAAACACACCATAGGCCCGCGGTCGATCTTTGGGTGGAAAGTAATCGGCGATCAGGGAGGAGGATCCTGGTGTAATGGTCGCCTCACCCGCTCCCATCACGACGCGCGACGCAAACAGCGACCAGAACGAATTTGAGAGACCGCCCGCAATCGTTCCGCAAGACCAAATGAAGGAACCGCCCCACACGACCGCCTTACGACTCCAACGATCGACGAGGAATCCAATGGGTAATGTGAAGAGGCTATAAAAGAGCGCAAAAGCCAAGCCTTGGATGATGCCGATTTCGGTATCACTCAAATTCAGATCTTCTTTGATCGGTTTCACTAGCAGACCGATCACGATGCGATCAACGACGCCGCTCGCATACGAGATGACCAACAACGCAACGACATACCAAGCGTAGGCACGATTCGGCCACGGCTTCTCAGTTTCCGTACTCATGCTCGTCAAACCCCCATACCGGCGCGATAGCCCTCGCCTGTGGCAATCAACAAAGAACGCGGTGCGTGACAATCACCCACCTGTATCAACTCGACACCCGCCGCTCGCAGCGGCGCAAGCAATTCGTCGTTTGGCAGACGCGGTGTCGCATGCGTGACCAAAGCGACGTCATCGATGTATCGCATGGGTCCAGCATGCACGGGGCGCAGTGTCATGCGACCCTCGAATAAACCTTCATCGAAAACCGGCTCACACCAATTTTGAACTTCGATGCCCAGTGCCGGCAGACGTCGATGAATACCCTGCCGATTGACGAGCGGCTCCTCGGCCGCCACACCCTCACGCGTTGTTACGATGACGACACGGTCGTATCGCTGCGCGAGCAACTGCGCGGTCGCATAGGTGAAAGCCGTGTGATCTTGATCGTAGATGACCGCCGTGCCGGACTCGCGCGTACGGCGCAGAGCGAATCGCGCCGCTGCCGCGCGCACATCCGGGAAAAAATCGGGATCGCGATACTCTTCTGGCAACCACTGCGGCCAAGCCGGCGTTGATCCGCAAGCGAGGATGACGGCATCGGGCTGTAGCGCTAGCACTTCGTCCGCGCTCGCGCGTTGATCGAAGTGAAACTTCACGCCGAACTCATCGGCACGCAATCGTTGGTAGTCGTAGACGCTGCTGAGATTCTCGGCGCCTGGCAGTAGCGAATGCAGACGGGTTTTGCCGCCCACATCGGAACTCGCTGCGAACACCAACACGTCGTGGCCACGCGCTGCGGCAACCCATGCCGCCTCCATACCCGCGGGACCTGCACCTACGACCACGATGCGTCGCGGCTTAGCAACGCGTGTCGGCTGCCAATCGGTTTCATCGTCAGCACCGACGCGCGGATTGTTATCGCACGAGATCGTGCTGCCGCCGACGATCGCACCCCAACAGGTATTACAGGAGACGCAGTAGCGAATTGCCGCTTCACGACCTTGTTCCGCTTTAATACCCCACGCCGGATCGGTGACGAGTGGTCGGCCGAGCATGACGAGATCGGCTAAACCGTCACGCACGAAGCGCTCACCCTCATTGGGGTCGGTGATCAGCCCGAGTGCACCGATCGCCGTCCCGGGCGCCTCTTTGGCCAATGTCGCAATCTTGTCGATGTACGGCGAGCGCGGCCCATGCAGATCGGGTAGATGCCAATCGAGCGTGTGCGAATGCGCACCCCAACACCAGGTGAGATAGTCGGCCACACCGGTCGCATGGATCAGACGGGTGATGGCTGCGGCGGTATCGAGATCGATGCCATCTGGCATCCCATCCTCGCCTGGCAATTTCACGCCGATCAAAAACTCATCGCCGCAGCGTGCACGCAGCGCTGAACACAACTCGGTCAGCAAGCGCGCTCGCCCCTCGAGATCACCGCCGAAGCGATCACGACGGATGTTTGAGCGAGCCGCTAAAAACTGATGGAACAAATGACCGTGACCTGCGGAGATCTCGACTCCCGAGAATCCGGCATCGCGCAAGATGAGCGCGGCATCCGCG
>JBDKJA010000042.1:0-13562 GCA_039796795.1 Pseudomonadota bacterium
CGCGTCTCCGGGAATTGGCTGACTTCGATGAAGTCTTCCGGAATGGCGACTTGACCCTTTTCCTGTCGAACGATGTCGATGAGGCGACGTCGGTCTTCCGCTGTCAGCTTACGTCCTGCAGCGGGGCGCACAAAAGCCAATGGTGTCAAACCTTTCTGCGCGTGGGGCGCGCCGACGACAATCACGTTGCCGACGGGCGAATCCGGATTGATCTGCTTATCACGCAGGATGGCGCCTTCGATTTCTTCGGTGCCGAGGCGATGCCCCGACACGTTGATGACATCATCGGAGCGACCGTGCAAAGAAAAGCCGCCATCGACATGCTTTACGGCGAAATCACCTTGCGTATAGGCGAGTCGCTCGCGCCAACGCGACCAATAGGTGCTGCGATATCGATCGATGTCACCACGCCATTGTCGTGCGATTCGCGCACCGTCGACTTTGAAGCCGGCCGCATCGCCCCAGATGGTGCGACAAAGATAAGGATACGGCGCCGAAATGATGATCTCGCCCTTCTCCCCGATCAGAGCGGGGCGCGCAACGACTTGCCCTGCAGAGTCGGGTTCGCTGTCGGCGATCCAGACATCCCCCATCACCCAGGGCAGAGGATAGGTATGCGCATCGGCGCGCAGCGGAAAATCGCCGTTGCCGTAGAGATGCGTCCAGACGATACCGCCGTGCTCGGTAGCCCAATAAGAGTTGATGTACCACGGCGTCACGAGTTCCATGCCGAACTGTTGCACCACGGGTGATGTCGGTTCGGCACAGAATGTGGCGACCCGCAACGACGCACGCGAATAGGCGCGCACGTCCTCGACGTTCTGCGGATCGGTCATCACCGTCTTCAAAAAGGTAACGCCGGCTTTGAAGATGTTCACCTTCAGGCGCTCGATGATGCTGGCAAATCGCCCGGCGCTCGGGAAAACCGGTGCGCCTTCAGCGATCACCGTCGTCACGCGAGTCACGAGCGCACCGGCGATCATGTAGCTCTGCCCCGTGATCCAGCCGGGATCGGCCACCACGTACATGACGTCACCTGCGCGCGCATCGAAGGCCACTCGCATGGTGTGTGCCACACCGCTTAAATAACCGCCGTGAACGTGTACGACTCCTTTGGGCTTACCCGTGGATCCCGAGGTGTATATGAAAAACATCGGGAATTCCGCATCGAGCGGTACGGGCTTGCTCGCGGTCCAGATCGCGGCGACGAATTGCGGATCGGGCAAAGCCATCAAAGCAGCGATCGAATCGACTCGATGGCCTGCAGCGCGTGCCGACGCCAAGATGGACGCTTCAGCGCGATCCGTCAGCTCGTGCGCCCAACGATCACGCTCAGGGCGCCACAACAGATCAGCCTGCCCCGCGTGACGAACCACCACGACGATATCAACACGAGGCGGTGTGGCCACCAACGCGGAAGCAATGGCCGTTCGAATACGACTCGCATCCGCTGAAGACAATCCACCGATGCTCTCAATCGCGCGACCGACTCCGCGCATCACATCCGAGCGTTCGAGCGTGATCTCATTGGCGACAGCCGCTTTTGCACCTTCGAGAATGGCTTGCGCCTGCTCGCGCGGCACATCCATCTCTGAAAGGGTGCGTTCGACGATCTCGACGACGGTTTCTGCCGGCACATAACCATCGAGAGCAGGATCGGTATACGCTTCTTTGAAAGCGACGATCTGCGCATTGCGATAACCGCCATCGGCGGTGATGACGACACGTGCACCAGCGTTGTGGATTCGATCAGACAGTGTTTTGTCGCTGAATCCACCGAACACGGGCGTATACACGATACCGAGGCGCTTACAGGCCTCGGTCCAAAATAATTGCTCGGGAATATTGGGCATGTTGATCGCGATACGATCACCGATGCCGAGCCCAAGCTCACGTAGCGCGAGCGCACATTTGGCGACTTCGAGCAGCAAGACCTTGCGAGATACGCTGTACGAAACGACCGGTGCACCACGCCCCTCGGCCTGCGATTGATCCCAACGATCACCTTCGAACCACAATGCAGCTTCATCGCCGTGACCGTCTAGCACATGACGATCAATTTCATTGAAGCAAGCGTTGGTCAGTGCGCCATCGAACCATCGATAGAACGGCGCTTCACTCGCATCAAGGGCGGTATGCCAGGGTCGATGACTTGCCGACAGACTGGGCTCGATGCGCGCACCGCTTGATGCGTCGAAGCCGAGCCAGCGCGCTTCAGTGTCGTCGTAACGGATCCACGCACCCGCACTACCGAGCGTCGGGTCGAACCAGTGCAATTCGCGACAAGCGATGTCACCATGAAACGCGCCCGGATCGCGCTCACAAGCCGCTCTAGCGACTTCCCAGGCGATCCGTGAGGAGTAAGGATTAATGCTCGCCTGAGGGGGCGAAATGGCAACGGTCTCGTTCGACATGACGATCTCCAGCCCCCGAGGAGCAATCTAACCTATGTGTTGTAAAAAGGCTTTAGTCAAAATTCACTTGCAAAGATGATCATCGAGCGCGTTTGGCCAGGTAATGCGTGGCGCAATTACCACTACCTCATCGCCTGCGAAGAAACCGGCGAAGCGATGGCCGTCGACCCTCTCGATTGGCAGGCCTGCCTTGCCGTGGCACGTGAGCGCGGTTGGGAGATCCGCAGCATCCTGAACACGCACGAACATGGTGACCATATCGGTGGCAATGAAGGGATGCGGGCAGCGACCGGTGCGAAGCTGCTGGCGCATTCGGCTGCGGGCGGGCGTATCCCGAACATCGACGTCGGCCTTGGTGCAGGACTGGTGCTACGTATCGGTCGAACGGTCGAAGCTCGCGTACTCGACACGCCCGGGCATACTCGTTCACACGTCTGCTTGCTGCTCCAAGGGGCGAGCGCTTCAGTCCCCCCCGCCCTCATCTGCGGCGACACCTTGTTCAATGCGGGAGCGGGTAACTGCCATAACGGCGGCGATCCATCCTCGCTATATGACAGCTTCGTGAATCAGCTCGCGCAACTGCCCGACTCGACGCTCGTCTATCCGGGCCATGACTATCTGGCACGCAATCTCGCCTTCACGCTCGATCGCGAGCCGAATAACGCTCTGGCGAAATCGCTCTATACATCACTGGGTGAACGCCAAGGCGCGCTAGCCCCTGTGTTCACGATCGGCGACGAAAAACGACACAACGTGTTCTTCCGCTTGCGCGAACCCGAAATCATCGCGCGCTTGCGCGAGCGCTTCCCCGAACTCCAGAGCGATCCCGATGCACGTAGCGTGTTCTTGCGCTTACGCGAACTGCGTAATCAGTGGTGATCGACCTGCAACAAATCGATACGCAGACCTGCCGGTGAATATACGGTTGCCGTCAGCACCGAGCCTAGGATGCAATCCAATTTTTGCGGTGTATCGACTCGCGCACCGATGAGCTGGGCTCGCGAGACGACCGCAGCCACATCCGGCACGACGAAACTGACGCCCAACAGACCACGCGCCGGCGCACACGCCTTCGGATACAGGTTCGCACTCTCGGCACGCTCGTATTGCACGATCTCGAGTCGACCGTAGGTATAGGTCGGATCGCCGAAGATACGAATGTCGAGTCCAGCCCCTGCGGGCAAGCCGATGGTGCGCTCCACTTCGGGACCTGCAAATCGGTGGTAAGACGTTTCGGTGAGTCGCAGTACCTGTTCGTAAAATGCTTTCTCGACTTTGTTGTCGGGCGAAATGGCGACGATCTGCGGTGCCACACCATAACCCTCGGGGCTGACGTGATCGGCTTTGCCTTCTTCTTCCAGGAAAACGAGATTGACCTCATCCGGTCCCGGTAGATGCACCTCATGCACGACGACACCATCGGTCTCGAATCGACCGATCGGAGAGCGGAATCGAAACCCGGCGGCCTGTAACTCGGCGTGGCGCGCTTGAATGTCACGCACGACGATGTCGACGCTCTTCGGCACGAGATCAGTGGGTCTTGCGCCCGCCCGCACGGGCGGACCTGGGTGGCGAAATTGCACCAGATGAATGCCGCCCTGAACGCGACCCGGTGTCACGAGCAAAGCTTGATCGACGATATCTTCGGCTGCAACGCCCAAGCGTCTTGCCCAAGCCGCATCCTCTCCGACACGACGCGATACGATTTGCATGCCGAAACGACCCACCCATAAATCGAGGGCCGTCGCCAGATCAGCCACGCTCAACAAGGCATAGGCATACGCATTCGCGCGAAACTCGGCTGTCATCGACGTCGATCTCCGGATCAATCTCTGATTCGATCGAAGTATAGACACTCAACTCGACCGAAAGCCGCTAGAATTCGCGCCCCGCATGGACCTCTCGCCGATACTCAACCCGCTCAACGACGCTCAACGCGAAGCCGTCACGGCACCGATCGGCCCGGTGTTGGTATTGGCAGGCGCCGGTAGCGGCAAGACGCGCGTACTCACGCATCGAGTCGCTTGGTTGATTCAAGCCGAAGGCGCTTCGCCACACAGCATCATGGCGATGACCTTCACCAACAAAGCTGCTGGCGAGATGCGTGCGCGCATCGAATCTCTGCTCGGTATGCCGGGCGCCGCACTTTGGATTGGTACCTTTCACGGCATTGCCCACCGCTTGTTGCGGCTGCACTGGCGTGAGGCCAACTTGCCGCAAACCTTCCAGATTCTCGATGGTGACGATCAACTGCGGTTGATCAAGAAAATTCTCAAAGCACAGAATTTGGACGATACGCGTTGGGTGCCGCGCGACATCCAGTACTTCATCAATCAAAACAAAGATGAAGGTATGCGGCCGAAGGTGTTGAAGGACGGCAACGACCCGACACGCCGTCAGTTCATTCAGCTGTATCGCGATTACGAAGAAGCCTGCCAGCGCGCGGGCGTCGTCGACTTTGCCGAACTACTGCTGCGCGCTTTCGAATTGTGGCGTGATCAACCGGAATTACTCGCGCATTATCGACGTCGGTTTTGCCACGTTCTCGTCGATGAGTTCCAGGACACCAATACCATTCAATACGCTTGGACCAAACTGTTGGTCGGCTCGGAAGGTGCGCCTTTCGCCGTAGGCGACGATGATCAGTCGATTTATCGTTGGCGCGGTGCGCGTGTCGAAAATCTGCAAACCTTCCGTCGCGATTTCCCGCAAGCGAAGTTGATTCGCCTCGAGCAAAACTATCGCTCGACGGGAACCATTCTCGAAGCGGCCAACGCCTTGATTGCCAACAACAGCGGGCGCCTCGGTAAGAACCTTTGGACGAGTGGCGGCAAAGGCGAAGCCATTCGTCTTTATGCTGCATTCAACGAACGCGACGAAGCCGAGTTCGTTCTGCAACGAATCAAAGATTGGGTTGCTCGCGGCGGCAATCGACGTGACATCGCGATTCTCTACCGCTCGAACGCTCAATCGCGCGTGTTTGAAGAAGCATTCCTGTCGGCACGCATTCCATACAAGGTTTACGGTGGTTTGCGCTTCTTCGAGCGCGCCGAAATCAAAGACGCGCTGGCGTATTTGCGGCTCGTTTCGAACCGTAACGATGACACCTCGTTCGAGCGTGTCGTCAATCTGCCGACTCGTGGCATCGGCGCTAAGAGCATCGATACGCTACGCGAGCGAGCTCGCGCCGACGGCAGTTCTCTCTGGTCTGCCGCGCTGCGCTGTATTGCGGAAGGCAGTCTTGGTGCCAAAGGTGCGGCCTCTTTGCAAGGCTTCCTGCAACTGATCGATCGCCTGGCTGCCGATACACGCGAATTGGCGCTGCACGAAATCGTCGATCAGGTGATCAACGCCAGCGGCCTACTCGAACATCACCGCAAAGAAAAAGCCGAACGCGGGGAAGCACGCGCAGAGAACCTGCTCGAACTCGTTTCGGCTGCGCGCGGCTTCGAGCCCGAGGGCGTCGAAGGCGAGCAGCTGCCACCACTCGAGTCTTTCCTGGCACACGCCGTACTCGAATCGGGCGAAGGTCAGGCGGAGGCTTGGGAAGACTGCATACAGATGATGACGTTGCACACGGCTAAAGGCTTGGAATTCCCGGTGGTCTTCCTCGCGGGGCTCGAAGACGGACTATTCCCGCATCAACGTTCGCTGAATGACCTCGATAGCCTGGAAGAAGAGCGACGTCTGGCCTATGTCGGTACGACACGCGCCATGCAGCAGCTCTATCTCACCTATGCCGAGCAGCGGCGTCTACACGGCATCGACAGCTATGGCCAGCCTTCGCGATTCATTCGCGAAATCCCGGAAGAATTGCTCGAAGAAGTGCGGCCCCGCGTGCAAGCAGGGCGAAGCAGTTATGGCGCAAGCGGATTCCAAGCGCGCGATGACTATTCGCGCAGTGATTTTGCACCTCGTCGTACACCGGCTGCAGCGGGCGTCAAAGCAGACCCTGTCGCGCCGGGGCTCAAGCTCGGGGCCCGTGTGCGCCATGCCAAATTCGGCTCCGGTGTCATTCTCAATATCGAGGGACAAGGACCGCACGCCCGTGTGCAGGTCAATTTCGAAGCGGCTGGCAGCAAGTGGCTGATGCTGCAGTACGCCAACCTCGAACCCGCCTGAGCACAACGGCGGTACACTTGCCGCCATGACGACTTCTGCTTTCCAAGAGCTGCTGGCGCAGGCCACCTCGCAACACGACTCACGAGTCTGTGTCGGTCTCGATCCAGAGATCGAACGCTTCCCAGTCCATCTGCGCTCACGCAGCGATGCGATCTTGGCCTTCAATCGCGCCATCGTCGATGCCACGGCCGATCTCGTCTGTGCCTATAAGCCGCAGATCGCACATTACGCTGCCGTTGGTGCCGAAGAGGCTCTACTCGAGACGATTCGTTACATCCGTGAGCGAGCCCCTGGTGTTCCCGTCATCCTCGACTCCAAACGCGGCGATATCGGCAGTACGGCCGAAAAATATGCCAAGGAAGCATTCGAGCGTTACGGCGCGGATGCCGTGACGGTCAATCCTTATCTGGGTCGGGATTCGGCGGAACCGTTTCTGCAATATGCGGACAAGGGCATCGTCGTTTTATGTCGAACCTCAAATGCCGGCGCACGCGAATTCCAGGATCTCGTGGTCGATGGTCGTAAGCTTTATCAAATCGTCGCCGAATCCGTCGCACGCGAGTGGAATTCTCGCGGTAATTGTCTGCTCGTCGTCGGCGCGACCTATCCTGAAGAACTCGCCGATATCCGCGCGCGCACCGGAGAGATGACTTTTCTCGTGCCGGGAGTCGGCGCCCAAGGCGGCGATGTCGAGAAGGCCGTGCGCAGCGGGCGCACTGCAGCCGGTGCGGGTCTCGTCATCAACTCCTCGCGAGGCATCATTTATGCCGGTGCCGGAGAAGATTTCGCCGTAGCCGCGCGGCGTGCGACACTCGAACTGCGCGACGCCATCAACGCTGCGCTCAAAATGAACTGACGAACGATCGGAGGGGGCCCGATGTTGCGACTGACTCGATATCAGTGGATCGTGCTGTTCGCAGCATGGCTAGGCTGGGGCTTCGACATCTTTGACGGTCTGCTCTTCAACTACGTCGCACCCAATGCCATCCCCACCCTGCTCGGCCTGACGATCGGCTCGCCCGAAGCGCGAACGGCCACGTTGTATTGGACGGGCCTCATCACGGCCATCTTTCTCGTCGGCTGGGCCGTCGGCGGCGTGCTCTTCGGCCCCATTTCCGATCGCTACGGGCGTAAGAAAGTTCTGCTGATCACGATGGTGCTCTATGCCGTCGGCACAGGACTGTGCGCCTTCGTCACCAGTATCGAGCAACTGATCGTCTGTCGCATCATCGCGAGCCTCGGTATCGGTGGCGAATGGGCAGCAGGTTGTGCGTTGGTCGCTGAAGCGGTTCCGGAAGACCAACGAGTCGAAGCCGGTGCAGTGCTCTACACCTCAGCGCCTTTCGGTTTGTTTCTCGCGACCGGCGTCAACGCGCTGATCGCGGGTCACTTATTCGCCGACGTGCCCGAGGTCTCGTGGCGTTACGTGTTGATCTTCGGTTTGATACCCGCCGCCTTCGCGTTCTGGATCCGTACCTTCGTCAAGGAACCAGAGCGTTGGGAAACGGCCGCCGCAACTGCACCACCGCCTCGCTTGCGCGAAATCTTTGCGCCCGAAATTTGGCCGCGTACGCGCAGCGCCCTCATCGTGGCAGTCGTGGCTTTGATCACATGGTGGAGCTGTAACGCGTTCATCCCCGTCGTCGTCGCCAATTTGGCGCAAGCCGAAGCCCTGCAACTCGGTCTCGATAAAACCGCTACCAGTATCTTGATCGAATCGTGGAAAACCCAAGGCACGGCGATCTTCAACGTCGGTGGACTGCTTGGCACATTGCTCACGATCCCGCTGGCAAAGCACTGGGGTCGCAAGCCAATGTTCGCGCTCTACCTTGGCTTCTCGTCGCTCGCCTTACTCACCACGTATGGGCTCGATCTCGAGCCACAAGTACGTCTCTACATGTATTTCTTCATCGGCTTAACCGTGTTCGGCATCTTCGGCAGCTTCACGTTCTATCTGCCGGAGCTATTCCCAACCCGTTTGCGCGCGACAGGCTCGGGATTCACGTACAACATCGGTCGAGTGATCGCCGCGGGCGGCCCCTTCCTCGTAGGCTCGGTCGCCTCCGCGGGTGCAGGTAATTCGGCTGTCGTGCTCGATACGCTGTTTCTGGTCGGCTTCGTGCCGATCGTTGGCTTGTTGTGCCTCGGTTGGGTCATCGAAACCCGCGGTCAAAAAATTCCGGACTGAGGCGGCTTTGACGATATATGGCTGATTGGCTCATTGATGTCATTCTGGGGCTCGTCGAGGGCTTCACCGAATTTCTGCCGATCTCGAGCACAGGGCACCTGATCATCACTCGCGCCCTGCTCGATCTCGAAGACCAAGTCGGTTTTCGACAGATGATCGTGATTCAAGGCGCGGCCATCCTCGCCGTCTGCTTCGAATATCGAGTGAGACTGTGGAATCTCGCCACGACCCTGACGACGAGTGATGCCTCGCGTCGATTCGTACTCGGTTTGTTTCTCGCGTTTCTGCCTGCCGCTATCGCCGGACTCGCATTCGAAGACACGATACGCAGCGTCTTGTTCGCGCCAGTTCCAGTAGCTATGGCGCTCGTCGTCGGTGGTGTGCTGATTCTTTGGGCAGAACGACGTCCGCACGTCGAACGGGTCAAATCACTCGATGATCTCAGTCCGCTGGATGCCTTTCGAGTCGGTTTGTTTCAGATGCTCGCGCTCGTGCCGGGCACGAGTCGGTCTGCAGCCACGATCTTAGGTGGATTGTTGACGGGCCTTGATCGTCGCACGGCCGCCGAGTTTTCCTTTTTCGTCGCCATCCCCGTGATGTTCGCCGCCACGGGCTACAAGCTACTCGATGCACGCGAACCCATCACGCTCGACGAAGCGCGTTCTTTGATCATCAGCAGCGTGGTAGCGTTTTTCGCCGCCTTGGTGGCGATTCGTTTCCTGCTTCGCTTCGTCAGTCAGCACTCATTTGCCGTGTTCGCGTGGTACCGCATTATTTTTGGCGGCGTGATCCTGCTCACTTGGCAGATGGGCTGGGTGCAGTGGTAGCGCCTCGCTCCTCTTCGGTCACGCGACCAAAATCCGGATAAGGCCCGAGCAGCAATAGCAACAATGCGCCGGCGATGAACATCACCGCAGCAGCGATCAAAATCGGATCATAGCTGCCGGTGGTGTCGCGCACCCAACCATAAAGCGTGGCGGATACGGCTGCCGACAAGCCGAAAGCCATGTAGAGCACGCCGTAGATCTGCCCGTAACTCTTCATGCCGAAGTAGCGGCCCGCCAAATAAGCAACGAGATCGGTTTCCGCCCCTGAGGCGAAGCCCATCAGGAAAGCAGCCAAGATGGCGACGGCGAAACTGAGCGATCCATCGCCGAGCAGAATCCAGCAGGACAAGGCTGGCAAACATAGAATCGGCAGCGTCACGATCGGTGCCCAGAATTTATCGAGCAAGTAGCCCGTGATGATGCGGCCGGCAAAAATCGATAAGCCGAATACGCTCATCACCGCCGCCGCCTCGGTGCGCTCGAAACCGCGCGCACCGAGCATCGAAGGCAAATGTACGAGTGCTCCCGAGTAGGCGATGGTCACGAGTGCAATCGAAGCCCAAAGAATCCAGAAACGTGGTTCGCTCATGGCTTCCTTGAGACTGCGACCCGGAAGACTCACGGCACCGGCTGCCGCAATCTCGGGCGGACGCTCCTCTGGCTTTGGCTCACGGAACCAGAGCAACCCGATCGGCAGCGCGATACCGAGTGGCAGTAGTGCGAGCGCGGCGTAACTCACCCGCCAGCCGAAATCGTTGATGAGCCAGGTGGTGATGATCGGCAACGCCATCGCCGAAATGCTGGTGCCGACCAAGGTCAGCCCCAGCGCGAGACCGCGTTGCTTGAAGAACCAGAGATTGATCGCGCGCGACCAAGTGATCGGGGTCGAACCGATCCCGAAGAGGCCTATCAGTACCCACAGTGCGTAATACCAATAGAGGTTGCCGGGGATGATGGAAAACGACGCGAACACGAGCGCGAAGGTCGTCAGCGAAGCGAGCGCCACCTGCCGAACCCCGAAGCGGTCGGCCAGCCAACCGAAAACCGGCGCTAACAAGGCACCGAGCACGCCGTAAATGGTGATACCCAGGCTGATTTCGGTACGGGTCCAACCGAATTCTTGCTGCAGAGGATCGATGAAAAAGCCGACCGTATTGAACGGCAGTGGTGATGCGCCGAAAGCCGTGCCGAGCAACGATGCAATCAGCACTTTCCAGCCACGCCCAAATTCGTTGCGGCTCGGCGCCGCGGCCCCCGGGGATGTCATGGCTACCAAGCATACCCGCTCCGGCCTGTTCGGTGCCGATGCTTGGGAGTAACCTATACGGACTTATGAAGATCGTGATCCTCGGCGCCGGACAGGTCGGGCGCACGGCCGCGTATCAACTCGCGCGCGAGGAGGCCAACGAAGTCACGGTCGTCGACACCAACGACGAACTCCTGCGTGACCTACAAGATCGCCTCGATATCCGCACCGTTGTCGGTAATGCCTCCTACCCCACCGTTCTAGAAGCTGCTGGCGTCGCTGATGCCGACATACTCGTCGCACTCACGAGCTCCGACGAAGTGAACATGATGGCCTGCGAAGTGGCTTACACGCTCTATCGTACGCCAACCAAGATCGCCCGTATTCGCTCACCCGAATACACCCGTCACCCGAAACTCTTCAGCGACGAGTCGCTGTCGGTGGATGTTTGGATCAGCCCGGAGCAGCTCGTTACAGAGTATGTCGAGCGGCTCATCCGATATCCGGGCGCATTACAGGTTCTCGATTTCGCAGGCGGCCGAGTTCGACTTGTCGGCTTGCGAGCGCGCAAGGGCGGGTTGCTCGTAGGACAAGCGCTGCGCGGCTTGCGAGAACACATTCCAAATACGGAAGCGCGAGTCGTCGCGATTTATCGCAATGGTCGCAGCCTACAGATCGAAGGTGACACCATCATCGAAGAAGGCGACGAGGTGTTTTTCCTTGCGGCCAAAAACGACATTCGCCGATTCATGGCGGAAATCCGCAAGGAAGAGAAGCCCGTCAAGCGCGTCGTGATCGCCGGTGGCGGCCATATCGGCTACTCGCTTGCTCGAGAGCTCGAAAAAAACAACAACCAAGTTAAAGTCATCGAGCGTGATCCGAAGCGCGCCCGGAAGATATCGGAAAATCTCGAAAACGCCATCGTGCTCGAAGGTGATGCGGCCGACGAAGAGCTGCTGGTCGAAGAGAACATCGACAGCTGTGATGTTTTTTGCGCGCTCACCAACTCCGAAGAAGCCAACATTCTTTCGGCGATGCTCGCCAAACGCTTGGGCGCAGCCAAAGTCATGGCGCTGATCAACAAGCCCTCGTATGCCGAGATCGTGCAAAGCGGCACGATCGACGTCGCCATTTCGCCGCAAACCATCACGATCGGCTCGCTGCTGACGCACGTACGACGAGGTGACGTCGTGCAAGTCCACTCGCTGCGGCGCGGTGCGGCTGAAGCACTCGAAGCCATCATCCATGGCGATGATCGCAGCTCGCGAGTCGTCGGTAAAAAGATCGAAGAAATCGTGCTGCCCGAAGGCGCTCGGATCGGCTGCGTGGTTCGTGGCGATGAAGTCATCATGGCTCATCACGACACGGTGGTGCAGGCCGACGATCACGTGATTCTCTTCATCACCGATCGTCGTCACGTCGATCAGGTCGAAAAACTTTTCCTCGGCGAAACAGCCGGCCGGCGCTGAACGCTCCCAAGTCCAAATGCTCGCAGTCGCACATGTACTCGGCTTGATGATGGCGTTCTTCGCCGTGACGTTCGTCGTACCCTTGTTGTGCTCGATCGTCATGCAAGATGGCTATGCGGGGCACTATGTCGCCGCTGCTTCGATCAATCTGATTTTCGGCTCGCTCATCGCCTGGGCGACACGCTCCTTCAAGCGCGAGCTGAAAGCGCGCGACGGTTTTCTCCTCGTCACCCTCGCCTGGGTTTTGATGTCAGCATCAGCGTCACTACCACTGCTCACTGCGCTGCCAAACATCAGTTTCACCGACGCTTACTTCGAAGCGCTTTCAGGATTGACGACAACCGGTTCGACCGTCCTGACTAACCTCGATAAGCTACCACCCTCTATCAACCTTTGGCGGCACGCGCTGCACTGGTTTGGCGGCATCGGCATCATCGTGTTGGCCGTTGCGGTATTGCCAATGCTCGGCGTGGGCGGCATGTCGCTCTACCGTGCGGAAACGCCTGGCCCGATCAAGGACGAGAAACTCACCCCGCGAATCACTGAGACAGCAAAAGCGCTTTGGATCAGCTACGGTAGTCTCACCTTAGCCGGCATCGTCGCGTTGCGGATCGCCGGTATGAGCTGGTTCGATGCCATTTGTCACACCTTTTCAGCCATGGGCCTCGGCGGCTTTTCGACGCGCGATTCCAGTGTTGGTTATTTCGACTCGGCCTTGATCGAGTTTGTGCTGATCGTGTTAATGGTGACAGCATCCTTAAACTTCGCGCGCCATTTCACTGCCCTTCGCTATCGCACGCTCAGTCCCTACTTCAAAGACCCCGAAGTCAGGGCGGTGTTCGTAGTGCTCTCAAGCAGCATCATCGGAATTACGCTCGTGCTCGCCGTTCACGGTACTTACGACACCTACTTGGAGTCGCTGCGGCATGCGGCCTTCAGCGTGGTATCCGTGGCAACAACCACGGGATTTGCCTCTCAAAACTGGGATCTTTGGCCGGCCATCGCTCCCGTGTGGATGCTGTTTTTGTCTTGCATTCTCTGCAGCACCGGCTCTACAGGCGGCGGTATCAAAATGTTTCGTACGCTGATGCTCCTCCGACAAGCGTCTCGCGAAATGAAGCGAATCGTTCATCCGTCGGCAGTCATTCCCATCAGAGTCGGCAACCACGTTATCCCCGAGCGTATCGTCGGCTCCGTGCTGGCGTTCATCTTTCTGTATTTTCAGACGATCGCGATCCTGACATTTTTGTTGCTGCTGTCGGGAATGGATCTCGTCCCCGCTTTCAGTTCCATCGT
>JBDKJA010000043.1:0-17854 GCA_039796795.1 Pseudomonadota bacterium
GCATTGACAAAACGGGAGACACTCTCGCGAATGTCTCCCGCCTTGCTAGGACTAACCCGGCTATCGGATTAGAAGGAAATTCTATGTTTTCGGACCCCATCCTGTCCATGAGATTCGGGGTGAAATCGCACCGATACGAAACACCGGGAGAATCTTCTAAGTCTTTGTTTTCAAACTAATTACATCGCCCATTTCATACCGACCAGGCACCTGTTCGAACAAAAATTTCGCCGCCCGCAAGGCGCCTCGGGCAAAGATTGCCCGGTCTGTGGCCTGATGGGACAGCAGCACGCGCTCGCCGGCTCCCAAGAAGGCGACCGTGTGATCACCCACCACGTCCCCGCCCCGCACAACCGCATAACCGATCTCACCGACAGGGCGCGCGCCGCCCTCGGCATGGTGGCGTACCGCATCGCGTCGGAAGGCCGTTCCACGCCCCTCCGATGCGGCTTGACCGAGAGCGAGCGCAGTGCCGGAGGGGGCATCCTGCTTGTGCCTGTGATGCGCCTCGACGACTTCGATATCGAAGTCGGCCGGTAACGAGCGCGCTGCTTGGCGCACGAGTTCCAGTAGCAACGTGACGCCGAGACTGGTGTTCGCTGCGATCAGCACCGGGATGTGCTGTGCCGCGGCATCCGCAGCGCTGTACACGTCGGCATCGAGACCGGTCGTCCCGACGACGATGGGCACACCGGCATGCGCGCAAATGGTGAGATTGCCGCGCGTCGCGCTCGCGGACGAGAAATCGATGACCACTTGGGCGTCCGTTAACACGGCCGCAAGATCGGTAGTGACGCGGGTGCCGATCGTGGGCAAACCCGCGAGTTCGCCGAGATCACGACCCACGGCAGCAGCGCCCTCACGATCGATGGCACCGACGAACATCACATCACCCATCTCGAGCGCAGCGCGCGTGATGGCAAGCCCCATGCGGCCCGAGGCTCCGACGATCACCACTCGCATACGAATTCTCCTGGCGGTTTAGTTGCCGCCGGAGAAGAAGCGTTTCACGCCCTCGAAGAAGCCCTCTTCTCGCGGCGTATGGCCCTCGCCATCACCGCGCAGCGACTCATCGAATCGGCGCAGCAAATCGCGCTGCTCGGACGACAGTTTCACCGGCGTTTCTACCACAACGCGGCAGAACAGGTCGCCTCGACTGCCGCCGCGCACGGGCTTCACGCCCTTGTCGCGCAAACGGAAGACACGACCCGATTGGGTCTCGGCCGGAATCTTGATTGAGACTTCCCCTTCGAGTGTCGGCACATTCACCGAACCACCGAGAACCGCCGTCGCAAAACTGATGGGCACTTCACAAGACAGATCGTCACCTTCGCGCTCGAAGATCGGGTGCGGCTTGACGTTCATCTCGATGTACAGATCGCCCGGTGGCCCCCCATTGCGGCCCGCCTCGCCTTCACCGGCCAAGCGAATACGATCTCCGGTCGCCACACCCGCCGGTACCTTGACCGACAGCTTGCGCGTTCGACGGACACGACCCTGCCCAAGACAGGTATCACACGGATTTTTGATGACCCGTCCGGTTCCGCGGCACTTGTTGCAAGGCTGCTGCAATTGGAAGAAGCCCTGCGAGATCCGCATCTGGCCGCTTCCCTGACATTGATCACACGTGATGGGGCTCGAGCCCTTGGCACAACCGCTGCCATGACAGGTCTCGCATTCCATGAGGCGCGGAATCTCGACCTCGGTGGTGTAACCAAACACGGCTTGCGACAGATCGAGCTCCAGCTCGTAACGCAGATCCGCGCCACGGAAAACTTGCGAGCGACCGCCACGACGACCACCACCAAAGATATCGCCGAATACCTCACCAAAAATATCGCCGAAGTCCGCCCCGCCGAAACCGGCACCGCCGGGGCCACCACCTTGACGCATGGCCTCCATACCATCGTGACCGTGCTGGTCGTAGACGGCACGCTTCTGCGCGTCTGAGAGCACTTCGTAGGCCTCTTTGGCCTCTTTGAAGCGCTCTTCAGCCTCGGCATCACCCGGGTTGCGATCGGGGTGATACTTCATCGCGAGGCGTCGGTAGGCCTTCTTGATGTCGGCCTCCGACGCACCCTTGGCGACGTCGAGGATTTGGTAGTAGTCGCGTTTAGCCATGTGAGTTCGATCGGCCCAAGACCGATCAGGACGCCTTGCGATCCTGATCCTTGTCCTTCACTTCCTCGAACTCGGCATCGAGCACATCGCCACGATCCTTGCCCGAGCCTTCGGCACCACCCGCCGCACCCGCCTGGTCGCCACCCTCACCGGATTGCTGCGCGTAGGCCTGCTGGGCGATTGCGCTCGAAGCCTGCATCAGCGCTTCAAGTTTCTTCTCGATCTTGTCTTTGTCGTCGTCCTTCAGGACGGCCTTGAGGTCATTCAGGGCGTTCTCGACCTTGACGCGCTCTTCGGTGGCGACCTTCTCGCCCAAATCTTTGAGCGTCTGCTCGACCGAGTGAACCATGCCATCGGCTTTGTTGCGCGTCGCACCATGCGCTTGATCTCATCCTCGGAGAGGCCTGAGGATGCTTTGATCACGATGCGCTGCTCCTTACCGGTCGCCTTGTCTTTGGCCGACACGTTCAGGATGCCGTTGGCGTCGATGTCGAACGTGACTTCGACTTGCGGCGTGCCGCGACGCGCTGCCGGGATGTCCGTGAGATCGAACTTTCCGAGTGACTTGTTATCGAGCGCGCGCTCACGCTCGCCTTGCAACACGTGAATCGTCACGGCGGTCTGGTTGTCCTCGGCGGTCGAGAACACTTGCGAGTGCTTGGTCGGGATCGTGGTGTTCTTCTCGATGAGCTTGGTCATCACGCCACCCAAGGTCTCGAGACCGAGCGACAGCGGTGTTACGTCGAGGAGCAACACGTCCTTCACGTCGCCCGCGAGCACACCACCCTGGATCGCCGCACCGACGGCCACCGCCTCGTCCGGGTTGACGTCCTTGCGCGGATCCTTACCGAAGAATTCTTTGACGTACTTCTGCACCAGCGGCATACGAGTCTGGCCGCCGACGAGAATGACCTCGGACACCTCGGCCGCCGACAGACCGGCATCCTTCAGCGCGATCTTGCAGGGCTCGATCGTGCGCTTGACGAGATCTTCGACCAGCGACTCGAGCTTGGCACGCGTGAGTTTCACCGCCAAGTGCTTGGGGCCCGTCGCATCCATCGTGATGTACGGCAGGTTGATGTCGGTCTGCTGACTCGAGGAGAGCTCGATCTTGGCTTTCTCGGCCGCTTCTTTGAGGCGCTGCATGGCGAGCGGGTCCTTGCGCACATCGACGCCGGACTCTTTCTGGAACTCGTCAGCGAGATGGTTGATGACTCGCAGATCGAAGTCCTCACCACCTAAGAACGTATCGCCGTTCGTTGAGAGCACTTCGAACTGACGTTCACCATCGACCTCAGCGATCTCGATGATCGACACGTCGAACGTGCCACCACCCAGGTCGTACACCGCGATCTTGCGATCGCCACCGTCTTTATCGAGACCGTAGGCGAGCGCAGCCGCAGTCGGCTCGTTGATGATGCGCTTGACGTTTAAACCCGCGATGCGGCCAGCATCCTTCGTGGCCTGACGCTGTGAGTCGTTGAAATAAGCCGGCACCGTGACGACGGCCTCGGTCACTTCCTCACCGAGGAATTCCTCGGCGGTCTTCTTCATCTTCATGAGCACACGCGCAGAGATCTCCGGCG
This sequence comes from Pseudomonadota bacterium, assembly GCA_039796795.1. GTDB lineage: Bacteria > Pseudomonadota > Gammaproteobacteria > Steroidobacterales > Steroidobacteraceae > UBA964. The sequence goes on from JBDKJA010000043.1 coordinate 3,708, forward strand.
GCGCCATCTTCTTGCCCTGCGCTTCGATCCAGGCATCGCCGTTGTCCGCCTTGACGATCTTGTAGGGGACCATGTCGATGTCCTTCTGAACGATCTTCTCGTCGAAGCGACGACCGATCAGACGCTTGACGGCATAAAGCGTGTTTGAGGGATTCGTGACGGCTTGGCGCTTGGCCGACTGACCCACCAGAACCTCATCGTCCTTGGTGAAGGCGATAACCGAGGGGGTCGTACGATCGCCTTCGCTGTTCTCGATCACGCGAGGCTTGCCGCCGTCCATGATGGCGACGCAGGAGTTCGTCGTGCCGAGATCGATGCCGATAACTTTTGCCATGTTGTGTGCTCCGTTGCGGATTTCGTGGGGCCACCGGCCCGTTATGCCGCTTTAAATGGGGGTGTTCGTGCGGGATTCAACCCGGGGCTCGCGCGACGATGACGCGCGCGGCGCGCAGCAATCGACCGTTCAGGGTGTACCCGCGCTGGATGACCGCGAGCACCGAATTGGGCTCGGCCGTATCCGAGGGCTGGGCTGCCATCGCCTCGTGCAGGTTGGCGTCGAAAGGCTCACCAACGGGGTTGAGCTCAATGATCCCGGCCTTCTCCATCGCCTTGGCGAGCAATCGGGCCGTGGCCGCCTGGCCCTCTGCCAACGCCGCCGCATCCGCCTTGCCGGCGTTCTCGACGCCCAAATCCAAGCTGTCCTTCACGGGCAACAACTCGCCCGCAAACTTCTCGAGCGCGTAGCGATGCGCCTGCTCAACGTCGCGCTGGGCGCGCTTGCGGATGTTGTCGAGCTCGGCAAGGACCCGCAGCTTTTCGTCCTTCAGCTGTTCCACCAACGCTCGAGTCACGTTGAGCTCTTCGCGCAAAGACTCGATGTCCGGGCTGGCTGCAGCCACCTGTTCTGGCGATTCACTCATGAGATATCACCTTGAAAAACAATAATTTACGATGGGAAATTAGAAAATAAGGCAGCTCTTGACTGCCCCTATTCGACCCACTCCCTGACGGGCTAGATGGGGTCTAGCGGCGGGAATTCAAGGCGGAGCCTAAGAGCCGCGCCGTCATGTCGACGATGGGAATGACGCGCTCGTAGGCCATGCGGGTCGGGCCGATCACCCCGATCACACCCATCACGCCATCGTCACCGCTATAGGGTGCCGTGACGATGCTGCAGTCGTCGAGCACCTGATAGCCCGACTCCTGTCCGATGAAGATCTGCACACCCTCGGCATGCAAGCTCTGATCGAGCAAGTGCAGAAAGTCGCGCTTTTCGTTAAACGCCTCAAAGAGCCGCTTGAGCTTCTCAACGCTCGAGAGCTGGGCTACGCCCATCAGATTGGTCTCACCCGCGACAATGTACTCAAGCCCCGCTGTCGGCGTCGGCGCCTGATCGACCACTTGCTGGGCTGCACTGATCGCATCGAGCATCAAGGCGTTCATATGCGAATGCGCGTCCTGCAGTTGCTGCAGAATCTCCCGCCGCGCCTCGTCGGGAGTACGACCCACGAGCTGCTCGTTAAGGTACTGCGCTGCGCGCCGAAGCTCCTCACCCGTGTAATGCCGAGACAGGTGGATGATGCGGTTCTGCACCTCGCGATCATCGAAGACCATCACCACCAGCACGCGATTCTCTGACAAGGCGACGAACTCGATCTGCGTGATTGAGGCCACCTTCGGGCGCGGCACGGTGACCACACCCGCGAGCCGTGTCACGTTCGAGAGCAACTGCGACGCATTGGCCACCAACGCCTTCGGATCACCCGTGAGGTTCGGGCCGAACTGCTGACGCAGTTCATCGACCGCCAGCCCCTCGAGCGGCCGCGATCGCAACAAGGTGTCGACGAAGAAGCGGTATCCACGATCGGTCGGGATGCGCCCCGCCGACGTGTGCGGTGAGACGACGAAGCCGAGCTCCTCGAGATCGGCCATCACATTACGGATGGTCGCCGATGACAGACTGAGCCCCGAATCGCGCGACAAAGCGCGTGAACCGACGGGCTGGCCATCCCGGATATAGCTCTCGACGAGCACCCTCAAGAGCTGTTGGGCGCGGTCGTTCAGGGAGTCGTAATCGTGGGCCATGGGTAAAACGCTACCGACCCATGACGAATCCCGTCAAGCGACCCGTTTTGCGAATTGGTGCCGCCGCGAGGTCCGTGATAAAACGGCGCAGCTTTTACCCGGTGCTTCCGCATGTCGTTAATCCGTCGCTGCGCTCTCGTCACCCGCTTCGCCGATGCTCGCGTCGCCGAAAGCGCCGCCCTGCTCGCTCGTCATTTGAGTGAACGGCAAATCGAGGTTCTCGCACTCGAGTCCGAGGCCGAGCGTCTGCCCGATCTCGCGGTTCGCTTCGTCCCAGACGACATGCTCGCTGATGACGCTGATCTCGTCATCGCGATCGGCGGCGATGGCACCTTGCTGCATGCCGCTGGGCTTTTCGCTCGCACCGACACCCCTCTGCTCGGCGTCAATCGCGGCCGGCTCGGCTTCCTCACCGACGTGATGCCCGAAGACATGCTGGCCTCGGTAGACGATGCGATCGAAGGACGATGCGCGCGCGACTCGCGCCCTCTGCTCGCGGCCGAGCTCACCACCCACGATGGCCAACGTAAGACCGGTCTCGCACTCAACGACATCGTGCTGCAAACGAGCCAGATCGGTCGCCTCGTCGATTACGAAACTTGGATCAATGGTCGCTTCGTCAACGCGCACGGTGGCGATGGCCTCGTCGTGGCGAGTGCGACGGGCTCGACGGCCTATGCGCTCTCTTGCGGCGGCCCAATCGTGGATCCGGATCTCGAAGTCCTCGTCGTTGCGCCGATCTGCCCGCACACCCTGTCGGATCGACCCATCGTCGTTGGCGCCAAATCCATCGTCGAAGTGCGGATGCTGGATCGCCCCGATTCCATCGCTGAAATCGCCTGCGACGGACACGCGCTCGGGCGCTTGGCGCCGGGCGGCACGCTCGCCATTCGACCGGCCACGCAGCGCGTCACACTGCTGCATCCGGCCGGTTATGACTATTTCCGATTGCTGCGCAGCAAGCTCAACTGGGGGCGTCGCAGTTTCGATGCTGTCCGCTGACGAGCGCCCATCATGCTGAGCCACTTACACATCCGCGATTTCGCGATCATCGAGAGCGTCGAACTCGATCTTCGTCGCGGCCTGACGGTGCTCACGGGTGAAACCGGCGCGGGTAAATCGATTCTGGTCGATGCACTGCAACTCGCGATCGGCGGTCGCGCTGGGGCGGAGGCGATTCGACATGGCGCGGATCGAGCGGAGATCACCGCCACCTTCGACATGACCGGCGCACCTCTGGCCTTACGCGAGTGGCTGGATGAGCAGAGCATCGAGATCGACGACGAGCTTGTCGTCCGTCGGGTCATTCAGCGCGATGGCAAATCCCGCGCCTATCTCAACGGTCAAACCGTCGCCGTGCAATTACTGCGTCAAGCGGGCGAATGGCTCGCCGACATCCACGGCCAGCACGAATTTCAATCTTTGATGCGCCCCAATGCGCAGCGCGACTTACTAGACACCTACGCGGCCACATCGCAGCTCTGCCAAAAGGTCGGCGATCTGCATCGAGAGCGCGTGAAAGTTGACCAGGCACTCGACGATCTTTTGAACGCCGCACGCGATCGCGACGCGCGACTTGAGCTGCTGCGTCATCAACTGGGCGAGTGGGAATCGCTAGCGCTGCGAGACGGCGAGCTAGCCTCTTTGATGGAAGAGCGTCACCGATTGACGCACGGTGCAAAGCTCGCCGACGCCGCACGCGTAGCGCTAGAGATGATCGACGCCAACGAGTCGTCCAACGCCCATGCACTCGCCGCTCGTGCACTGAATCAAATTCGTCAGGTTGCGCATCTCGATGCGAGCTTGGCCGACACCCTGCCTGCGCTCGAAGAATCGGTGATCCGTCTTCGCGATGTGGCCGGCGATCTCACGCGTTACCTCGACAAACTCGAAGCAGACCCCGGCCGACAGGAGCTCGTCGAGCAGCGCCTCGCGACCATAGAGTCACTCGCTCGAAAACATCGGGTCGCGCCAGAAGGATTGGCGTCGGTGTTCAGCGAGATGGGCACCGAGCTCGAGCGGCTCGAGAAGTTGGAGCAACACTCCGGCTCGTTGACCGCCGAGCGTGACCGGCTTGTCGCCGAATGGCGCAAGGTGGCTGAGCAGCTCGGCAAGTTACGTCGCAAAGGCGCAGCCGAGCTCGCCAAGGACATCACGCAACGCATGCAGGGCCTCGGCATGGTCGGCGGCGAATTTCGTATCGCACTGAACTCGCCATCGTCGCCTGACTTAACGCAACAACACGGTGGCGAGACCGTCGAATTTCAAGTCTCGGCCAACGCAGGTCAGCCACCCCGCCCCCTCGCCAAGGTTGCCTCGGGCGGTGAGCTGTCACGCCTCTCACTCGCGGTTCAGGTGGCGCTCGCCGCCCGCACGACGAACGAGTCGAACTCCGCCGCCTGCATGGTGTTCGATGAAGTCGATTCCGGTGTGGGCGGCGCCGTTGCCGAAATCGTTGGTCGTGAACTTGCCGCGCTTGCGCATAGCGCTCAGGTACTTTGCGTCACACATCTGCCGCAGGTGGCCGCGCTAGGTACTCAACATCTGCAGGTGCGCAAAGCGAGCGACGGCAAACAAACCCATACCGGCATCCGCGAACTGCAAGGATCCGAGCGTGTCGAAGAAATCGCTCGAATGCTGGGCGGGGTCACCATCACCGACACGGCGCGTGAACACGCCGCGGAAATGCTGCGCGGCGGCGTCAGTCCGCCGCGTTCGCGCGATGCGGGCAGTTCGTCTTCCGGCAGTGTCCGTAAATCACGAGCGCGTGGTCGGTGATTTCAAAACCGTGACGCTCGGCGACGGCATGCTGCCGACGCTCGATGTCCTCATCGATGAATTCCTCGACATGTCCACAATCAACGCACTTGATGTGGTCGTGGTGGGCCCCCTCGTTGAGCTCGAAGACCGCCATGCCATCAGTGAAGTGATGGCGGGTGACGAGCCCAGCCGCTTCGAACTGGGTTAGCACGCGATAGACGGTTGCGAGCCCGATGTCTTCGCGCGAGTCGACCAACCGTCGATAGATATCCTCAGCCGACAGATGCCGATTGCCGCTGTTCTCGAGGATTTCGAGAATCTTGACGCGCGGCAACGTCACCTTCAGTCCAGCCTTGCGTAGATCCTTGCTTTCCACGTGAGCCCCAACGGGTTGAGTTAGAATGCATGGATTATGGTACAGCGCCACCGAACTGCTCCAGTTTTTCGTCCCCGCCTGCCGAGCCTGACCTTACTCGCGGCTCTGCTCGCCACGCTGCTCACTTCAGGCTGCGTTTATCGAATGACGGTGCAGCAAGGCAACTTCCTCGACGCCCGTCAGGTCGTGCAGGTGAAGGAAGGTATGACACGCGCGCAGGTTCGCTTTCTTCTTGGCACTCCTATGCTGCCCGACGCATTCGACCGCGACCGCTGGGACTACCTCTACTACCTGAAAGTCGGTCGCCTGCAAAAAGCGGAAGAGCAACGGCTGACCATCTACTTCACGGACGACAAAGTGAGCCGCATAGAGAACGTCGGGGCACCGACCGAAGTTCCGGCCACCGAAGCACCGGCGGCTAGCACGCCGGCGGCTGAGAGTCCGCCCGCCAAGACTCCCTAATCCGAAGTCTCAACGACCGGGTTTACGCGTCAGCGGATTGCGGCCTTTTTCCGTTTGATGCGGTTGCGCACGCTCACGTCGCGCTGCCTTCGGATCCACCTTCAAAGCGACATACATCTCGACGCGATCACCGTCGACGAGCACACGCGACCGATCGCAACGCTCTCCAAAAATACCGACCGGGGCACTGCGCCACCAAGCCTCATCAAGCGGAGATGCTTCGCTCGCGCCCTGATTCTCCGTTGCGAGCCGCTGCTCGAGCTCGACGCGCACTTGGCTCAAAAGGTCATCGACGGTGGCACCCGAATCGAGAACGACCGTTAACTGCCCTTGCCAATCGGCTAGCGCGCACGCGAAGAAACACTTCATGGCTGACGCGAACGACGCACGAAGGCATCAACTAACGAAGCGGCGGTCTCCTCGAAAAGCGGTGCGAACATCGCACCCGCCAATCGATTGGCAAACTCGAACCGAAGGCGAAGCGTGACCGAGCAACCTTGGTCGCCGATGGGCGCGATATCCCAAACTCCTTCGAGGAAACGGAACGGCCCTTTCACGAGACGCATGGTCACACGACGACCCGGCTCGAGCTCGTTGCGAGTCGTGAATTCGGTGTTGAGTGCGCTGCGCTGCACGCCGAGTGTGGCGACGACATAGCCCTCACCGCGCTCCTCGACCCGAGCGACTCGGCATCCGGGAACGAACTCGGGATAGCGCTCGACATCGTTGATGAGCTCGTAGAGCTTTTCGGCCGAAACCGCGACCATGGCAGAACGAACGACTTCGCGCATCGGAGCATTGTATAGAATGCTTGGTGACCATGAAGACCGAGACCAAGGCGAATACCAACGACGGACCAAAAACGATCGCCGAAAACCGTCGTGCACGCTTCGACTACTTCATCGAGGAGCGCTACGAGGCCGGTATCGTTCTGGAGGGTTGGGAGGTCAAGGCACTGCGCGCAGGCAAAGCGCAGATCACCGAGTCGCACGTGTTCGTGCGCGATGGTGAAGTGTTCTGGATTGGCGCGCACGTCAATCCGCTGAAGACGACATCCACGCATGTCATCGCCGACCCGATACGCACGCGCAAACTGCTCATGAAGCACAGCGAGATCGCTCATCTCATCGGCGCGGTCGAGCGTAAGGGATACACCATCGTGCCGCTCGAGCTGTATTGGCAGCGTGGTAAAGCGAAGCTTCGTATCGGTTTAGCCAAGGGTAAGAAGCAGCACGACAAACGCGAAACGGAAAAAGAGCGCGACTGGTCGCGCGACAAGGCGAGATTGTTGCGACGCGGTTGACCTCGTGCAGGTGCGTGCGGCGCACACAAGTTTTATCTCGCACGCGCCTTACGGCGATGTCACCTGCGTTTCGTTGACTCCGTTCCAAAATGGAGTTACCCATTAGGTTCTCCAATAACAACCACGACGGAGTTCCCTGATGAAACCTATCCGCTTGGGTGTCGCTGTTGCGGCAACCGCGTTGGTTTTCGCAACCGGTGCTAACCTCACCGGACCGCAAAGCCTCGCTTTTGCCGATCAGGCCCAGCCACCGGCACCGCCCACCCCACCGACCCCACCACAGCCGGGCAGTCAGCCCCAGGGTGGTCAGAAGCCTCCGATGATGCCGCCGATGAGTGGCCCGAAGCAGCCACCGCAGGGCAGCCCCGTGGGTCCGCCGCCGCCTCCGGGTGGTTCGGTGCCACCGCCGCCGGGTAGCCCACCGCAGGGCAACAATCCGCCGTCGAATCAGCCGCCGTCGGGCGCGCCGAACCAAGGCGGTGCCAAGCCCCCGCAGCCGCCGGTCATGCCACCGATGAGTGGACCGAAGCAGCCGCCGCAAGGTGGCCCGGTCGGTCCGCCGCCGCCTCCGGGTGGTTCGGTGCCACCGCCGCCGAACCAGCCGCCCGGCGGCTAATTTCAGCTAAGGCTTTCGCCTGAATAACAACGGGGATTGGGGGAACCCAATCCCCGTTGTCGCGTGGCCCCGTTGATCAATCCCTCATAAAAATCAGACTCGCGCACGGATCCCCTATGCAATACGCCAGCCTCAAAAATCGATTCGCCATCGCCACACTCGTTGGTACCAGCTTGTTATTAGCTGGATGCGTCTCGATCGGACCTCGAGGTCTTGAGCTGTCGCGCACGGAGTTCAACTCGGCGATTCAACGGACCGACGGCGAACAGTTACTTTTGAATATCGTTCGTCAGCGCTACAACGACCCGGTGATGTTTCTCGAGGTCGCCTCCGTCTCGAGCTCGATTTCGCGATCCGCGAGCTTGAACCTCTCGGGCTTCTTCCCTGGCGGCGGTAGCCCGGACTCTTACAACGGCGGTTTGGGCGGAAGTTATAGCGACTCCCCGCTCGTCTTCTATTCGCCGAATACCGGCGAGCGATTCGTTCGCCAGATCCTGACCCCGATCGATCTGCGCACGATTTCTTTGTTGCTGCAGTCCGGATGGAGCATCGAACGCGTTCTGCTCGTCGCCGGCGACTCATTTGCGGGCCTCAAGAACACCACGGCCGGCGCCGGCGATTACCGTGCTTTGGTTGATCACCTGCGCACGCTGCAACGCGCCGATCAATTGTCATTCGCACTCGAGACGTATAACAACGTCGATATTTTAGCGATGATTCCGACCACAGCCGCCCTTTCGAGTGAGGCTTACCGAGAAGCTTGTCGCTTGATGAACTTCCCAGCGGATGGGCGCCCGATCCGTGTTCAGCTTGGCATCGGCGATCGCCCAGACCCCAATTCCTACGTCTTTCTGGCAACACGCTCGCTGTACTCGTCCTTTTACTTCCTATCCAACGGTGTCGAAGCACCCGCGGGCGACTTGAGCGAAGGCGTACTGCAGCGACGCCGTTTGGATGGCGGCGTGTTCGATCGGGATGGCGATCTGTTTCGCGTGCAAACCTCTACAGGCAAGCCTGCAGATGCGGCGGTTAAAGTTCGTTATCGTGATCAATGGTTTTACATTCCATCGAAAGATCCGGACTCGCGTACCACGTTCGCGCTACTTAGCATGATGTTGATGCTACAAAGTGGCGACACCGCGCGAATGGCCCCACTGATTTCCTTGTCGCCGACTCGTTGATACTTCGGTCGAGCAACCACACAAACACCGGTCTATCGTGGACTCGGGTATCTATCGATTCATCCTGCGGCACAGCAGACGAGATCAAATCGCGCTCGTACTGCTGTCGCTCGCGGGGATGCCGATCCTCTACTACTCGTTCGAGCTGCCAAAAATCATCATCAACGAGGCGCTCGCTGCCAACGGCGAGTTTCCCAAACCATTTTTCGGCGTTTCGCTCGATCAGATCCCTTTCTTATTAACCCTGAGTGCAGCGTTCCTAGCACTCGTATTGATCGGCGGCGCATTCAAATTCCTGACTTCGACATATCGATATCGTGTTGGCGACCGATTGCTACGCCGTCTACGCTACGACCTGGTCGAACGCTTACTTCGTTTTCCTGTCAAAGACTTTCGAACCCAATCATCCGGGCAAATCGTCTCGATGGTTGCTGCGGAAACCTCGCCCCTCGGACTATTCATGTCGGAAGCCTTTACGGTTCCGACCGTCGCAGCGGGGACTTTGTTCACCGTTTTACTGTTCATCTTCATGCAGGATTGGATGATGGGCGTGGCCGCACTGGCCCTGTACCCGCTGCAGCTGTATCTGATCCCCCGAATCCAAGACCAACTGAACGAACTCGAACGCCGGCGCGCCCTGGAACTTCGACATGTTTCTGACAACGTCGAGCACATCGTCACCAATGCGGCCGAAATCCACGGCCACGACACATCGAGACTAGAACTCGCCATCGTCGGCAAACGCCTGCAGACCATTTTCGACATCCGGGTACGAATCGCGACGCTTCGATACACGATCAATGTACTGAACCAATTTTTCTCGCAACTGACTCCGTTTTTCTTCTTATCCATCGGCGGATACCTGGTGATCCAAGATGAGATCAGCTTGGGCTCACTCGTCGCCGTTCTGGCCGCGCATAAAGATATGTACGCGCCCTGGAAAGATCTGATCGACTACTACCAGAAGGCTGCAGACTCGAGCGTCAAGTATCAGCAGCTGAGCGAGTTTTTCACCCCTCCTTCGCTGATGGATCGCAATGTCATCGTTGGCGATTCACCGAGTTCCGCTTTGACAGACAGTTATCTGCTCTTGAGCAATGTCGTCGTTGACGCAGGCGACGGGGCCAAACCACTTGACGGCGCAAACCTTCGACTACCGCTGCCCGCTCACGTCGCATTCATCGGCGGCAGCGGCAACAGTCGAGATGAACTCGCTCGAGTCTTGCAGCGACAAACGACTCCCTCATCCGGTGAAGCTCGCCTCGGCGATGCCACGATCACCGCTCTCTCGGATCGAGTGATCGGCAGAACCATTGCCTATGCGGGACCCGATGCGTCACCCGGCAGAGGGACACTGCGCGATAGCCTGCTCTATCCGTTGGCTCGACAACCGTCGAAGACGTTGCAAGACGCCCGCCACGCGCGCGAGGCGGCATTGACGGGCAATTCGTCGCTGGACCCTGATGCTGACTGGCTCGACTATTCCGTGCTCGGAGATAACAGACCCACGCGTCTCGAAACCCATATCGACGCCGTGCTGCAGACCACCGGGCTCGATCAAGACGCCTTCGATTGGGGCATCCGACGCACCGCTGATGGACTCGACGAGAACACGCATTCCCTGCTGTTGACAGCGAGACGACAACTGCGCCGCGTGCTTGACGAATCGCATCTGGCCGACGCGATCGAGTCGTTCGATCCCGAGCGGTTCGTGGAAAACACCTCTCTTCTCGAGAACATTCTTTTCGGCGCCATCAGCGACGAGAAGCTGCAACTAGTCGAGTCGCACGTTCTGCAATGCATCGATCGCGCAGGACTCACCGAGACTCTGGTTGAGCGAGGACGAAAAACCGCTGAATTGATGCTAGAAATGTTCCGCGACTTGGATCCAACGGATACGTTCTTCCAAAGCTTCAACTTCATCAGTCCGAACGAAATGCCCGACTATGAGCGCCTACTGCGACGCGAGCTCGGAAGTACGGATCGTTTGAAGCTTCTACAACTGTCGCTGAAACTGATCCCCGCCAAACATCCGATCAGCGAATTCGATAGCGAATTTCGTCATCGGATCGTGCAAGCCCGTCGAATGTTCCGCGACAGCCTGCCGGCAGCTCTGGAGGGACAAATCAGCTTCTTTGATCCCTCAACGATCAATACCGCGCTGACGATTCGCGACAATCTGGCCTACGGAAAATGGGTGGCCGCTCACCCCGACCAACTGGCCAAGGTGGATGAAATCATCCGGCAGGTCGCCACGACCTGCGGACTGGCGAGAGGGATCGCCCACCTTGGCTTGCACTACGACATCGGCGTCGGCGGTGCCCGATTGACAGCCTCACAGCGACAACGGTTGATTCTCGCTCGCGCGTTAATCAAACGCCCATCATTACTGATCGCCAAAGAAGCGTTTTCTGCGATCGAGCCATCCAGACAGTCAACCATCATCAGACAGATCAAATCGTTCATGAGCGAGGCGAGCTTTTTCATCATCGAACCGGACGATAGTCGTACCAGCGAATTCACTGTGTTGTTCGAACTGAAACAGGGGCGACTGTTTGAACGCAAGCTTTTGACGGAAAGTGTATCGCCATCTTCCGAGACACAGGCGAGTCGCGCCGGCCTTGGTGCAACGGCGGAGGTACTGTCGCAAATTCCACTCTTCGCCTCGATCGATCGCGCCAAACTGAAGTTGCTCGCATTCACGAGCGACTGGCTGACTTGTGAGCCTGGCGAATACGTGTTCAGACAGGGGGATCCGGGCGATAGGGCTTATGTCGTTCTGGAGGGCGAAGTCGACGTCGTATTGCAACAACCCCAAGGCGAGACCGTACTCGCTACGCTCGGCAGCACTCAAATATTTGGCGAAATGGCACTGCTAGCGTCGCAGCCACGCACCACCTCGATTCGCTGCAAGAGCCACACCCGAATGCTCGCGATTAGACAGGATGTTTTCATCAAACTGGTTCAAGAGGATGCCAATATCGCTCTTGCCATCACGCGCGTACTGATCGGGCGTTTGTCGAACACCCTACGCGATGCCGCTCGTCGGTAGGACGAGCGGCACCCGCGGGACGCCGATCTTGATCGGCACTTGAAAGCGACGGTTTCGTCTATACTCTATGGGTATCTTGAAGGGGGCGACCGGCTTCGACGTGGGTTGCGAACCTTCAGGGGCGTGCCGAGGTGCAGTGAACCTCGTAAAACTTTGCTGCAAACTACAGTTGCCGCTGGTGCCTATAACACCGAATCAGGGGACGCGCTTATAGGATCGCGGGCTGCCGTGCGACGGGGCAGTCCCGCTAAGAGTCACCGTGTGCTGGCTGAGCGTCTTCCCTGCTCCTCGGGTAGCGCAGTCTAGGGCTTGCGGACGCGGGTTCGATTCCCGCCGCCTCCACCATTTTCTCGGGAGTTCTGCCGATGAACGTCTCCGATGCCGTGCGTCAGCGGCGTTCCATCCGCGACTTCCGTCCGGACCCAGTACCGCGCGCGCTTCTGGCCGACATTCTCGACGCCGCGCGCTGGGCGCCCTCGGGAAGCAACATCCAAGCCTGGCGCATCATCGCGGTCGCTGGCGCTGAGCGAGATGCCATCGTCGAGATGGCACGCAATGCATCCTCCACACCCGGATTCGGGAGGACGGAAGATGATTTTCCGATCTATCCGCCGGAACTCTGGGAGCCGCTGCGTACTCGTCGCTACACTCTGGCGGAAGACATGTATCGCGCCCTGGGGATTCCGCGCGAAGACAAGCCGGCTCGACTACGCCACGTCGCGCGGAATTTCGAATTCTTTGGCGCGCCGGTCGGGCTTTTCTTCGTAATCGATCGCCGCGTCGCACACGGTCAATGGGCGCATCTTGGGATGCTCATCCAAACGGTCGCATTACTCCTCGAGGAACGCGGACTCGGCAGCTGCATGCAGGAAGCCTGGGCCTCCTTCCGTCCGCAGCTAGCCGAGCGGTTCGCATTGCCGCCAACAGAGATGGTCTATTGCGGTATGGCAGTGGGATTCCCACAGCGCCTGAACCCAGTAAATCAGTTCATTCGATCGCGTATCAGCCTCGATGAACTCGTCGACTTTCGGGGGTTTTAAAATCATGGCACTACTCAATCGAATCGCCCTGATCACCGGCAGCAGTTCAGGTATCGGTCGAGGCGTAGCAGTCGCGATGGCGACCGCCGGCGCCAATATCGTCATCAACCACCCATCGTCTCGAGACGCTGCTGCAGCCGAGAACGTTGCCAGCGCGGTCCGCGCCCTAGGACGTCGCGCTCTCGTGATCGAAGCCGACGTCGCCGACGAAGGCGCCGTGCAGTCGATGGTAGATCGTGCCACCACCGAATTCGGCCAGATCGATATCCTCGTCAACAACGCGGGTATCGCCGCGGCAGCGCCCGTTCACGAACTCGATGTCGCCGTGTGGGATCGCGTACTGGCCGTGCACCTGCGCGGCACTTTTCTCATGACACGTGCCGTGCTGCCCCAGATGTATGCGCGCGGTTACGGACGCATCATCAATACGGCCTCACAACTCGCCTACAAGGGCGCGCCAGGATTCACGGCGTACACGGCAGCCAAGGGCGCGATACTCTCCTTCACCCGCAGCGTTGCGCTCGAACTTGGCGCAGGCGACATCACCATCAACTGCGTGGCACCCGGTGCGACTCGGACACCGATTCTCGATGATGTACCCGCTGATGTGCTTGAAGAAATTCGAAAGGCGATTCCGCTCGGCCGTATAGCGGAAGTCGACGACATTGCTCCCAGCTTCGTTTTCTTAGCGAGCGATGCGGCTCGACACTATCAAGGACAATGCCTCAGCCCGAACGGTGGTGACGTTTTCTTGTAGCGCCACTTAGGATACATCGCCGAGCCAAAGCCTCTGAAAGTGATGCAAGCCTTGCTCTCGTCTCGGGTTAAACCGACCGGAAACATAGCTGCCACTGGCCAAATTGCGCTGAACATCCACGCAGATGGCGATGTCTTCTTGTTGAACGCGCTCTGAAAACTCGCTGTCGCTCGCAAACTTGGCAGATCGCTCGGCCGATGACCACTCAGCGGGATAAAAGAAATCGAAGACGACTCGACAACGCTCAGGCGCGAGCGGAATCACCCGATTGGTCTGCAGGCGATCCGGCAGGATGTTTAGCATCGTCGCTGGATAGATAAAGTAGTACAGCGCCTCGCCACTACCGTATGCCGTCGGCGCGCTGTCGAGCGGACTAGACTGCAGCGAATACCACGGCGCCAACTCGGTACGATAAGAGCGATAGTCGAGAATGTCGTTGAGCGAGGGATGCACCAATGGCACGTGGTACCCCTCGAGAAAGTTATCGACGTAGGTTTTCCAGTTGCAGTCGATCT
>JBDKJA010000044.1:0-39694 GCA_039796795.1 Pseudomonadota bacterium
ACCTTCTTGAAAGGCTTCTTGTTGCGCTGAACGATTGTTGCAGGCATGGATTACTTCCTCTTCGAGGCGGCCTTCTTAGGCGCCTTGTAGTTGTCGGGGTAAATCAGGATGCAGCCGGACTTGTCGACGTGACCGGTGTGCTTCGGCAGGATCACCGTCGTCGAGTCCATTTCCATGACGATCGCAGGACCTGCGACCTTATTACCGGCTTGCAGCTTGGCACGATCGTAGACGATCGCCGTCACGTCCTTGCCGTCCATGTAGGACTTCTGCTTGCCGACCACGGCGGCCTTCGGATTCGAGCCGCCGCTCTTGAGCGGCTGACGCTTGATCTTGATGCCTTGGCCCTGCACTGCCGAGCGCAGCGTGACGAGCTCGTGCTCGAGCGGCAACGCGAACGTGAAGAGACGCTTGTGCTCTTCGTCGAACTTGTCGCTGATCGCCTTCAAGCCTTTCTTCTGCAGCTCTTTCAGATCCACTTCGACCGTCAGACGCAAGCCCTGACCGTGATAACGCAGATCGACCTGGTACGTCGTGGTCATCTCGGACTTCTTGACGCCTTCGGCTTCGATGCCCTTCGATGCATCGCTCGCGAGTTCCTTGAGGATCTTCTCGATTTCTTTGGCCGAGGTTTCCGAGAACTGACGCACGTAGGTGCGAGCACGCTCGTCGCGCACCGCGGTCGTGGCATCGCCGAGCGCACAAAGCACGCCCGGGCCCGGCGGGATGATCGACGGCCAGGAACCGAGCAAACGCGACAGCGCGTTGGCGTGAATTGGACCCGCGCCACCGAATGCGATCAGCGCGTAGTCACGCGGATCGTAGCCCTGCTCGACCGAGACGAGACGCAGTGCGCCCACCATGTTTTCGTTGACGATGTTGTAGATGCCCTGCGCGGCGTCTTTGACCGACAGACCGAGTGCATCGCCAACCTTCTTAACGGCAACCTGCGAGAGGTCACGACGGAGCACCATGTCGCCACCGAGCTTCTGCATTTCGGGCAGATAGCCAAGGACGATGTTGGCATCGGCCACGGTCGGCTCAGTGCCTCCGCGGTTGTAGGCGGCTGGACCCGGGTCGGCACCTGCCGACTGCGGACCCACGCGCAGCGCCTTGGTCAGTTCGGGAACGTGAGCGATCGAGCCGCCGCCCGCACCGACCGTGCGGATGTCGACCGACGAGGCGCGCACCGTCACGTCGCCCACCGTGGTCTCACGACGCAGTCGGGGCTGACCACCCTGAATGAGCGCCACGTCCGTGGAGGTGCCACCGACGTCCACCGTGAGTAGGTTCGGGAAGCCCGCCTGCTTCGCAACCCACAGCGCACCGGTGACGCCACCGGCTGGGCCTGACATCAGGAGGTTGACCGGGTAATCGGCGGCCGATTGCGCCGAGGCAAGACCGCCGTCGGAACGCAGGATGTGCAGCTTGACCTTATCGGCGACTTCACCGAGCTTGGCCTTGAGATTCTTGACGTAGCGATCGACGCGCGGGCGCACGTAGGAGTTGGCGACCGTCGTGACGGTACGCTCGTACTCCTGCATTTCCGGGACGACATCCGAGGAGATCGACACCGGCATGCCGGGCAGCTCTTCGATGGCGATCTCGCGAACGCGCTGTTCGTGCGACGGATTCGCAAACGAGTTGATCAAAGAAATCGTGAGCGCCTCGATGTTCTGCTTTTTGAGCGAACGTAGGCTGGCACGCAGCGCCTTCTCGTCGAGCTTGCGCACGACTTCACCTTTGGCGCTCACGCGCTCATCGGCTTCGATGGTGCACGCGAGCGGCGCCATGGGCAGCGACTTGTTGTAGATGATCCAGCCACCGAGACCGCCCGGCACGTACGAGCGTGCGATCTGCAGCACCTGCCGGTAGCCCTTGGTCGTGACCAAGCCGACCTTGGCACCGGTGCCCGTGAGCACGGTGTTGGTGGCAACGGTCGTTCCGTGCATCACGTGATCGATCTGCTTCGGATCGATGCCCGCGCGTTCGCAGACCTTCTGGATACCGTTCAACACACCGATCGACTGATCGGCTGGTGTCGAGGGCACCTTCGCGGTCCAAACTTGGCCCGACTTCTCGTGAACTAGCAGCAGGTCCGTGAACGTGCCGCCGACGTCTACACCCAATCGATATGACATGCGCCCCCCTTGGGCTCGCTATCCGTGGTGAAACAAAGAGGCCGAAGTATCCGACCTCACCCCATGCTCTGCAATCCGTTCCACGCTCGACATCAACCGACGAACGGTCAAGCCGCTTGCGCGGACGGTTTCGGAAAACCACCGGCCTTGAGCAACATGCCGGGCACGTTGCGACCGAGAGTTTGTTGCAACCACTCGCCCGTGGCGAGCAGCTTCTCGAGATCAATGCCTGTCGACACGCCCATTCGCTGCAGCATGTAGACGAGATCTTCCGTCGGAATATTGCCCGTCGCAGCCGGCGCAAAGGGGCAACCACCGATGCCACCCGCGCTCGAATCGAGTGCGGAGACGCCAGCCTCGACGGCCGCGTACGCATTGGCGAGTCCGGTATTGCGGGTGTTGTGAAAGTGCGCACGCAAACGAACACCCGGTAACGCCTCGCGGGCACGACCGAGAATCTCGGTGACCTGCGAGGGAACGCCGACGCCGATCGTATCGGCGAATGCGACCTCATACGGATTCGCTTCGGCCACGCGCTTGGCGACCTCGATGACTCGATCAACGGAGATCTCGCCCTCGAAGGGACAACCGAAAGCCGCTGATACCGTCACTTGCGGTCGAACGCCCGCGGCATGCGCGGCCTTAGCGATCTCAAGCCATGCGGCGATGGATTCCTCGGTGCCCACGCCCTGATTGCGCCGGTTGAAGGTGTCGCTCGCGACGACCGCCATGCCAATTTCGTTGCAACCCGCCGCAACCGCCCGCTCGAAACCCTTGTGATTGAGCACGAGACCGACATAGCGAACGTCGGGACGCTTATTGAGGCCGGCGAGCACCTGCTCCGCATCGGCCATCTGTGGAACCTTCTTGGGATTGACGAAGCTAGTGACTTCGAGACGACGCAGCCCCGCATCGATGAGGCGCTCGATGAACTCGATCTTGGCGGCCGTCGGCATGACGCCCGGCTCGCTCTGCAGTCCATCGCGTGGGCCCACTTCGACGATTTCGATCGTGCGCGACATCGAACCTCCATGCTGTCGTCTGGCCCAAGCATTCTAACCCCGTTGCCCGCTCCGTGTGTGAGGGTCGATGCGTTCTTGACCGGACAATCGTCACTCGGTACAAACCCCGGGGCGTTATTGCCCAACCGTGTCCTTCGTCAACCGAGGTGTTTTCGACCATGACCGCCGAACCGAATTTCAAGCGTGGCCCTCTTTCCGATCTTCGCGTGCTGGAGTTGGGCACGTTGTTAGCGGGTCCTTTTTGCGGTCAGTTGCTCGGCGACCTTGGCGCCGAAGTCATCAAGATCGAACCGCCGGGTCAAGGCGATCCGCTGCGAGTCTGGGGTCGGCAGAAGGCGGGTGAGCCGTCGCTGTGGTGGCCGGTCGTTGCACGTAACAAGAAAGCGATCACGCTCGACATGCGTCAAGAGGAAGGTCAGCGGGTCTTGAAGGAGCTCGTCAAGGAAGCGGACTTCGTCCTGGAGAACTTCCGACCGGGCACGATGGAAAAGTGGAACTGCGGCTACGAGGAGCTCAGCAAGATCAACCCTCGGCTCATCATGATCCGTGTTTCGGGCTACGGTCAGAACGGACCGTACTCGCACCGCGCGGGCTTCGGTGCCGTCGGCGAGGCGATGGGCGGTTTGCGTTACGTTTGTGGTGATCCATCAACACCACCCTCGCGCATGGGTATCAGTATCGGCGATGAACTCGCCGCCACCTTCGCCTGTTTGGGTGCGCTCGCTGCGCTGCACTATCGCGAGAAAACCGGTCGCGGTCAGGTGGTGGATTCGGCGCTCTACGAAGCGGTGCTCGCCATGATGGAATCTTTGATCACCGAGTACGACAAGACCGGATACATCCGCGAGCGCACTGGCGCCATCCTACCCAACGTCGCGCCATCGAATGTGTACAAGACCAGCGATGGACTGGTTCTCATCGCGGCGAATCAGGACACCGTCTTTGGTCGGCTCTGCGAAGCGATGGGCCAGAACGAGTGGCCAAAAGATGCCCGCTTCGTGAATCACCAGGCCCGTGGCACCAATCAAAAATTGCTCGACGGCTTGATCGAAGCATGGACGTCGACCATGAACACCAAGCAGGTGTTGGAGCTGATGGATCAATACGGTGTGCCAGCCGGCCAGATTTACCGGGCGCCAGAGATGCTTGACGATCCGCACTTCAAGGCGCGTGATGCGATCGTGACGACGCAACACCCCTACTTCGGCGAGCTCAAGATGCAAAATACGGTGCCGAAGTTCTCCGAGACGCCGGGTAGCATTCGTAGCCCCGCACCCACTGAGCTCGGCCAGCATAACGACGAGGTGTATGCGAAATTGCTCGGTTACACGGCGGAGCGTTTGGCGCAGTTGCGCAACGCGAAGGTCATCTGATGGGCGCCGGCGAATCGCTGCACGAGAACTACGCCCGCGGCGGCTTCGGTCAACGTCTTGCGCCGGGGCGTCGGCCGGCCTTGCTCGTCATCGACTTCGTGCGCGCCTACCTCGTCCCAGGTTCGCCCTTGTATGCCGGGGTCGAACAAGCTCGCGCCGACTGCGCACAGCTTCTAAGCGGTGCTCGATCGGCTGGCATACCGATCATCCACACCAATGTGGTCTATCAACCCGGTGGACGTGATGGCGGTGTATTTTTCCGCAAAGTACCCGCACTCGCCTGTTTCGAAGCGGGGGCTCACCCGGATCTCGCGGCGTTTGCGGAGGGTCTGGAGCCCGTGGCTGGCGAGACCGTGATTTCGAAGCAGTACGCGAGTGCGTTCTTTGGTACCTCGCTCGCCTCGACACTGACGGCGCTTGGTGTCGACACCGTGCTCATCGCCGGCCTCTCGACGAGTGGCTGCGTGCGTGCGAGCACGGTCGACTGTTGCCAACACGGTTTTATCCCCATCGTGGTGAGAGAGGCCGTCGGTGATCGCGCGCCAGGCCCGCACGAGTCTAATCTCTTCGACTTGCAGGCCAAGTACGCCGAGGTCGCGTCCCTGGCCGACGTGCTGGATTACTTGCGGAGCCTTTCTCGATGAGCAGTACCTTGGGTCCGATTTCTTGCGTGACAATCGCTGCTCCCGAGTTGCAGCACATGATCGATTCATATCATCTGCATCTCGGGTACGAGTTGGTGGATCACGGCCGCTTGTCTGCCGCGCAAGCAGAACTTTGGAACTTGCCGAATCTCGCGGGGCGTCGCTATGCGCTCATGCTCCCCGGTGGCGACGGGCAAACCTGCCTGCGCTTCGTCGAGAGTCGCCCCAACCACGACTACGTGGCGTTTCGCCACATGGGATGGAATGCCGCCGAGTTCATGGTGCAAGACACCGACGGTATCGCAGCACGGCTCGCCGATTCCCCTTTTGAGATCATCGGACCGCCCGCAGACCTGTCTTTCTCGGACAAGATACGGGCGATGCAGGCGCTTGGCCCCGCGAAGGAGTCGATTTATCTCACCTCCTTCAAAGAAAAGCTGCCGGAGTTCGACACGCCAGATCCAAAGCATTATGTGGATCGCGTCTTTATCGTGATCTTGGGCGGTGAGTCTTGCGCTTCGATCAACGACTTCTACTCTCGGCATTTCGGCATAGCACCGGCGCCCGTTATTCCCTCGGTCATCTCCGTGATTTCTAAGGCGCATGGACTGCCCGATGATGCGCGTCACGACCTTGCCGCCCTGACGCTGCAGGGCCAGTCGTTCATCGAGGCAGATCGCATGCCTCCGGGCACACTGCCTCGTGAGGCTCTCGATGGCGAGCTTCCGCCGGCGATCTCGATGGTGTCGTTCACGGTCAGTCGATGGCCTGACAATCTGACGTGGCTCGCGCCACCGCGAACCTTGCCGCAGGCGCCCTATTACGGTCGACGTGCGGGAGTCTGCGTGGGCCCGGCCGGCGAATGGATAGAGCTGATCGAGGCCTGAAGATGACCGATCCGATCCATCCGCCGCCGGAGTTCCCAAAGGGTCACCGACCGCAGGTCTTCGCGGATCCCGCGATCGACCAGCTCTATGACGGCTACGTAACGTTGGGCACTGAACTGGCCGTCGCCTTCGATCGAATTGATACGCTGGAGCGCATTCTGCAGGAGCGCTTGGGCCTCTCGCGTGCCGAGATCGATGGCTACAAACCGACGGATGCTGTAGATGCTGAGAGGCAGTTACGGCGTGCGGAATTGGCGCAAAGGCTGCTCCGTCCATTCCGTGAATTTCGCGACGATCGCATCGCGCGCGGCACACACAAGGGTTAGCATCCATCGGTCGATCCGCAACACGGAGACCGATCAGCATGAAGGCTTTCACGCAGCACGCGCTGTTACCCACACCGCAGCACGACGAGCAAGCTCGCCAAGATTTTGTCGGCGCTTTTCGCGCGCACTTATCCGCGCGCGTGATGCCCGGGAATTACCAACTGTTCGAAAGGCGCGTTGCGCCGCGCTTTGAAGCAGAGCGTGGCCGGCCCCCTCGGGATGAACAGGAGATTCGCGAGTGGATGACTCGCGAGCCCTACTACCAGTTCTGGAGTGCGTTACAGCGTCGCAGTCAGGAACTGCTTTGGGAGTCGGTGATCGATCCGACTGAGCGGGAATGGCAGTCTTTGATCAAGCGGTCACGCGCAGGCGGTTCGAGCCGCCGCCGCGGTTCGTTGCGCTTGAATCCCGCGCTGGCGTTACCGCGCTACCACGCCGCTGCCGACATTCACCTGCAACCCGGCGGTTACCACACCGACTTCACGGCAGACGATGTGGCCGCTGGCGCCATCTACGACAAGGGCATCAACCTTTACATGGGCGGCGCACTCGGGTCTGAAAACGACTTGATGGGTAACACGCTGCTCGCCTTTTTGCGTGAACGTCACCCCTCGCATCAGCCCAAGCGCATCCTCGATCTCGGCTGCGCGATCGGTAATAGCACTGTGGTCTGGGCGAAAGCGTTTCCGAAGGCGGAAGTTCACGGCATCGACGTCGGCGCGCCTGTATTGCGCTATGCGCACGCGCGAGCCGAGGCGCTGGGTGCGAGAGTGCATTTCAGTCAACAGAATGCCGAGCAAACCGATTTTGCTGACGAGAGTTTTGATCTCATCATTTCGCACATCGTGCTACATGAGACATCGAAGTCCGCACTCGTGCGAATTCTGGCTGAGTGTCGTCGATTGCTGAAGCCCGGTGGATTGATGCTGCATCTTGAGATTCCGCGCGGACGAACTCCGATCGAGAAGTTCATGCATAACTGGGAGTCCTACAACAATAACGAGACCTTCAGTCGTTACATGACACGCATCGACTTGGTGGCCGAGGCAGCCAAGGCCGGGTTTTCGCAAGACGAGAGTTCGCTCGAGGAATTCGTACCGAAGATGGATGTCGCTCAAATGAATTACACGCAGCACTTCTTCTGGAAGATCTTGGTCGGCTGTAAGGCTGGAGTGGTCTGATGGCTACTCGAAAAGCAAAGCGCGTTACGAAGTCCGCCGCTGCGAACACCAAACCGACCGCCCCTGCGCCGCGCATCGCCCGCGTCGCCAAGGGCAAGAAACCTCAGTATTTCAGCGATCCCGCTATCGATAAGTTGTTGTGGATGACGGTGACCTTGATGGAGGAACTGTCCGTCACGCGCGACCGACTGGATGCAGTCGAGCGTGTGCTCGCCAAGAAGCGGGTGCTACGAGCGAACGAAATTGACCAGTGGAAGCCTGATGCGAAATCTGCTGGTGAGCGTGACGTGAGGCGAAAAGCCTTCGTCGATCGAATGATGCGTGCGGTGCACGCGGAGCTCGACGAGGTGCTGCGCGGAAATCACCGCGGCGCCGAGGATGACCCGGTCGCCGCGGTTGAGAGTTGATCAGCGCGTACGCAGGGTCCAGAGACGAGCGAGATCCTTCAACGTTTGATCACCCTGAACGGCGGCAAACGCCTCTTTAGCACCTTCTTTGTTTCCAGCCTTGAGACGAGCGATGCCAAGCGTCAGCTGAGTCTCGTTGGCATTACGCACGCCACCCTTGGCGATACCACGCTCGATGGTGGTCACGGCTTTGGCGTAGTCGCCGTAGCTCAGATAGGCCTGACCGATGCGCACGTCGATCTCGCCGTTCTTGCGCGCGGCTGCATCGCTGTCCTGCTTCGCCAGCGTGGGTTTATCTGCCGCCACTTGCGTCTTAGCCGATGCCAATAAACGCTTGCTGAGGTCCGTGAGCGCAGGCGTGTTGAAAACGTTGGCAGCAACGCCCGCTTCAACGACGGCTAATGCCTCGCCTGGAAGACCCTTCTCGATCGACAGCTGAGCCATCTCTGCGTAGTCCTCGCCGCGACGCATGCCGCCCGCCTCGAAGGCATAACGGAACACGTTCAGGGTGTTGCCCTCGGACGCGTTGCGCAGCAAGACCAGAGTGATGTTGCCGGGCGTTTCCGGTCGCGGATGGAATTCGAGCTGCTTCTCTAAGGCTTTCAGAATGCAGGTGTCATCGTCGAGCTTCGAACACGAGCTCACGTACAACTGCAAGGCGATTTCCGCCGGCTTCTCGTTCCGCGACTGCAAGGCTGCAAGCCACTTATCGATGAAAGCCGTGGTTCGCTTGAAGTCGTTGAGTAGGTAATACGACTGGGCGGTTAGCAACGCGACCGGTTCTTCGGTGTTGCCGGCCGCAATCGCCTGCTCGCCGAATCCCGCAGCGCGCTCATACGCCTTCAAGTTGTAATTGAGCTGCAGCAGTTGCTTGTAACGGATGAGACGATTGGCATCATCCAAAAAGCCGGCCTCTAAACCCTTTGAGAAGGCCGCTTCGGCACCGGCGGTGTCACCGTTTCGGGCAGCACAAAAGCCGAGCAACTCGGCCACGGCGAACACGTCGTACGGCGGCTTGTCAGCAACAGCCTCTGTCGATTGCAGCGCAGCAACGCAATCGGCCCACTTCTCTTTCTTGATCGCGTCCTGAGCGGCTTTCACCTGCTTGGCGACCGCCTTACTGATCGAGGGCGCCTTTTGGGCGGCCTCTTTTTGGGCGAACGCGGTTGGGACAAACAACGCTGCAACAGCGGCAGCGAGGAACCAATGTTGTCTACGAGGCATCGACATGGAATTCACCTCTTACTTGGCGCGCAGCGCCCAGAGCTTGGCTACGCGCTCGAGATCTGCGTCACCCTTGACGGCCTTGAAAGCCTTGGCGGCTTCGCTCTTGTTACCCGCGCGCAGTTGAGCAATGCCGAGCACCAATTGGGCTTCGGCTGGGTTCGTTACGTTTCCTTTGCTGATACCACGCTGAATCGCTTTGACGGCACTGGCCGCGTCGCCCAGGCTCAAATGCACCTGACCGACGGCGAGATCCGCATCGCCACTCTTGCCGGCGGCAGCATCACGCTCCTGCTTCGCGACACCGGCCTTCGAGGCGGCAGCACGTTCCTTGGCGGCGTTGAGCAAGCGGGTGTTGCGATCGATATCACGCTTTTCAGTGAATGCCTTCTTGGCGAAGGCGGCCTCGAGCGTTTTCTGCGCCTCAGCCGGAATGTTCAGCTCGATCGCGCGCTGAGCCATCTCCGTGTAGTCCGACGCTCCACCCATGGCACCGACGTCCATCGCCAAGCGGTAGGCACCGTAGGCAGCGGCATCGTTACGGCTTCCGAAGAGGGACTGCATGAGATTCGCCCAGCCGGCCGGATTCGGATAGTACGTTACGAGCTTCTCAAAGCCGGCGGCGGTGCACGCCTCGTCCTTGAGCTTCATGCAGGCGGTGACGTACATCTGGATCGCGTTCTCACGCGGCCGCTGACCACGACGCTCCTGATCGGCGATCCACTTACCCACGAAATCGCGAGTCGCCTTGCTGTCGCCCGTTTGGTAGTAGGTTTGCGCGACGAGCAGGTAGGTGTCGGCATCCGCCGAACCATCTTTGATCATCTTCTGACCGTACTCGATCACCTTCGGGTAGCTCTTCATGCTGTAGTAAAGCTGCAAGATCGCCTTGTTGCGCGCGGGCAATGCCTTCGCGTCGACGAATGAAGACGCCAGGTTCGTCTCGTAGGCTTTGACCGCCGAGGCAAAGTCGTTCGAACGCGTGGCGCAGAAGCCGATGAGCTCGTTCGAGATGAAGTCGTCATAGGCATTCTTGCCAGCGACCCCTTGTGCCTCGCGCGCCTTGGCGATGCACTCTGCCCAACGATTGGCCTTGCTGGCGGCTTGCGCGGCAGCCAAGGTCTTCGCTGCGGCGGCGCTGTTCTTTGCGGCCTGCGCATGAGCAGCAGGTGCGAGACCCAAGGCGGCAATCAACAAGACAGGAATCAGAGCGACAGACTTGTTCATGACTTTCCTCATAAAAAAAATCGCCGCACCCTGAGAGGGATGCGGCGAGGATGTTTCTAGACCAGCGTCAAACTGAACGACTTCCTTAATCCTGGAACTCCGCCACGTTGACGAAGCCGATCTTCTTCATACGGTTGCGCTGTGCGGACGCGAGCACCTTGGCGACGACGTCGTATTTGGCGCGCTTGTCAGGGCGCATATGCAGCTCGGGCTGCGGATCTTTCTGCGACTCCTGACGGAAGAAGGTCTCGAGCTTGTCGAGGTTATCTACGACCGTGCCATTCCAGAGCACCGTGCCGTCGAAGTCGATTTCGATGTCGATGACTTCAGGCTGCACCGGCGGCGGTGGCGCGTTCGTGGGTCGCGGCATGTCGAGCTTCACCGCATGCGTCATCACCGGAATCGTGATGATGAACATGATGAGCAACACCAGCATGACGTCGATGAGCGGCGTCGTGTTGATGTCACACATCGCGCCTTCGTCGCTACCGCCTACATTCATTCCCATGACTATGAACTCCTAAACGTTCGATCAACGCGAGCCGCGCATGCCGCGATCAGGTTCAGTGATGAACCCAACCTTGACGATGCCACCACGCTGCACCGAGTACAGAACGCGACCGACATCTTCATAACGCGAGTTCGAGTCGCCGCGGATGTGGATCTCGGGTTGCGGATCCTTGATCGCCTCGGCTTTGATCATCTCAACGAGCTGGTCACGACCGGACACCTGCTCGTTGTTCCAGTAAATATTTCCCTGAGCATCGACCGCAATGGTGATGTTCTCGGGTTTCGTTTCGGTCGGGATGTTGGCTGCCTTCGGCAGAGACACCTTAACCGTCTTCGTGATCACGGGAATCGTGATGAGGAAGATGATGAGCAACACCAGCATGACGTCAACGAGCGGGGTCGTATTGATCGTGCTGTTGAGACCGTCTTCGTCGCCGGATCCGACACTCATCGCCATGGACTGTTTTCCTCGTCTGTCTCAGGAGCCCGGGATGCACCTAGCGGTGCACCCCGGACCTTCACCCGAGAATGATTATCGTCGATTACTTCTTGGCAGCAGCGGCAGCCGGAGCAGCCGCAGTCGGCATCGGGATACGGGCGCCGCCGACCAGGAACGCGTGCAGATCGTTCGTGAAGCTCGCGAGCTCCTCCTGCACTTCCTTGTTGCGACGGATCAGCCAGTTGTAACCCATAACCGCCGGAACGGCGACCGCGAGGCCGATGGCGGTCATGATGAGCGCCTCACCGACCGGACCTGCGACCTTATCGATGCTCGCCTGACCGGACACGCCGATCGCCACGAGCGCGTGGTAGATGCCCCACACCGTTCCGAACAGACCGACGAACGGCGCCGTCGAACCGACAGTGGCGAGCCACGGCAGACCACCGGTGAGGTTCATGTTGATGCCCTCGATCGAGCGCTGCAGGGACAACGTGATCCACTCGTGCAGATCAACGCGCTCGTTGAAGCGGCCCTCATGATGCTGACGGGCGCGAACGCCGTCCTCAGCGATCGAGCGGAAGGTGTCACCCTTCGGCAGGCGATCAACGGCTTCGTTTACCGAACCGGCCGTCCAGAATTTCTGTTCCGCAAGCTTGGCCGAGGCCAGAAGCTTACGTTGGTCGATGAACTTCATGATGATGACGTACCAAGACGTCAGCGACATGATGACCATGATGATGAGAGTGCCCTTGGCGACGAAATCTCCCTGTTCCCAGAGAGCTCCGAGGCCGTACGGTCAGCGGGTGAACTCTTTACTTGATCTCAAACTTGACACGGAAGGACACGCAAGATTGCTCCTGCGGCTGGCCGTTGGCCGTACCGGGTTGGTAGCGGCCGGCACGAGCCAACTTCACCGCACCTTCGTCGAGGCGCGGGAATCCGGATGACTGGGCGATCGTCGGATCACCGATCAACTTGCCCTTGGCGTCGACACACACACGCACCGTCGCCGAGCCCTGCTCTTCAGCGCGCTTGGACGCGGCCGGGTAATAGTCTTCGCTAGACGGCATGCGACCGATCTTCGCGGGCGCCATCACGACACGCGGCGCAGGCGGCGCGACGACGGCCGGAGCCGGCTTGTCGGTCACGTTGCTGATCGCGGTGGTTTGCGTCTCCATCGGAATGTCGATGACGACATCCGGCGGCGGCACCTGCACCGGTGGGCGCTCCATCTGCGGAGGAGGCGGCGGTGGCGGCTTATCCTCCGGCTTGATCTCTTCGATGATGTCGGTGACCAGAGGCGGCGCAACCACCTCTACGACCTTGCGAGCCAAACCGCTCACCAGGGCATACACCAACAACAAGTGAAATCCGATGATGGCAGCAAAAACGGCCATTCGGCGTGAGTTGTTCTGTTCTACGTAGCGGGCCATGTTCTCTCGTGGTCGCTATTCAATGGTTGCGAAACTGCGGGTCGCAAAACTAACTGGCTTCGCGACCCCGTGCAACCGTCGACTCCCAATCGGCACCCACCACTCGGGCACGCGCCAACCGGGAGAACCCACACTCCGTACACATCCGTTGACAGCTTCTTTGAGAGACGCCGTCTTCATCAGTAGCCGGAATGAGCCGGGGGCGTCATGGAACTTCCCTGTCACCGGCATAACCCGCTGTGAAGCAGGCATAACCAGATGCAGTGCAATCCCTTGCGTATCCCCCTAACCGAGGCCAACTGTAACCGCGGCAATCGTCACTGACAACCCACTTTCATCGAAACTTCATTTCGAGTTGTCGAATCAATCGGTCACCGCCCCTTCCGATGCGCTGCTAACCGAACGCGCGTATTTCGCGAGCACGCCTGTCGTGGTGTATGGCTTCGGCGATTTCCATGTGCGAGCGCGCGCTTTGAGTTCGCTTGCACTCACATCGAGATCGATACGACGCTTCAATGCGTCGATGCGAATTCGATCGCCGTTTCGGATCAGCGCAATGGGTCCGCCGTTCGCGGCCTCAGGCGAGATGTGACCGACCACGAAACCATGGCTGCCACCGGAGAAGCGACCATCCGTGATTAGTGCGACTTTATCACCGAGTCCTAGACCCATGATTGCGCCCGTTGGGCTCAACATTTCGCGCATGCCTGGTCCGCCTCGCGGGCCTTCGTAGCGAATCACTACGACATCGCCCGCCTTCACCTTGCCGGCGAGGATTGCAGCGGTTGCTTTTTCTTCACCGTCGAACACACGCGCACGCCCTTCGAATGCGAGGCCTTCTTTACCTGAAATTTTGGCGACTGCGCCTTCGGGCGCCACGTTGCCGTACATGACGACCAAGTGACTATCGGCCTTGATCGGAGCAGAGAACGGTTGAATGATTTTTTGATCTTTCGGGTAATCGCCAACGTGACGCAAATTTTCCGCCATCGTTTTGCCTGTGACGGTCATGCAATCACCATGTAACAAACCGCGATCCAGCAATCGCTTCATCAAAGGTTGAATGCCGCCGATGGCGATCAACTCCGACATTGCGTACTTGCCACTCGGGCGAAGATCAGCGAGCACGGGAACGCGCTTGCCGATACGCGTGAAGTCATCGAGAGTGAGCTTCACTTGAGCTGCTTTGGCAATCGCCAGCATGTGCAGCACCGCGTTGGTCGAGCCGCCGAGCGCAATGGTGACCGTGATGGCATTTTCGAAGGCTTTGCGCGTCATGATCTGTCTCGGCGTGATGCCCGCTTTCACCAACGCAACGACCGCCTCGCCCGCGCGACGGCAATCGACGAGCTTGTTCGGGCTGATGGCATCCTGCGCCGAGCTGTCGGGTAGCGACATACCCAAGGCTTCCATGGCCGAGGCCATCGTGTTGGCCGTGTACATGCCGCCACAACTACCGGGTCCCGGAATCGCCGTGCGTTCCACTTCCAGCAACTCGCGGTCGCTGACTTTACCGGCGGCATGACCGCCAACGGCCTCGAATACCGACACGATGTCGCGTCGTTTAGCGCCCGGACGGATCGTGCCGCCGTAGACGAAGACCGCTGGTCGATCGAGGCGCGCCAGCGCGATCGCGCAGCCTGGCATATTTTTGTCGCAACCGCCGATCGCGACGATGCCGTCGAAGCCCTCGGCACCAGCCACAGTTTCGATCGAGTCTGCGATCACTTCACGCGATACGAGCGAATAGCGCATGCCCGGTGAGCCCATCGAAATGCCATCCGATACCGTGATGGTGTTGAACAGCACGCCCTTGCCACCGGCGGCATTAGCACCCGCCTCGGCCTCTTTCGCCAAATCATTGATGTGCATGTTGCACGGCGTGAGATTGGCCCACGTCGAGGCGATACCAATTTGCGGCTTTTTGAAATCGGCATCTTTGAAACCAACCGCTCGCAGCATGGCACGCGAAGGTGTCTGCTTCGGCCCATCGACGACGAGCCGTGACCAACGTCGCGGGTCTGCCTTCTGCTCTGCGGAACGGGATTTCGAGGGACGCTTACGGTTCATGAGAGCCTCTAAGGTGAAGTGAATGCTTAAACGCGGGATAGGTGAAATCGCGGCGGTGTGAGCTTCAGCCGAATCGCTCGGCGAGATAACGATCCATCAGTCGCAGCACCTGCGCATCCGCGCCGACGGGTCGACCTGGGCGCTCGCGGGCGTTCCAGCCATACAGGTCGAAATGCACCCAGGGTGTACCGGCCTCGATGAAGCGGCGCAAAAACAGCGCGCCGAAGATGGCACCAGAGAAGCTCGAGCTCGACACGTTATTCAAATCGGCGATTCGGCTGCTGAGCTCGTCGTCATACGGATCCCACAACGGCAACGGCCACACCGGATCCGCCTCGAGCTCACCCATTTGCTGCAGTTTTTGTGACAGTGCGAGATCGTTGCTGAAGAGCGCCGGCAACTCCGGCCCCAAAGCGACCCGCGCCGCACCGGTCAGTGTCGCGAAATCAATCACCAAGTCCGGGCGATCGCTTTGCGCCTCGGTCAGGGCATCGGCCAGCACCAGTCTGCCCTCCGCATCCGTATTACCGATTTCAACGGTGAGCCCGCGACGGGAGCGGAGGATATCGCCCGGTCGAAAGGCACTCCCCCCGACGGCGTTCTCGACGGCCGGGATGAGCACGCGAAGCCGAATCGGAGCCGAGCGATCCATCAAGGTCTTGGCAAGTCCGAGTGCGACGGCCGCCCCGCCCATATCTTTCTTCATGAGGAGCATGGCGGACGCGGGCTTGAGATCGAGTCCGCCCGAGTCGAAGCAAACGCCCTTACCGACCAGAGTCACCCGAGGATGCCGTTCGTCTCCCCAGCGCAACTCGAGCATGCGGGGTGCTCGATGGCTGGCGCGACCGACCGCATGCACGAGCGGATAATTGGCCCCCAGTAGATCGTCGCCGACGACGCTGTGGAACTCGGCACCATGGCGAGTCGCCAGGTCACGCATGACCGTCTCGAGCTCGGCAGGCCCCATATCGTTGGCCGGCGTGTTAATTAAATCGCGTGTTAGGTGACAGGCCAGCGAGCGGCGCTCGGCGCGCTCACTGGCTGCGCCGCCGCGCGCATCGAGTTGGGCGCGAGCACTCGTTGGCGTCGCTCGATAACGCAGGTAGCGATAATCACCAAAGCGCCAACCGAGCTCGCATTGGTAATGCGCCTCCTCTGGCAGCTCGTCGGCGAAGTGGTAACGGCCCGCAGGCAATTTGTCGGGCAAACCCGCGATGTGCCACCAGCGCAATCTCTCGAGCGACTCCAACGGGCCGACGCCGAGCACAACCGTTGCAGCCGGATCACCGGCCTCGTCCGGTAGGAGAATCACGCGATGGCGTTCGGCGCTGAAGCCATGCGCGGCGAGAAGTGCGCGGGCGGACGCATTCTGTGCAGCAACGAATGCCGTTAGAGAGGACTCGCTGACGAGTCGAATTGGGCGGGAATTAGCGTTGGAGACGGCCATAGACAGGATGTTATCCCGATTGACACCCGAACCGTGGCTGTGATGACATTAGCCCCATGATCCGCACTGATTTCTCGAACCGCTACTCGTTCGTTGCCGTTGGCGACGCGGTCGCGCTCGGGCTATTGCCGCTGCTAAGCCTACGCAGCCGGTGCGGGTTGTCTGTCGGGGTCTGAAGCCCAAGGGCCAGATCCAGCGACCGAGGAGGATCAGACAAACCCCGCACCGGCCGACCGCCGATGCGGGGTTTTTTATTGTTCGTTCACGATTCAAGTGCAAACGGGAGTGATGTGATGAAGTTGTTTTCGCAGAAGGACGTCGACGCTCAACTTGAAGGACAGCGGCTACGACGTCGTCATCGGCGTTCGCAAAGGCGATAGCTGGAAGAAGGCGAAAAAGGATCGCTTGCCCGTCGCAGAGCCGGCCGAAGCCGTCAAAGGCGCCGATCTCATCGCGATGCTGGCTCCTGATCTTGCGCAAAAGGCGGTTTACGAGTCGGTCATTGGCAACGTCAAGAAGGGTGCCACCCTGCTCTTCGCCCACGGCTTCAACATTCACTTCAAGCAGATCAAACCGCGTAAAGATCTCGATGTGGTCTTGATTGCGCCGAAGGGTCCGGGCGATCTCGTCCGTCGTCAGTACGAGCAAGGTCGCGGTGTGCCCTCGCTCATCGCCGTTTTCCAAGACGCTTCGCGCAAGGGCTTCGCCAAGGCGTTGGCCTACGCCGATGGCATTGGCGGCACGCGCGGTGGCGTGCTCAAGACCACCTTCGCCGAGGAGACCGAGACGGATCTGTTCGGTGAACAAGCCGTACTGTGTGGCGGCGCTACCGAGCTCGTCGTCAAGGGCTTCGAGACACTGGTCGAGGCTGGCTATCAACCCGAAGTGGCCTACTTCGAGTGCATGCACGAGCTGAAGCTCATCGTCGATCTGCTGCATGAAGGCGGCATCTGGAAGCAAGACCAAGGCCGAGATGCGCAAGATTCTCAAAGAAATCCAACAGGGTAAGTTCGCCCGTCAATGGATTCGCGAGAACGCCACGGGCCGCAAGAAGTACGACAAGATGTTGAAGAACGACCTCAATCGTCCGATCGAGAAAGTGGGTTACGCGCTGCGTGCTCGCATGCCTTGGTTGGATCAAGGTCGCTGATAGGAGAACCTGCCATGACATCGAACGCCGACCGGGTAATGATCTTCGACACGACGCTGCGCGATGGGGAGCAAGCCCCGGGTTGCAGCATGACGCAGCCGGAAAAGCTGCGCGTGGCGAAGGCGCTAGCCGACCTCGGCGTCGATGTCATCGAGGCCGGTTTCCCCGCTGCCTCGCCCGGCGACTGGGAGTCTGTTCACTCCGTCGCCCGCGAGGTCGAGGGGCCGATTATTTGTGGTCTCGCGCGCTGCACGCGCGATGACATCGAGAAGGCGGCGCGCGCCCTGCGCCCTGCCCCCAAGCATCGTATTCACGTCTTCCTCGCAACGAGCGCGATTCATCGGCAATACAAGCTCAACATGGCGAAAGAAGAGATCATCCGTAGCGCCGTCGAGGGCGTGAAGATCGCGCGCGAATACTGCGAAGACGTGGAGTTCTCGCCAGAGGATGCCTCGCGTACGGAACTCGAGTTCCTCGCCCAAGTGGTGGAAGCGGTGATCGACGCGGGCGCGACGACCGTCAACATCCCCGACACCGTGGGCTACACGGTGCCGCACGAATTTGCCGAGCTGTTCCGCTATCTGCGCAAGAACGTCAGCAATATCGATCGGGCGCGCCTGTCCGTGCATTGTCATGACGATCTCGGCATGGCGGTCGCCAACAGCTTGATGGCTGTGGTCGCAGGTGCTCGCCAGATCGAATGCACGATCAACGGTATCGGTGAGCGCGCCGGAAACTGTTCGCTCGAAGAAGTCGTGATGGCGCTGCGCACGCGTGAGACGTTCTTCAACGCAAGAACCAATATCCAGTCGCAGAAGCTCTATCCTGCCTCCCGCCTCGTCTCGAGCATTACGGGCATGCCGATACCTCGCAACAAAGCGATCGTCGGCGAGAATGCGTTTGCGCACGAATCGGGCATTCATCAACACGGCATGCTCAAGCATGCAAGCACCTACGAAATCATGCGTCCGCAAGATGTCGGCCTCAGTCGTTCGGCGCTGGTTTTGGGTAAGCACAGTGGACGTCACGCTTTGCGCGAGCGAATCAAGGAGCTCGGCTTCGATATCGATGAGAGCGAGTTCGCGCGCGTGTTCGAGGAATTCAAGGCGCTCGCCGATAAGAAAAAAGAGTTATTCGATGGCGACATCGAAGCACTGGTGCTCAAAGCTGAAGGACAGGATCAAGGTCCTTGGACGCTGGAGTCGCTCAATACCGCCTCGGGCCTGCAGAGCGCGACCGCGACCGTGAGCTTGCGCCACCAAGATGGCCGGCACATAGAGCGCAGCGCGAGCGGTGACGGTCCGGTCGATGCCGCCTTTAAGGCCATTGAAGACATCACGGGTGTCAATCCGACGCTGCAGAAGTTCGAATTGCGCAGTCTCTCCGAAGGTGAGGATGCGCAGGGTGAAGCCATCGTCTACGTTAATTTCCAGGACCGTAGCTATCGCGGCTCCAGCGCCACGACCGATATCGTGGAGTCGGCGACCCGCGCTTTCCTCGAAGTCATCAACCGAATCGAACTGTCGCAAAAAGCGCAGGCCGCCTGAGTCGCACGCGCTTAGTCATCATCAACCCCTTTTCTTTCCACCCTATCGCAGAAGATGTCCATGTCCGCTCCGAAAACTATGTTCGAGAAAGTCTGGGCTGCACACGAAGTGGTGCCTCAGACGGCCGATACACCGGCGGTGATATTCATCGACCTCCACTTGACGCACGAGGTGACCTCGCCTCAAGCGTTTGCGCTACTCAAATCACGCGGCCTGAAGGTTCGTCGCCCGGATCTCACGCTCGCCACCATGGATCACGCGACCCCGACGAGAACCGAGCAGGTCTTTGGCGGCGCACCGATTTCCATCGAGTCGGCTGCGAAGCAGATCCGTCAGCTCGAAGTGAACTGCGCTGAATTCGGCGTGGAGTTGCTCGGCTTGCAGGACGCGCGCCGTGGCATCGTTCACATCATCGGCCCTGAGCTTGGGGTCACACAGCCCGGCAAAACCATCGTCTGTGGCGACAGTCACACCTCGACGCATGGTGCGTTCGGCGCCCTCGCCTTCGGTATCGGTACGACCGAAGTCGGTCACGTCATGGCGACGCAGTGTTTGCTGCAGAAAAAACCGAAGACCTTCGCAGTCGAGGTCAGCGGGCGTTTGCGTCCCGGTGTGACGCCCAAAGATTTGATCCTCGCGATCATCGGTAAGGTCGGCGTGTCGGGCGGCACGGGTTACGTTTTCGAATATCGCGGTGAAGCGATTCGTGCCATGGACATGGAGCAACGGATGACCGTGTGCAATATGTCCATCGAAGCCGGTGCGCGTGCCGGCATGATTGCGCCGGACGAAGTGACCTTCGCGTATTTGAAGGACAAGCCGCGCGCCCCGAAAGGCGCTGCCTGGGACGAAGCCGTTGCCTACTGGCGCACCTTGGCGACCGATCCGGGTGCCACGTTCGACAAGACCATCGAGATCGATGCATCGGCGCTCGAACCCATGATTACTTACGGCACCAATCCAGGCATGGTGGTGCCCATCTCCGGACAGATTCCCGATCGACGTGGCGATGCCGTCTTCGATGCGGCGATGAAATATATGGGGCTCACCCCGGGCGCTCCGATAACTGACGCACCCGTCAATGTGGTGTTCATCGGTAGCTGCACGAACGGGCGTCTGGGCGATCTGCAGGCGGCGGCGAAGGTCCTGAAGGGTCAACGCGTTGCTAAGGGCGTGCACATGCTGGTCGTGCCAGGATCGCAGGAGGTCAAGCGCGAGGCCGAGGAGCTCGGTTTGCACGAGATCTTTAAACAGGCCGGTGCAGAGTGGCGCGAGTCGGGCTGCTCGATGTGTCTTGGCATGAATGGCGATACGGTTGCCAAGGGCGAATACGCCGTGAGCACAAGCAACCGTAATTTCGAAGGTCGTCAGGGCATCGGGGCGCGCACCTTGCTCGCCAGTCCCGAGACGGCCGCTGCGTCGGCCATTCGTGGCCGTGTCACCGACCCGCGTGAGTTCATCAGCTGAGGCCCGCCATGGATCCGATCACCCTCATTCGCTCACGCACCGTCGTGATGCCCTCGACCAACATCGACACCGATCAGATCGTGCCCGCACGTTTTCTGACCACCACCACGAAGGAAGGCCTCGGCAAGCAGCTCTTTGCCGATTGGCGGTACGACGCTGCGGGTCAGCCGAAGGCCGACTTCATCCTTAATCGCCCGGAAGCCGCCGGATGTCGCATCCTGGTGGCGGGACGCAACATCGGCTGTGGCTCCTCGCGCGAGCATGCGCCCTGGGCCTTGGTCGATTTTGGTTTCCAAGCGGTTATCAGCACCGAGATCGCTGACATCTTCCGCAACAATTCTTTGAAGAACGGCTTGCTGCCGATCATCGTGGATGAGGCAACGCACGCGTGGTTGCTCGAGAACCCGGGCGCGGAGGTGGAAATCGATTTGACGAATTCCTCACTCAAGTTGCCGAACGGTCGCAGCGTCACCTTCCCCATCGATGGCTTTGCTCGTTATTGCTTGACGAACGGCGTCGATGAGCTCGGCTTCTTGCTCTCGAAGGATGGCGATATCAAGGCCTACGAGGCGCGACGCCGCGCATGAAGGCGCGTATCGCCGTGCTCGGGGGCGACGGTATCGGCCCCGAAGTGATCGCGGAGGCAGTGCGCGTCCTGCGCGCGATTGCCGCACAACATCATCACGAGTTCCTGCTTGAGGAGCTCCCCTTCGGTGGTGTCGCCATCGATCAGTTTGGTGACGGTCTGCCGGAACAGACGCTACGCGGATGTCTCGAGGCCGATGGCGTATTGCTCGGCGCGATCGGCGGCCCTAAGTGGGGTCCGAACGCCGCCGTACGTCCGGAACCGGCGCTGCTGCGTTTGCGCTCTCAGCTCGGGGTCTACGCGAACCTTCGCCCGATCAAGGTGCACCCGACGTTACGAGCGGCCTCGCCGATCAAAGCCGAGATCATCGACGGTGTGAACCTGCTCTTCGTACGTGAACTCACCGGTGGTATCTACTTCGGCAAGAAGTGGCGCGAGGGTGATCGCGCGGTCGACGAATGCGCCTACACCGTGTCCGAGATCGAGCGCGTGACCCGAATGGCGGGTCGCCTCGCCGCGCGTCGACGCTGCAAGATCACGCAAATCGACAAATCGAACGTACTCGAAACGTCGCGTCTCTGGCGTAACGTCAGTGAACGCGTGATTCGAGAAGAATTCCCGACGGTGAGTATCGATCACATGTTGGTCGATTCGGCCGCCATGCAGCTCATTCGAAATCCGCGTGACTTCGACGTCATCCTCACGGAGAACTTGTTTGGCGACGTGCTCACGGATGAGGGCGCGATGCTGGCAGGTTCTTTGGGTGTGCTGCCATCCGCTGCGCTCGGTGATGGCAAGCGGGGTCTCTACGAGCCCATCCATGGCTCTGCGCCCGATATCGCCGGCAAGGGCATTGCGAATCCCATCGGCACGATCATGAGCGCCGCGATGCTGCTGCGTCACTCGCTCGGGTTGGATGCCGAGGCTGTGGCGATCGAGAAGGCAGTGGGTCGCGCGCTCGATGCGGGCGCACGCACCGCCGATATCGCAGCCCCAGACAGTAAGCCGCTCTCGACGCGCGAGATGGGCGACGCGGTGCTGGCCGCGCTCGTCTGAAACCGACTCGTCGACGCTGATTTAGCTCTGCAGAGTCGCTAGCGCCTGCGCGAGATCCTCGCGCAGGTCTTCGACCGCCTCGATACCCACAGAAAGACGGAGCAGTCCGTCCGTCAAGCCGGCGGCCGCTCTTGCGGCGGGATCCATTGCCGCATGGGTCATCGTGGCCGGATGTGCGATCAGGCTCTCGACGCCGCCGAGCGACTCGGCCAGAGAAAACAACTGCAGCTCGCCTACGAATTTTTCGACTGCCGCCAGCCCGCCTGCTAACTCGATCGTCACGATCGCGCCAAAGCCCGTCTGCTGTGCTCGGGCGATCTCGTGACCCGGGTGATCGGTGAGCCCTGGGTAAAGCACACGGCGCACGCCAGATTGACCTTGCAGCCAGCGCGCAAGCGCATTCGCATTGTGCTCGTGAATCGTCATGCGAGCATGCAAGGTGCGCAGCCCACGCAACACCAAGAAACTGTCGAACGCAGTCCCGGTCATGCCGAGGGCATTGGCCCACCAAGCGAGCTGTGTCGCATCCTCCGCCGTCGCAGCGACGACCGCGCCAGAAATCACATCGCTATGACCATTGAGATATTTGGTCATCGAGTGAACGACGAGATCCGCCCCCAACGCCAGTGGCTGTTGCAGTACCGGTGACAGGAAGGTGTTATCAACGGCCACTTTCGCGCCGGCCGCGTGCGCGACGCGCACGACCTCTCGAATATCGGTGATACGCAGTAATGGATTGCTGGGGGACTCGATCCACACCAAATCGGCCGCCGTTTTGAGAGCGGCGCGCCAAGCCGCGTCATTACCGAAGTCAACGAACTCAACTCGAAAATCGCCGCGGCGCTGCCATGCCGTGAACAACCGGAATGTGCCGCCGTAGCAATCGTGCGGAACGATGATGCGTGCGCCCTGCTTCAGGATTTGTCCCACGAGTGCGATAGCGCCCATACCTGAGCCGGTCACGACGGCGCCCGCGCCGCCCTCAAGATCAGCGATGGCTTCGGCCAGCAGATCGCGCGTCGGATTTCCGGATCGCGAATAGTCGTAGCGACCTTTCACGCCAAAGCTCGGAAACGCGAACGTGGAACTCAGATGGATCGGCGGCACGACCGCGCCTGTGGTGGGGTCGGATTCGAGCCCAGCGCGGACAGCGCGAGTTCGCGGATCACTACTGGCTTGGGTCTTGCGCTTCATGGTCATCCTAAACTTTGATCGAAAAATGGACGTAGCTGTTGCGGCTCTTTCAAGAACGCATCGTGCCCGAAAACCGAATCGATTTCCGTGAGCTTGCAGTGTGGCAGTGCCGCGGCGAGTTCGCGCATATCGCTGATGGGTACGAGCTGATCGGTCGTGACCGCCAACGCGGACACCGGCACTGAGACACGACGCGGGTCGATATGATGCAGATCGATCGACTCCGACAACGACACAAAGCTCCCGGCCGCGTATCGCGCGGCATACTGCTCACCGCGAGCCATCAGATAGGTCTCGACGGGGAACAAGGCGCCCTCGTCGGTGATTTGCGGCTCACCCGAGAAACGCTGCAAAAATTCTTGCGGTGTTCGGTAGGTCGACATCGCAAGGCCTCTTGCTAATGCCAGGGCCGAGCGCGTGTCACCGAGCCGATCACCGAGTTTAATGATGCGACGCTGCACACTGCGCCACGCCGTCGCCATCGGATGCGCTCGATGCGCGGCGCTCAAGATGATCAAGCGCTGCACCCGCTGCGGGTAACGCTCGGCGAAGGCGAGCCCGACCATGCCGCCGTAAGATGCACCAACGAACGCGTGGATCGACTCGATGCCGAGCTGGCCTAGCAGCAGTCGCAGCACCTCCGCTTGATCCACCGTCGAAATGCTGGGGAACGCGAGTGACTCTTTGGGTCCCGTCGTACTGCCGCTACCGCCTAGGTAGTCGAACGAGAGTATTTGATAGCGATCCGATGGAATTGGCCCGCCGGCCCCAACCACGGTGCTCCACCATTCGGTCACCACACGATGAGCCGAGATTCCGCCCAAGGCCACCACAACGGGCTGGTTCGGATCGCCCTCGCAACGCCAGGCAATATCGAGAGACGGCAGTGCCGCGCCATGATGTAACTTGAATGGGCCGTCTACCGCGAGCACGCCTTCTCGAACGACGGCGTCCGTCGCGCAAGCGGCAGACGACGCGTCAGCGCCGCGGCCTGTAAGGGACTGTGTTTCTGACGGCATATTTCGAGTGGCTTTCCGGTAGCTACGCTGTCACCGATCAACCCGCTCGACGAGTGCCCGCGCTAGGCGGGGACCGACACCCATCTCCTCTCGGAGCCATGTCGGCACTCATCTGACCGCAACCGAGTCGTCGCGGCAGGAGTTGGCACCTTCACGGTGTGGTTGGCACCGTTGGTTGCCCCGGCTTCGTCGGGCCTGTCCCTCTGCCGGTCTCGATGAGGCGGCGGATGTTGAGTCGGCGGCCATTTTGTTCTATTGTACTAACACGTTAATACATTCAAACGGCCTCCCATGAAACCCCACCCGACGGTCTCGCCGCGCCAAGAAGCGCGCGCCGAGAAAAACCTCTACCAAGCGATTCTGACTCTGCAGTCCGTCGAAGAGTGCCGAGCGTT
This sequence comes from Pseudomonadota bacterium, assembly GCA_039796795.1. Classification (GTDB taxonomy): domain Bacteria; phylum Pseudomonadota; class Gammaproteobacteria; order Steroidobacterales; family Steroidobacteraceae; genus UBA964. Next base: position 24,749 of record JBDKJA010000044.1, read on the forward strand.
CTTTCGCGACCTCTGCACGCCAGCCGAACTCGAGGCCATGTCCGATCGTTGGGCCGTCGTCGAGTGGTTGGAGCGAGGCGTGCCGTATCGCGAGATCCATAAACACACGGGCGTCAGTGTCACCACGATCGCACGAGTTGCGCGGTATGTTGGTGACGGCAATGGCGGTTACGAACTCGCCCGCCAACGCTTGCAGGAGAATCGATGATGTCCGCTGCCGACCCTAACCGCCTTAAGCTCGCCGTGCAGAAGTCCGGGCGCCTGACGGAACACTCCACTGACTTGTTGGTGCGTTGTGGATTGAAGTTTTCGCGCGGGAAAGATCAACTCGTCGGCTTCGGCGAGAACATGCCACTCGACCTCCTCTTCGTTCGCGACGACGACATCCCTGACCTCGTCGAGGAGGACGTGTGTGATCTCGGTCTTGTCGGCCTCAACGTACTCGAAGAGAAGCGCCTCGAGTGGATCGCGCGAGGTCATGAACCTAAGTTCACTATATTGCGTCCCTTGGATTTTGGCCGATGTCGGCTCGCTATCGCGATTCCCGAAGAAATGGCCTGGAGCGGTATCGCCTCGCTACAGGGTAAGCGCATTGCCACGACCTACCCCTACGTACTCGATCGATTTTTGAAGAAGCATGGCATTCAGGCGGATATCGTCACGCTCTCCGGTGCCGTTGAGATTGCGCCTCGTTTAGGGCGAGCGGATGCGATCTGCGATCTCGTCTCGACGGGCTCCACCCTGCTCGCGAATCGCTTACGCGAGGTCGAGACCGTGCTCGAGAGTCAGGTGGTGTTGATTCGCACGCCGGTGGCCATTGATCCGATCAAAACCGAATGGGTCGAGCGTTTGTTGATGCGCATTGATGGTGTTCAACAGGTGCGCGAGAGCAAATACATCATGCTGCACGCACCTCGCAGCGCCCTGCCAGCGATTCGTCAATTACTGCCAGGCAGCGAGTCGCCAACGATCATCCCTCTAGAGGGGCACCCGGATCGAGTCGCGGTGCACGCGGTGTGTCGCGAGAACGTTTTTTGGGAAACACTTGAGAGCCTAAAAGCGGCCGGTGCTAGCGCACTACTCGTCTTGCCCGTCGAGAAGATGCTCGCATGATGTTACCGATCCTCGATTACGCGGCACTCGATGCAGCCGAGCGACGCCGCGCCCTCGCCCGTCCTGCCGTGACCGAACGCGCTGAGCTTGTTGCGCTCGTTCGCGAAACGGTGGAGCGCGTTCGTCGCGAGGGTGACTCCGCCGTGCTCGACTATGCTCGACGCTTCGATGGTGGCGCACCCGAGTCGCTACGCGTCCCATCGGCGGATCTCGAGACGGCGTTGGCATCGTTGGCGCCGGTCGAGCGGCAGGCGTTGGAACGAGCGATAGAAAACGTGCGACGTTTTCACGCCGCGCAACTACCCGCTCCGCTATCACTCGAAACCACACCCGGCGTGCGCTGCGAGCGCATCGTGCGCCCGATTGACTCGGTTGGTTTATACGTCCCCGGTGGCTCCGCTCCGTTGCCATCGGCGTTGATCATGTCGGCCGTACCGGCCGAGCTTGCTGGATGTCGTCGTCGCGTGCTCTGCACCCCGGCCGCCCGTGGCAAGCCGATACATCGCTCCATCCTGGCGACCGCGCAACTGCTCGGTATCACCGAGGTATTCGCCGTTGGCGGTGCACAAGCCATCGCGGCGATGGCCTACGGAACCGAGACCATTCCGAAGGTCGACAAGATTGTCGGGCCCGGCTCCGCGTGGGTGACCGCTGCGAAGCAAATCGTCGCTGAGGATGCCGCCGGTGCAGCCCTCGATCTGCCCGCGGGACCATCCGAGGTGCTCGTCATCGCCGACGAGTCCGCAAATCCCAGCTTCGTTGCAGCGGATCTGCTGGCGCAGGCCGAGCACGATCCGCTCTCGCAGGCCATTCTGTTGACCACGTCCAAAGATTTGGCAGAGGCCGTTCGGGCGAGCGCCTTGGGGCTGCTACCCCATTTATCGCGTCGCGACATTCTGGAGCAATCCTTACCGCGCAGTCGCTTGATCGTGGTGAACGAGCTCTCGCGGGCATTCGACATTTCCAATGACTACGCACCGGAGCATTTGATACTGCATGTTCGCGAGGCGCGCCAGCATCTCCCGTCGATCACCTCGGCTGGTTCGATTTTCTTAGGCCCATGGAGCCCCGAGCCGATGGGCGACTATTGCTCAGGTACCAACCATGTGCTGCCAACCTACGGCTATGCCCGCGCCTATAGCGGACTGTCGGTGCACGATTTTCTCAAGCGCATCACCGTGCAGGAACTGACACCGGATGGATTGCGCGATCTTGGGCCTACGGCGAGCGTGCTCGCCGGCATTGAGGGTCTCGATGCGCATGCGCTTGCTGTTGATCTGCGTCTGGCGGCGTTGACGTCATGAGTGACATCGAAGGCGTATTGGCGCTGGCACGCGAAGATATCCGCGCGCTCAAGGCCTATGAACACGCGCAGTGGCGGCCGGAGTTGGAGCGACTCCACGCTAACGAGTCACCCTGGCCCCCGCTCTCCTGTGATGATGGCGAGCCCCGTCACCACTACCCCGAGCCTCAGCCAGCGGGGCTCGTCGCGGCCATGGCGACCTATTACGGCGTCGCCGCAGATCAACTACTGGTGGGTCGCGGCAGCGATGAAGGGATCGACCTGCTGACACGGGCCTTTTGTCGTGCCGGGCACGATGCCGTGTTGGTGTGTCCGCCGACCTTCGGCATGTATTCGGTGGCGGCCGCCATTCAAGGCGCTCAGGTGGTTTCGATACCGCTTACGTCCCAATTCCAGCTCGATCTGCCGGCGATTCGCTCTGCGCTACAAGGCTCGGCTGCGGCGCCTATCAAGCTGATTTGGCTGTGCTCACCCAATAACCCCACGGGTAACAGCCTGCAGCGGGGCGACATCGAAGCCGTGATCGAAGCGGCACGTGGTCGCGCGGTCGTCATCGTGGATGAAGCGTACGCAGAATTCTCGAGTGAGCCGTCGTGGATTTCGTCTCTGCCGCATAACGCCCACCTCGTCGTGCTGCGAACGCTCTCGAAGGCGCACGGGCTCGCCGGCTTACGTGTGGGCGCTGTGATCGCCCATCGTGCCGTCATTCAGTTGTTGCGCAAGATTATTCCGCCCTATGCACTGCCGACCGACAGCGTGCGATTGGCAACGATCGCCATGGAAGGTCCGGCACTCGCCGTGACCCGCGAGCGCGTTGACTTGTTGAATCGCGAACGTGAGCGACTCCGTTTGGCCTTGTCGACGAGCCCCTGGTTGACGCGTATTTGGCCGAGCGCAGCCAACTTTCTCCTAGTCGAAGCGCGTGATGGCCAAGCAGTTCTCGAGCGGCTCGCTGGAATCGGGCTTATCGTGCGCGACTTTCGCGGCAAGAGCGGTCTTGGTCAGGCGATCAGAATCACCGTTGGAACGCCCGATCAGAACGATCGAATTATCCGGAGTTTGTCATGAAGGTTTTGTTCGTCGATCGTGACGGAACATTGGTTGAGGAGCCACCTGACGAGCAGGTCGACTCGCTGGAAAAAATTCGATTTCTTCCAGGCGTATTCGCTGCACTCAACGAATTGCAAGCCGCCGGTTTTCGGCTTGCGATGGTCACCAACCAAGATGGTCTCGGCACCGAATCCTTCCCGACCCAGGACTTTGAGCTGCCGCAGCGCTTCATTCTGGATGCCTTTGCGAGTCAGGGCATCGTGTTCGATGCAATCTTTGTTTGTCCTCACAAGAAAATCGACGGCTGTGATTGCCGCAAGCCCTCGACACGATTGGTTGATACCTGGGTGCGCGAGCAGCAAGTCGATCTCGCCAAAAGCGCGATGATTGGTGATCGACAGACCGACCTCGACTTCGCCGCGAATTTGGGCGTCAAGGGCCTGAAGGTGCTGGCCAGCGGCGAGGCGGAGTTCAGCTGGCCGGCCATCGTAAAAGAGCTGACGGCACGCCGCGCCACGGTACACCGAAAGACACGCGAGACGGACATTATCGTCAAGGTGGATCTGGATGCAGAAGGCCCGATCAGCGCAAAGACGGGCATCGGATTCTTTGATCACATGCTAGAGCAACTCGGCAAGCATGGTGGCTTCTCACTGCAGCTCGAATGTCTTGGTGACTTGCACATCGACGAGCATCACACAATCGAAGATTGTGCGATTGCGCTCGGCGAAGCACTGAAGTCAGCGCTCGGTGATAAGCGTGGACTGCATCGATATGGATTCTTGCTGCCGATGGATGAAGCACGAGCGCAAGTGGCGATCGATTTGTCCGGCCGTGCCTACTCCGTATTCGAGGGGCGTTTTGGCCGCGAGCAGGTTGGTACGATGCCGACAGAACTCGTACCGCATTTCTTTCGCTCCCTGGCCGATAGCGTCGGCGCTGCGATTCATGTCTCGGTCGTCGGTGACAACACGCACCATATGATCGAAGCGTGTTTTAAGGGAGTGGGTCGAGCGTTACGTGAAGCCTTGCGCCGAGACGGCGACGACCTGCCGTCCACCAAGGGAACGCTTTGAGCCAGCGCATGAGCACCGTGGTGATCGATTCGGGCGGCGCCAATCTCGCCTCGTTGCGGTACGCCTTGCAGCGCCTAGGTGCAGAGGTGACCGTGACCTTAGACCCCGCCCTCATCGCGCAAGCGGATCGAGTATTACTTCCCGGCGTCGGTGCCGCGGGCGCGGCGATGCAACGGCTACGATCAGCCGGGCTCATCCCCGTTTTGCGCGAGTTGCAGAAGCCCCTGCTCGGCATTTGCCTAGGCATGCAGTTGTTGTTCGAGCACTCTGCAGAAGACAACACAGACACTCTCGGCTTACTGACGGGACGGGTCGAACGGCTACCCGCTTCGCCCGAGCTACCGGCGCCACATATGGGATGGAACACCTTGAACGCGCTGCGACCTGACGCGCTACTCGAGGGGCTCCGGGCCAGCGATCGTTGCTATTTCGTGCACGGCTATTTTGCCGCTGGCCATTTGCCCGATGTCGTCGCCACGAGCGACTACGGTCGCCCGATCGCCGCGGTGGTCAGACGGAATCACATTGCGGGCGTACAGTTTCACCCTGAACGATCCGGCGCCGTCGGTGCCGTGATCTTGCGTAACTTTCTGAACTCGTGAGACCCCGCGCCACATGTTACTGATTCCCTCCATCGACGTTCGCGGCGGTCATTGCGTTCGGTTGTTCAAAGGCGATTTTGCGGCAGAAACCATCTACGCAAGCTCGCCACTGGACGTTGCTCAAAGTTACGCCGCGCGCGGGGCGCGATGGTTGCATCTGGTGGATCTCGATGGCGCACGGGATGGCACCGTGACGAACCGCGCCGCACTATTGCAGATGGCAGGCGTTGCCGGGCTTTCGGTTCAAGTCGGTGGTGGCATTCGCCAACGCTCAATTGTCGATGAACTGTTGTCACTCGGCATCGCCCGCATCGTTGTCGGTAGCGCGGCGGTTGAACATCCGGATGAAGTCGCTAGCTGGTTGCGTGATTACGGCGCGGAGCAGGTGTGTCTCGCTTTCGACGTACGACTCGATGCGAGCGGCGAGCCCCAATTGCAGACGCGGGGCTGGCGCGAATCGACCTCGGTCGGTTTATTTGCGGCCGTCGAACGTTTTGCGGAGCACGGACTACGTCATGTGCTCTGTACGGACATCGATCGCGACGGTGCACTGGCGGGACCGAATCTCGAACTGTACCAACGCGCTGTCGATCGATTCCCGATGATTGAGTGGCAGGCTTCAGGCGGAGTACGGGACAACGCAGACTTGATCGCACTCGATCGTGTGGGTGTCGCTGCCGCCATCAGCGGTAAAGCGTTGCTCGAGGGACACATCGATGCGCAGCAAATGCGCCAATGGTTGAAGGGCTGAGCATGCTGGCAAAGCGCATCATCCCTTGTCTCGATGTCCGCGACGGCCAAGTGGTCAAGGGCGTTCGTTTTCGTGATCACCGCGTCGTCGGCGATATTTTAGAGTTGGCTACGCGCTATCGTGATGAGGGCGCTGACGAGCTCGTCTTCTACGATATTACGGCAAGCCCGGAGGGCCGATCGGTCGATCGCGCTTGGGTCGAACGGATTGCCGGCGTACTAGATATTCCTTTCTGTGTCGCCGGTGGCATCCGCAGCGTTGCTGACGCAGAAGCCATACTCAACGCGGGTGCCGAAAAGGTGTCGATCAATTCACCGGCGCTGGAGAATCCGTCGCTCATCGACGCACTCGCGCGTCGCTTCGGGTCACAATGCGTCGTGGTCGGTATCGACAGTGAGACCACGAGCGAGGGATATCGCGTTCATCGATATACCGGCGACCCCAATCGTTCTGGCGATGCCGGTCGGGAGACGCTCGATTGGTTGCGAGAAGTGCAAGACCGCGGCGCTGGCGAGATCGTCCTCAATTGTATGGCCAGCGACGGAGTACGCCGCGGCTATGATCTCGCGCAGCTCGGCGCTGTGCGTGCCGAGTGTCGTGTCCCGCTGGTCGCCTCCGGCGGCGCAGGTGCGGTATCGCACTTCATTGAGGTCTTTCGTGCGGCGCGCGTGGATGCAGCACTCGCGGCCAGTGTCTTTCACAGTGGTGAGATCGCGATTCCCGAACTGAAGCGCTCGCTGCAGCTTGCCGAGATAGAGGTACGCTTATGACGCTAGAGGCGAATCAAATCGACCGCTTGAAGTTTGATGCAACAGGACTCATCACGACCGTCGTCCAGCACGCGCATACCGGCGACGTATTGATGGTGGCGTGGATGAATCGTGATGCCCTGAAGCTCACGCTTGAACGCCAACGTCTCGTCTTCTGGAGCCGCAGCCGGCAGCAGCTGTGGGAGAAAGGCGAAACGTCTGGCCATACGCTCAATTTGATCTCGATCACCGCCGACTGCGATCAAGACACGCTGCTGGCGAAGGCGTTGCCTGCAGGCCCCGTCTGCCATACCGGCAGCCCGACGTGCTTCGGCGATATGGACGCTGGCGTGGGTTTTCTCGCGCGCTTGCAGCGCATCATTTCAGAGCGAGCAGCGGAGTCGCCGGAGTCGAGCTACACGGCGAAGTTATTGGCTGCAGGAATTCAACGCGTTGCGCAGAAGGTCGGCGAAGAAGGCGTCGAGCTGGCGCTGGCCGCAACGACCGATGAAAAGAGCAAGATTATCGATGAGGCTGCCGACCTGCTCTACCACACGCTCGTATTGCTACGTGCGAAAGGCTTGACCTTGGAAGACGTGACGGCACGTCTTGCCGAGCGACATCAACGCAGCAACAGTTCGGAAGCCGGCGCCCGCAAGTTATAGTTTGACGACATCGCGGCGCCATAGGCGCCGGTTGTCGCGATGAGCATCACATCGCCCTCGGCGGTCGCCGCAGGTAACGCTCTATCGTGACCCAGCACATCGCCTGTTTCGCAAATCGGACCCACGACATCGAACATACCGTCCGTCGATTCACCGAGACGAGTCAGGTTGACGATGTCATGGTGCGCGCCATAGAGCGCGGGGCGAATCAGTGAGTTCATGCCCGTGGCAACACCGACATAACCCGCCGCACCCTTGGTTTTGGTTTGTGTGACCTTCGCGAGCAGCACTCCGGCCTCCGCGACCACATATCGTCCTGGCTCCATCCACAACTCGATGCCGTCTTTCTCTGCATTGAGCGTGAGCAGTGCCGCGTCGAGACCTTCGAGATCGAAGTGAGGAGCACCGTGACGATCCGGCACACCAATTCCACCGCCGATATCGATCACGCGAGCCTGCGGGAAAATTTCGCGAAGACTCAAAAGCAATCGAGCTGTACGCAGCCAGTTGTCGATGTCGTGCACGCCACTACCGGCATGGGCATGTAGACCCACCACCGTGGCGCCCGCCTCTTTGGCAGCGGCAGCGAAACGCCGCCAATCTTCTTGCGCCACTCCGAACTTCGAGTGGACGCCGCCCGTTCGAACGTGCTGATGGTGGCCACGGCCACTACCAGGATCGATGCGGACGAACACATTTCGACCCTTGAATAATTCCGGCCAGCGCTCGAGCGGATGCAAATTATCCAGCGTGACGTGAACGCCCTGCGCGAGCGCGCTGACATACTCTTCACGCGGCGCAAAATTGGGCGTGAACAGCACTTCGTCAGGCCGCAATCCCGGGATTGCCTCGAAGGCGCGAGCGATTTCACCGACCGAAACACACTCGATTTTAAGGCCACTCGCGTGGATCGCTCGCAGAAGCTCTGGGCTCGAGTTCGCCTTCATCGCATACGACACGCGAGACAGCGACGTCATGTTTCGCAGGTTGGCACAACGCTGCTCAACGGTTGCCACGTCATAGACGTACGCGCAGTCCCGCGAACGCATCAGCTCGAGTAACTCAGTACGACGCCGCTGCCACCACGGTTCGTGCATCGGGCCGCTGGTCGATGGACGCGCGCCGAACAGTCGCTCCCAAGTCGGACCAATCACGGCATCGTCGCGAACCGGGCGAATCAGTAGTTCATGCAAGCCCTCGACGAGACGATCGCCTTGGTTCTCGTCGACGACGAACGTGAGATTCAGATCGTTCGCGGCTTGACTCACTAGGTGAATGCGCTGCTCGGCGAATAGTTCGAGGGCGCCGCCAAGCTGATGCAGGATACTGCGAATGTTCCTGCCGACCACACTCACCGAGGCGCAGGGGCCGATAAGGTCGGCGCGACAGAGCGGTTTGAGATCGGACTGCAGCTGCGCGAGCACAGCCTCGTCGAGCGCATTAGCCTGTGGATCGAGGGAGACCGTGACGTTGGTCTCAGACGTTGATACCAGATCGACCGAGAGCCCATGCTTTTTGAAGATTTGGAAAACATCGGCCAAAAATCCGACCTGATGCCACATGCCTGGGCTTTCCAACGACACGAGCGTGATGCCCTTCTTGACGCAGATCGCCTTAACCTGTGCGGCGTCACTGCCAGGCACTGCCGTGATACGCGTGCCACGCAACTGCGGGACTTGAGTTGCGTAGACGTAGAGCGGAATGCCGTACTGCCTCACCGGCAGCAAACAGCGCGGATGCAACACCTTCGCCCCAGCGGTCGCAATTTCCTGCGCTTCGTCGTAGGTCAGTTCGAGCAACTGCCGCGCTGTGGGCATGGAGCGCGGGTTCGCGCTGAACATGCCAGGCACGTCCGTCCAAATCTCGAGCTGCTTCGCCGCGAGCACGGCGGCGAAATAGGCGCCTGATGTATCGGAACCGCCTCGCCCCAATAAAACGGTATCGCCGGCAGCGTCACTCGCGATGAATCCTTGCGTAATGACGATATCGCCCGCCGCGGCGAGCTTGGCCGAGATTTCTGCACTCGGTGAAAAATCGCAGGTTGCCGACAGATAGCTCGCCTTGATACTGGCAGCCTCGCGCTGCTCGGCTTTTAGGATGCTGCGGGCATCGAGCCACGCGGCCGCAACACCTCGGCTACGCAAGTAGCAAGCACCGATCTCGGTGGCCAGCAACTCTCCCATCGCCATCACGCGTGCTCGGGCCTTCTCCGTCAGCTCGCGAATCAACGCAATGCTATCGACGAGGTGGCTCAGTTCATCGAACCATGGCGCTAGTGCCTGCTCGGCCTCCGCTGCAATACCGAGCGCGACGGCCAGTTCAGTGTGGCGCTCTCGCAAGGCGAGCAACGGAGCGGCGTGCTCGCCGCGCAGTGCGGCGTCGAGCAGTTTCTCCAGTCGATCGGTGACACCACTCAGAGCCGAGTGAACGATGAGCACGCGCACGCCATCACGGCGGCGCTGTTGAACGATTTCGCTGATGTGACGCCAATTCGGCTCGGAGGAGACACTGGTGCCTCCGAACTTCAGCACGATCCAGGGGAGCGGCGTACCCATGGCTGAGCGCTCCCTTAGAGTTCGTCGTCGTAGACTTCGCGTAGATCCTTGGCGAGTTTTTTATCCGCCATGACTTCTTCGACCTTGCTCCAGGCCGCCTTGCCGCGCTTTCCGGCGACGGGTTTCGCACGACGCTCTACGCGGTCCAAAAACCGATCGTAGTCGTTGTTGTCTTCCTGGCTACTGACCTCGCCCAGCAGGTCTTCGTCAATTTCGAAGCTCTCGGTGTCGCGCTCGGACATCATCAATGCTCTCTTATCCTTAAGAATCAAGGAGTTAGAAACGACCACCCTGGTCGGAGCCGGCAACTATAACGAAACCACGTCCCGGCGCAAGTTCAGCGTTTGCCAACCGCGTCCCGCAGCACCACCGGCGCCCCTCGCGAGAGTCCCAAGACATCACAAGCGCGACCCTCAGCCACCGCGATTTCGACGACGCCGAACGAATTGATCAGGGCGATCGGTTGACCGGGACCCACATCGCCGTACGTTCGGCGCAGTGGCAAAATCGACTGGCCGATGTGCACGCGGGGCTCAACCCAGCGCTCCAGCAGCGCGGCCTCGATGTTGGTCAACAGATTCCCAAAGTGATCAATGGTGATCACCAGCCCTGAGATGCTGTCGAGCCCAATCTCGGGTTCATCCACCCAGGCGGGAATCACTGAATCAACACGCTCACCAATCAACTCCGCCCGCCATCGACCGGCCGCAATCTCGGCTGCGACGGGCGCGAAGATGTCACGACCGTGAAACGTCGAGCTTGGCTTCGGCAGTCCAAGCGTCTGCAGTCGATCGTTGTTAAGGCGCCAGATTTGCGCTGCGCCATCGCGCTCAACAATCGGCGCCAACAACCCGTTGTCCGGTGCCAAAAACCAATGTCGCTGCGACTCGATCAGTACGATGTCGCGCGCGGTGCCGACGCCAGGGTCGACCACCGCCACATGCACCGTGCCCGCTGGGAAGTATGGGAAGGCACGAACCAGCCAGAAGCCAGCCTCGGCTGGCCAATGCGCCACGATCTCGTGCGTCAAATCCACGACCTTGGCCGCCGGAAAGTGACTATAGATGCGCCCTTTCATGACGCCGACGAAGGGATCTTTCAGTCCAAAGTCGGACGTCAGCGTGATCACCCCACTCATGCGCAGTGGACTCGCGCTACAAGGCTGTTTGTTGTCATTACCTTCATCGGCGGTACGTTATCATCCCCGCATGAACGACCCCACCAAAAGCTTTCGTCTCGACGGAAAAACAATTCTGGTCACCGGCGCATCCAGCGGTATCGGTGCCATGTTCGCGCGTCAGTTTGCCGCCGCTGGCGGGCGGGTTGCGCTCGCGGCGCGGCGTGTAGAACGACTGCAAAGTCTGGCTGACGAGTTGAAAGCGACGGGCGCTTCGGTGGCGACCATTGCTCTGGATGTCACGCAAACCGACAAGATCGCGAGCGCGCTCGATCAAATCGAAACGGAACTCGGGATTGTGGACGTGCTCATTAATAATGCGGGCGTCGCGCAGCCGGCATCGTTTCTGAAGACCTCGCCCGAGACGCTCGAGTCAACCATGGCAACGAACTTTACCGCCGCGTGGCATCTGACGGCGGAGGTGGCCAAGCGCTTGGTGGCGGCTAAGCGAGGCGGCAGCATTATCAACGTGGCTTCGGTGCTGGGCCTCGGCGTCGGGCCAGGTTACTCGGCCTACTCCGCTTCAAAGGCCGCGTTGATTTCTTTGACCCGCAGTCTGGCGCTCGAGTTTGTGCGCCACGGGATTCGCGTCAATGCGCTCGCTCCAGGTTGGTTCGTCACCGAAATGAACGAGGCCTATTTTGCAACGGATGCCGGTCGCGAATACCTCAAGCGTATTCCGCCAGCGCGCGCGGGTCAGTTACCCGAGTTAGTGGGGCCAGCGTTGCTGCTAGCGTCAGACGCAGGGTCGTACGTTAACGGTGTCGTGCTACCCGTTGACGGTGGACACCACGTCGCTCTCGTTTGAGTCGATCTTTGGAGTCTCGATCACGGAAGGCTCGCTAGCCTCGTTTTGAGGCTCACCTTCGGGCAACAGCTCAAGTCCGATCACAACTGGAATTCCGCGCGCTTCGCGCAGTGTCTCGAGTGCGATGTCCCAATTGATCATGACTTCAGACTCGCCGAGCAGCGCATCTAGCCGTGCCTCGAAAACCTCGAGCGAGACGGCTACCGCCCGCCCTTGATCGTCGATCGGCGGATGAACTTCCAGCCATACCTCGCCATCGATCTTCGTCATTTTCACCGGCTCATCGATGAGCGTGACCTTCGTCCCGACCGGAACACGCTCGAACAGCGTCGCGATATCTTCGGGATACATCCGAAGGCAACCGTGCGTCACCGCCATGCCAACTGCATCGGGATTGTTGGTGCCGTGGATCAGATAACTACCGCCCGGAATGGCGAGCCGCATCGCGTGCGCACCGAGCGGGTTATCGCGACCCGGTGGCACCACGGACGGTAAAGGTGGTTCACCGAGACGTCGGCGCTCCTCATGTACCGACTTCGGTGGGGTCCAACTCGGATTCTTTTGTTTGCTGACGATCTTGGTCGAGCCGATGGGCGTACGCCAGTCCATCTTGCCGACACTGACTGGATAGATGCCTTCGCGCTCACCCGGCGGCAGTAACCGCTGGCCCGGAATCAAGACCTCGGTACCCTCACCGGGCAACCAAGGATCGACGCCTTGGTTGACCCGCAGTAGTTCCTCGTAACCGAGACTGTAGCGACGCGCGATCTGAATCAACGTGTCTTCATAGCGCGTTCGAATGCGCTCCACCTGCCCAAAAATGTCTGCGCCATCCTCACGCAATGGATATTCGTTCGCCTGTGCTACCCCTAGGCTGCCAAAGACAGAGAGAAAAAACCAAACAAGTCGCCGCATGCGCCCATTCTAGCCAAAGCCGCCCTACAGCAGAACGCGATCGAGTGAACCCGCATCGCCGGCAATCTGCTGGAGTACGTGGGCTGGATCCAACCGAAACAGGCCGAGTCTCTGGCACGCTCTCGACGCACTCAGGTGTCGCGCCAAATCAGTCGGTGCAGTGCGCAGCTCTGTGAATATCATCGCGGCATGCAGTAGATCGGCGAGCGTGGGCTGACTGCGCAAGGCTTCATCGGCGCCATCGTGACCGCTGACCGCTTCAGCAACCTGTGACCCGAGCCCCCATTGCTCAAGCAACTTACCCGCCGCAGGCGCATGCCAAGCTCGAACGATGTCATCAAGGAGCACGCCATCATCAGCTAACTCCGGATAAAGCGCCGACTCGGCAAGGATGTAGATCTTACCGACGCCGTGCATTAAGCCACCGAGCATCGCGAGCTCGGGATCGAGATGTCGATGCTCGACGCGCAACTCGCTGGCGAGTAAGTGGCTGAAGGTCGCCACGATCGTGCTGCGCTGCCAAACGTCTCCGATGCGGTATTGCACTGGCCGAAGTTGCTGAGCCGCGCGGATCTGCATGACGGCGAACGCAAAGATCACCCCGCGCAGCGCACGCAAGCCGATACGGGTAATCGCACTGCGCACGTCGGTGATCGTTCGACCACCTGAACGATAGGCAGCAGAGTTCGCCATACCGATGACACGCACAGCGAGTGCCGCCTCATGAGTGACGATGCGAGCAATATCGTTTACCGAGACGAACTCGCTGTCGAGGTGTCGAATTAGCTCGTTCGCGACCTCCGGAAAGCACGCAATCTCGAGGCCGCCTTGATCGACCTGTCGCTTGATACGATCGATGAACTCGTAACCGCGTTGCGTCACGACTCACCTCGTCCGTGCAATCTCACCACGAGCTCCGCCTCCTCCTGCGTCATACCACAAGCGCGCATCAACTCTTCCGCCCCCGCTCCTGCAGCTGCAAGACGGGGCGCGAGTTCCGTTCCGAGCGGGGCTGCAATTGGCGGTGGGTCGACCTGCCGCGTTCGCTCGAGGACAGCACGCATCTCGAGCTCCAATCGTTCGATGCGGACGCGTAACGCAGGCAACTGCTCCGACTGCGTCTGCACACGCTGTTGCACTGCGTGTAACAGTCGTGCGTTCCCTCGCCAAAGCAAGTAGAGCGCGACGACACCGCCGATCGTGAGGATCGTGAGCGTCGCTAACCAAATCAGGGTGATCATGGCGACACGGATCCGACCGCGTTCAATTGGGCTTCAACCCGCGGCGAACTCGGCCGCGGAGCGCTCTGAGGTGCGATTGAATAGAGACCACGACGCAGTCTCTCGGGCTCAAGGATCGCGAGTATGACTCGCCGATTCGCTGCCCTACCCTCGGCTGTATCATTCGACTGCAATGGTCGCTGCTCTCCGTATCCCAATACGGTCATCTGCGTCGGCGCGACACCATTCTCGCTGAGCAACTTCAACACGGAAGCCGCGCGAGCCGCGGATAGCTCCCAATTGCTAGGAAACTGAGCCGTATTGATCGGCACGTTGTCGGTGTGACCCTCGATGAAGATCGGATTGTTGATATCGGCCAGTGCAGCGCCGACGGTCTTCATCAGCGCCACCGCCTCGGGCGAGAGCATCGCCGAACCCGAGGGAAACAAAACATCGTTTTGAATCTCTACCTCGAGCCAATCTTTGTGCTGTCGGATGATGACCTTGTCCACCATCACCAACTTTGCCATCGCCTGTGCCATACGATTGGCTAGCGTAGAAAGGTCCGGTGTTTGCTGCGACGACGTGCCACGCGTCGTTCTGCCGGGTGAAGGCGGAGCACCCGCTTGCGATTCGCTCTCCGGCATCGTCACCAGATCGGTGGTGGGTATCCCCTCACGTACCTCGACCGTGATCGGCATGTCGCGTTGCGGCTCGCCACGGAAAGCGGCCATCAGCGCCTCTGACATCACCCGATACTTCCCGGTGTTCAAGCTGCTAACGCTATACATCACAGTATTGATGTTCGCCAAATTATTGCTGTTCGCCGCCTGTGCACGCAGCGCCGAATTGGCACCAATCATCGAGACATAGATCAGCTTATCCATGACGACTTAGCTCCGGGTTAGCGCGCTAAACTCGATCAACGAAGGTTGATGATGGTCTGCGCAAGCTGGTCGGAC
>JBDKJA010000045.1:0-12662 GCA_039796795.1 Pseudomonadota bacterium
GCCCAACCGATTCTAGAGCGGCGTTTTGGAATCTTTCTGCAGCCGGGCGGTCTGACCGGCTACGATGCGATGATCCTAGGTGCCATTATTGTCGCGGCACTCCTGATGGGAGCGTACCCGGCGTGGCGCGCCTATCGTCACACCTTGAGTGACGGGCTCACCATCCGAGTTTGACCCATTCGAGTTCGACCCATTTAAGTTCGTTCGGAGACTGGTATGTTTCGATCCTCCCGCCAAAGCTGGCTGACGAGCCTTTGCGCCGCCCTTGTGATCGTGGCGAGCCTCTCGAGCAGCCATGCCATCACGCCACCGCCCGTTGGGACGCCCGCACCGTCAGCCAACGACAAGAACAAAGCGGTCAAGCGCGCACCGAATGCGGTACGTGAAATCGACTGGGACGAACTCATTCCGCCAGATGCCCGATCGAAGTTTCTCGCCGGTCCACCACCTGCCGCGCACGACTATCTCGGTGAAGGCGGCATGGCGGCTCAGCAAGTCATGGACTTCAACGTCAACAAAGAATTGAATGGCCAGTCGCTGAAGATTCCGGGATTCATCGTCCCGCTGGATGTCGGCAAAGATGGTCTCGTCTCGGAATTCTTTCTGGTTCCATACTTCGGCGCCTGCATCCACGTCCCGCCGCCGCCACCCAACCAAATCGTCTACGTGAAGATGGCCAAGGGCGTCGCACTCGATTCGATCTACGAGGCTTATTGGATCACTGGACGCATGAAAACGGCGAATAAGACCACCCGCTTGGGTGCTGCCGCTTACCAACTCGATGCGACGAAGGTCGAAATCTACAAATATTGAGAGCGAACCATGCCGACGTTATTCGAACGCATCGTCAATCGTGAATTGCCGGCAGACATCGTCCATCAGGACGAGAGAGTCACGGCTTTTCGTGACATACACCCGCGAGCTCCGGTGCATTTGCTGATCGTGCCGAACAAGGCGATTGCAACAGCGAATGACATCGCTGATGAAGACGAGGCCTTAGTCGGGCATATGTTCACCGTCGCCCGCGATCTCGCCAAACGCGAGGGCATCGCCGAAAACGGCTATCGCCTCATCATCAACTGCAACTCGCACGGCGGACAGGAGGTCTATCACCTGCACGTGCACCTCGTCGGCGGCGCGCCGCTCGGCCCGATGATCTCGCGCGAGGTACTGCGATGAGCGTCGCGACCCAAGCAACCAATACCGCACTGCGCAGTCTGTACCCGGCTTTCGAGGCCTATCGCAGCGGCATGCTGAGCGTATCTGACATCCACGAGATCTATTGGGAAGAGAGCGGTAATCCGGCGGGCAAGCCGGTCGTGTTCCTGCACGGCGGCCCCGGCGGCGGCACCGATGCGCGGATGCGGCGTTTCTTTGATCCGGCGCGCTATCGCATCGTCCTCTTCGACCAACGCGGCTGCGGTAAAAGTCGGCCTCACGCCAACTTGCAGGACAACACCACTTGGGATCTCGTGGCCGATATCGAGCGCATTCGCTCACACCTCGGTATCGAGCAGTGGCAAGTATTCGGTGGATCTTGGGGTTCCACACTCGCGTTGGCTTATGCAGAGACGCATCCGGATCGCGTCACCGAGCTCGTCCTGCGCGGCATCTTCCTGCTGCGTCCTTGGGAGCTAGACTGGTTCTACGGTAAACCCGACGGCGCCGGCGCGCTGTATCCCGATCTATACGAGAAGTTTCTCGAACCGATTCCGGTCGAGCGGCGTCACGAGATCATCAAGGCCTACTACGAGCGACTGACCAGCAACGATCAAACGATAAGGCAGACAGCCGCGCGAGCATGGTCGATCTGGGAAGGCGCAACGAGCTATCTGCGACTCGACCCCGACTCACTCGATCGATTCGGTGACTCGACCTTCGCTGAGGCGTTTGCCCGCATCGAGTGCCACTACTTCATCAACGGCGGCTTCTTTCGTACCCCAACGCAACTACTGGATGACGTCCATCGGATTCGCCATATCCCCTGCACCATCGTGCAAGGCCGCTACGATGTCGTCTGTCCGATCAAGAGCGCTTGGGATCTGCACAAGGCTTGGCCAGAAGCCGACCTGCGCATCGTACCGGATGCCGGACACTCGGCTTTCGAGCCCGGGATTCTGAGCGAACTCGTCGCGGCGACCGATCGCTACGCCAAACGCTGAGCTTGGCGCCTCGATCGCCTGCCTAGCGACGACATCGGCCAGTCAGGCTCCCGTCGTCGCTCACGATGGCCTCGCGTTGCAGCCACTCGCGCGCATCGCTTGCGTCTTCGTAAAACCATCGCGCAGCCGAGCCGAGTCGAAAGGTGTACCCCCAAGCGTCCATGTCCGCGAGAACGCGCTCGCGTCCGACGTCAGGCAGCATGTCACCCCACACGATCTGCAGATAACAAACGGCATTTTCTTCCGGATGATCGCCGCCCGCATCGCGCTCGAGCATCGCTCGACGCTCGCTCGTCATACAAACGAAATGGGCTGCTTCGTGCAAAGCCGAATGCAGTGGCGTGTCGTGACGCAGATACAGCCGATCGCCGATGAGTCCCGCCTCGCTCTCGCCCCAATAACTCCCGGGTATCGCCGCAGTCTCGTCGACCCATTCGAGCCGCAGACCATAAGGGGACAGCAAGCGGCGTAAATTCTCGCGTAAGGCTGTATCGATGAGCGTCAACACACTCAATCGAAACTGGCGATCCGCTGCAACACGACACCTGCGAGTTCGCGAGCGAGCGTCTCGCGTAGTTGCTCGCGCTCGCGCGACTTGGCGAGTGCAAGGCGTTCATCGAAACTGAAATCGCGCGTCGCCGTCACTTCTTCGGACTCGACGAGATAAGCGCCATCGCGCATCACGGAATACCGCACGACGTAGGTCAGCTCGTATTCACGGGGTTGATTGCGCGCCGATACCGAGGCAACACGCTCGAGCAACTCATCCCGCTCGATACGCACTCGTAGCGCGCGTACACCCGAACTACCGATTTGCGCACCGGCACCACGCAACACCTGAGAGAGTGATTGCGCGAAAGGACTTTGTCGATCATCGGAATCGATGACGATTGACGAAATCGACTCCGGCAACGTCAAACGCGACTGCAACTGGAAGCCGCAGCCTGCGAGACCCACACACACCGCCACCAGCAGCGCGAATCGACGCATCAAACCACCACGTTAACCAGTTTGCGCGGTACGACCACGATCTTCTTCGGCGGAGCATCGCCCACGAACTTGCGTACCGACTCTTCCGCGAGCGCGGCCGCCTTCACCGTCTCCGCATCGGCATCGACCGCAACGGTGATCTGGCCACGCAGCTTGCCGTTAACCTGCACAACGAGGGTGATAGCATCCTGCACGAGTGCACTCGTATCGACCGCAGGCCAACGCACGTCGATGATCGCCTCGGCATGACCCAGTTCGTGCCACAAAGCGTGGCAGACATGCGGCACGATCGGCGAGAGACAAATCGTCGCAATCTCTAGCGCCTCTTGCACGACGGCGCGGCCCTCAGCAGAACGATCGTCGAAACGAGACACCGTGTTGAGCAATTCCATCACTGCCGCCACGGCAGTGTTGAAGGTGCGACGACGACCGATGTCGTCCGTGACCTTGGCGAGGGCTTGATGTGTCGCGCGACGCAGATCTTTCTGCGCAGGCGTCAGGTTCGCAAGGTCGAGCTTACCGACAACGCCATGCGAGACGTGCTCATGCACGGCCTTCCAAAGACGACGAATGAAACGGAACGCGCCCTGCACACCTTCGTCCGACCACTCGAGCGATTGCTCCGGCGGGGCGGTGAACATCATGAACAGTCGCGCCGTATCGGCACCGTACTTCTCGACGAGGCTCTGAGGATCGACGCCGTTGTTCTTCGACTTCGACATCGTGCCGAGGCCGTCGTAATTCACTTCTAAACGCGACCCATCCTCGCGCGTGGCAAACCAACGCTTCACGCCGTCGTGTTCTTCGGCATCGACGTCCAGCGGATTGAAGTACGCACGTCTACCTTCGGCAGGTTGCTGCCAATAGATGTGGTTCAGCACCATCCCTTGCGTCAACAAATTCGCGAAGGGCTCGCTCACCTGCACGAGATCGAGATCGCGCATGACTTTGGTCCAAAAACGCGAGTACAACAGGTGCAAGATCGCGTGCTCGATGCCGCCGATATATTGATCGACCGGCAGCCAATAACGAGCGCGCTCATCGACCATCGCCTGATCGTTGCCCGCCGAAGCGTAGCGCAGGAAATACCAGGACGAATCGACGAAGGTATCCATCGTGTCCGTCTCGCGACGCGCAGGCTTACCGCAGCTCGGGCAATCCACTCGATGGAATGCCGGCGACTTGCCGAGTGGATTACCACTGCCATCGGGGACGAGATCTTCCGGCAAAACTACCGGAAGCTGCGAATCCGGCACCGGCACTTCGCCACAATGCTCGCAGTGGATGAGCGGTATCGGGCAACCCCAGTAGCGTTGACGCGAAATGCCCCAGTCACGCAACCGAAATTGAACGCGCTTGCGACCGAGACCTTTGGCCTCGAGCGCCGTCGTGATCGCCGCGTAAGCCGCAGCGAAGTCGAGACCCGAGAACTCATCGGAGTTCACGGTGATACCGGTCTCACCGTAGCTCTCTTGCCACGGCGCCAGCGCCTGCTCGTAAGAACCGTCGGCAGGACGAATGACGGTCACGATGTCGATGTTGTGCTTCAGCGCAAAAGCGAAATCGCGTTCATCGTGTGCCGGCACACCCATCACGGCGCCTTCGCCGTAGCCCATCAAGACGTAATTGGCGACCCAGACGGGAACGGGTTTGCCAGTAAAGGGATGTAACACGTGCAAGCCGGTGGGCAAGCCCTTCTTTTCCATGGTGGCGACATCGGCCTCCATGGTGCTGCCACGTCGGCATTCGTCGACGAAGGCTTGGAGCTGCGGATTTTTAGCTGCTGCCGCCAGCGCGAGCGGATGCTCAGCTGCCACGGCCATGAATGTCACACCGAAGAGCGTATCGACGCGAGTCGTGAATACTTTGAGCGCTCCCTCGCCCGCCATGAGCGATCGCGTATCGTCGGCGAACGGAAAGCTGACCTCGGCGCCTTCGCTACGCCCGATCCAGTTCGCTTGCATGGTACGAACACGCTCGGGCCAACCGTCGAGCGTCGAGAGATCACCCAACAACTCATCCGCGTAAGCGGTGATGTTGAGGTAGTACATCGGGATCTCGCGTTTCTCGACGAGCGCACCCGTACGCCAGCCGCGGCCGTCAATAACCTGTTCGTTGGCGAGGACGGTCTGATCGATGGGATCCCAATTGACCACGCCGGTACGCTTGTACGCGATACCTTTCTCGCGCATCCGCAGGAACAGCCATTGATTCCAGCGGTAGTAATCAGGATCACAGGTGGCGATCTCGCGATCCCAATCGATCGCAAAACCCAAGGCCTGCAACTGCTTTTTCATGTACGCGATGTTGTCGCGCGTCCACTTCGCCGGCGCTACGCCATTGGCCATGGCGGCGTTCTCGGCAGGCAAGCCGAAAGCATCCCAACCCATCGGCTGCAACACGTTCTTGCCCTGCATACGCGCAAAGCGCGACAGCACATCGCCGATCGTGTAATTGCGCACATGCCCCATGTGCAAACGACCCGACGGATAGGGGAACATGGAGAGGCAGTAGAACTTGTCGCGCGAGGGATCTTCCTTCGCGGCAAAACTGCGATGCGTGTTCCAATGCTGCTGTGCCGCGCGCTCAACGGTCGCCGGCTCGTAACGCTCATCCATCTTTAAAAACCGTGTACAACCGCGCCTCTCGCGGAGACGCGATCGTACACGACGGGGACCTTGGATGCTTCAGGTCATTCCACGGCGACGGCGATGAACAGCTCGTTTCCGCCTCGCGACACCAGCAGTGGGACGACTTTCTTTTCCTTGGCCACGGCCTCACGGAACTGCTTGACCGACTCGAGGCGCTGACCACGGATGCCGACGATGAAATCACCCCGCTGGATCCCGGCATCGCGAGCGGCACCTTGAGCGCGCTCGACCAAAAGACCCCGTGGCACTGGACCGCGCGCCGCCGCCCGCGAGCGCTCCTCGTCGGTCAGCTCCCGCACGACGAGACCTAACCGATCGGCAGCATCTTCCGCCTCGGGTTTGACATCTGTGTTGGTCTCGCTCGCAGCAGCCTGCAACTCCGTGACCCGCAAATTCAAGCGACGCACGCTGCGATCACGCCAAATCTCGAGTACCGCATCGGCGCCAGGTTTGATGGCACCGATCACGGTCGGTAATTCCTCGGACCGCTCGATGAGGCGACCATTGACGGAGAGAATGATGTCGCCGGCGCGAATACCTGCCTTTGCAGCAGGGCCCGACTCCTCAACCGCGCCCACCAGAGCACCGCGCGGACGATCGAGTCCGAAACTATCGGCAAGCGCCGCATCGATCGGTTGGATGGTCACGCCAATCTTGCCGCGACTCACTCGACCTTTCGCAATCAGTTGATCGCGAACGTTGACGGCCACGTCGATGGGAATCGCGAAGGAGATGCCCATGTAGCCGCCCGAGCGGCTGTAAATCTGCGAGTTGATCCCAACGACCTCACCGGCGAGATTGAACAACGGGCCGCCCGAGTTGCCGGGATTCACGGCCACATCGGTCTGAATGAAATTGACGTAATTGGTGTCGCCACCCGGCAGGCCACGTGCGGTGGCACTGACGATACCGGCGGTGGCGCTGTTGTCGAAACCGAAAGGCGATCCGATGGCGAGCACCCACTCACCCGGGCGCAACTTGGCCGGATCACCAATACGCACCACCGGCAACCCGGTCGCTTCAATTTTGAGCACGGCCACATCGGTCGGCTCGTCCACGCCCACGATCTTCGCCTTGAATTCACGGCGGTCGGTGAGTTTGACCGTCACCTCATCGGCTTCATTGACGACATGCGCGTTGGTGAGGATGTAGCCATCGCTGCTGACGATGAATCCTGAGCCGGCACCGCCCGGACGCCGTGGGCCTTCGCGGCCTTCGGCCTCGCTGTCTGGCTGCGGCATGCCGCGCTGCCCTGGCGGCACCGGCACGCCGAATCGTCGGAAGAACTCGGAGAATGGATCTTCGGCCGACGCATTCACTCGCATACGTTTGCCCTTGGTCGAAATGTTGACCACGGCAGGGCCTTGTTGTTGCACCAGAGTCGCGAAATCCGGCAGTGACCCCGGTGTTGCGATCGGTGTCGCACCGGCGGCAGTTCCAGCGGTGGCTGCATTCGCGGCGGATGTCGCGGGCAGTTGCGCGAGATCGGCAGAGCGCGCCGAAGAAAAATCACCTTGGCAGGCAGTGAAGACAAAGACGGACAGGATGGCGCCTAACGATCGGCGCACGAACGGACGTCGTGACATGGACCACACCCATTGCATAAACACTCTCCCTAGACCGACGTCGCCGATGGAAGTTCACGCTCGCGCCGCCGAATGACAACAGCCGCGAACCACGTGAGGACGGCGAACCAAACCCATGGCACGTTGCCAAAGCGCAGATACGGCGGCACACCGGCACGCGGGGTCACCGCGCCGCGCAATACGGCCGGCTCGAAATCCGGCGCTTGCGCCATGATCTCGCCACGCGGACCGATGATCGCCGAGATGCCATCGTTGGCAGCGCGAATGACGTAACGACCCGACTCGATCGCCCGCATACGCGAAATCTGTAAATGCTGGTGCCGTGCCGTCGAGCGACCGAACCAAGCGTCATTGGTCACGTTCACGAGCGCTGTCGATTCGCGCAGGCTGGCCAACTGTGTGGCCGGATACGCATCTTCGTAGCAGATGCTCGCCGATAGGCGCAGACCGGCAATCTCAAGCGGCGGCTGCCCGGTCGCGCCCGAGGTGAAATCCGAGTAAGGCAGATTCATCAGGCGCAACCAACGACGTACGAACTTCGGTACTGGGAAAAATTCGCCGAAGGGTACGAGGTGGTGTTTGTCGTACCAACGCACGTTCTGATCGTAGGCGAGGATCGAGTTGTAGTAGAGCGGCTCGTCGCTAGGGCCCGGTTCAGCACGGATCAAACCCATCAACAAGGCCGAGTCGCGACCCTGTGCCGCGGCTGCCAAATCCTGCAGGTAAGGCACGATATTGTTTGCGAGATCGGGAGCGGCCGCCTCTGGCCAAACGATGAGCGGCGTACCGAGCGCCTGCAAGGTCAGGTCTCGATAGCGAGCCAAGGTCGCATCGCGATTGCTCGCGAGCCACTTTTGATCTTGCGAAACGGCACCCTGAACGATGGCGATCTCGACGGCATCGGCGGTTGGCTTGGTCCAGTCGACCGACTTGAAACCGTATCCACCAACCCACGGCAGCACGAGCACCATCAAGGCTATGACTCGCTCGCGCGATGCGCCGCGCCAAAGCATCACGAGGGCACCCGCCCCGAGCAGCAAAATCCAAGATACAAAGGGCACACCACCGATGGGTGCGTAAGCGGCGAGCCAGGTATCCGTCTGTGAATAGCCGAGCGAAAGCCAGCCGAACCCCGAGAGGAACCATCCTCTGACCCATTCGAGTAGCACCCAGCCCGCTGGCAAACCGACCAGCCAGCGCCATAACCCGCGCGCCGGCAACCATCGGGCTGCGGCATAGCCGAGCACGGCGCCATAACAGGCCATGATAGCCACGAGCGCCGCCATCAAGGACAGTGCCAACCAGACGGGCGCCTGACCGAAGCCGTGAATGCTGATGTAGAGCCAGTAGGTGCCGGCGCCAAAAGTGCCGATCCCAAACACGAAACCCGTCAAGGCCGCTGCGCGGGGAGTTTGGTCCTGCCAAAGAAAAAACAGCAGCGCTGGCGAGACGATGGCGAGCGGCCAGTACCCGAAAGGCGCAAAGGCCAGCGCGAGCGCGGCACCCGCAGCCAGCGCCGTTATCAGCCTGAACGCACTGGACCGGGTCTGATTCAGTCTTCCGCCCCTGCTTGATCAACAGCCTCGATATTGCTCGGCATGATCACCTTCAGGGTGTCGACCCGGCGACGATCCGCGCGCACGACACGAAACTCGACACCCTCGATGAGAGCGGTCTCGCCGCGTCGCGGCATGTGTCCAAGCTGCTTCATAACGAGGCCCGCCATAGTGTCGAACTCCTCATCCGACCATTCGAGCCCAAAGAATTCGTTGAACTCTTCGATCGGTGTAGCCCCGCGCACGAGATATTGGCGCTCAGCTTCCTGACGAATGTTCTGGTCTTCCTCGACGTCGAACTCGTCGTCGATGTCGCCCACGATTTGCTCGATCGCATCCTCAATGGTGACCAGCCCCGCAACGCCACCATACTCATCGACGACAATAGCCATATGGTTTCGGTTACGCCGAAATTCTTTGAGTAGAACGTTGACTCGTTTCGATTCGGGGACAACCACCACCGGCCGCATACACTCGCGCATGTCGAAATCCGCCTCGCCACCGCTGGCGAATACGCGCAGCACATCCTTAGCGAGCAAGATCCCGACGACATCGTCCCGATCGTCATCGATCACGGGGTATCGGGAGTGACCCGACTCCACGATGATCGGCAGCAGACTCTCGGCGGGCTCATCTCGGCGCACTGCCACCATCTGCGAGCGCGGCACCATGATGTCGCGCACCTGCAAATCAGCTACCTCGAGGACACCCTCGAGCATCTGCAGTGCATCAGCGTCAATGAGGCCGCGCTCCAGTGCCTGCCGCAACTGCAAGTTCAGATCGGCCCGATCCTGGGCTTCGCCCGAAAGCGATTTGGCAACGCGGCGTATCCAAGCAAACACACCGGGCTTGGCGGATGTCATCGTGTCTCCATCGATGGATGATTCATTTTTTAGTGGATTTTTTAACGGGCTTTTTGACCGATCGCTTCGGGAGCGACTCCGTCACTCGATAGGGATCGTCGATACCAAAGTTGGCGAGCAGTCGACGCTCTTGTCGTTCCATACGCTCGGCGTCGGCATCAAGCTCGTGATCGTGGCCGAGCAAATGCAGGCAGCCATGTACGATCAGATGCGCATAATGATCTGCGAGCGACTTACCTTGCTCTCTCGCCTCGCGGGCAACCACCGGCGCACAGAGCACGAGATCACCAACCAAGCGCGGTTCTTTGGCGAGGCGCGTGACTCGGGGAGCGCTCGACGTTCGCGGCATGACGAGCGGCGGGAATGAAAGAACGTTGGTGGCGTAATCACGACCACGCCACAAAAGATTGAGCCGACGCCCCTCTGCGGCGCCCACGAAGCGAACGACTAGGCTCGCGCCTGCCCCTCGCTTGCCGAATGCTGCGCGTGCCCAGCGACGAGTGGCGGCCGGACTCACAGGCATGTTGCGGGTCAGATTCTGGATGTCGACCGCGAGCGGCTTGATCACGTGTCGCGGGCCTCGTACGCCTGCACGATTCGCTGGACCAACGGATGGCGCACGACATCACGCGCCTCGAAAAATTGGAACGCGACGCCGTGCACGCCATGCAGCACCTCGATCGCATGCCGCAGACCCGAAGGCTTGCCCGGCGGCAGATCGGTCTGTGTGGGATCGCCCGTCACGAGCGCGCGTGAGCCGAACCCGATGCGCGTGAGGAACATCTTCATCTGCTCGATGGTGGTGTTCTGAGCTTCATCGAGGATGATGAAGGAATCATTCAGTGAGCGCCCGCGCATGAACGCCAGCGGCGCGACCTCGATGACATTGCGTTCGATAAGTTTGGCGACGCGATCGAAACCCATCATTTCATAGAGCGCGTCGTACATGGGGCGTAGATAGGGGTCGACTTTTTGAGTCAGATCGCCCGGCAAAAACCCGAGTCGCTCACCCGCCTCGACCGCAGGTCTCACGAGCACGATTCGACGCACTCGATCAGACTGCAAAGCCTCCACGGCACAGGCTACGGCGAGATACGTCTTGCCGGTACCAGCAGGCCCAACACCGAAGGTGAGATCGTTTTGACGGATGCGCTTCAAATATTCGCGTTGATTAGCGCCGCGCGCACGAATCGTGCCACGCAAGGTTCGAAGGCCGGTATCGGCTTGCTCGTCGAGAGACTCCGTCGGCCTATCGTCAACTTTGTCGTCGACTTTGTCGTGATCGCGCAGCGCCAAATGCACTGCCTCAGGCGTGATGTCTTCGGTTCGCGTCAGGCGGAATAACTCCCTCAACAAAGATTCGGCAGCGGCCGCCTTGGGTCCTTGCACACGAAACACGCTGCCACGACGCCGAACCTCCACGCCGAGACGAGACTCGATCAGCCGCAGATTCTCATCGAGCGGGCCGCACAAATTGGCGAGGCGTTCGTTATCAGGCGGCTCCAAAGAAAATTCGCGGAACGCACCCGGCGGAATAGCGTCAGGCACGTCGAACCTCGGCCGCCTGGATGCGACCGCGCAACGAATGCGCCTTGGCCTCCGTGATATGCACGTCGACGAAGTGACCGATGAGATCGGCAGGGCCCGGGAAGTTCACCCAGCGATTATCTTCGGTACGACCGGCGAGCTCGGTTTGGTCCTTACGCGAGGGGCGCTCGACCAAGACGCGCTGCACGCTACCGACCATCCGACGATTACGCGCTTGCGAATGCTCCTCGAGCAAGGCCTGCAAGCGCGCCAAACGTGCCTGCTTCTCCTCATGCGAGACGTCATCAGGAAGAGCCGCCGCGGGCGTGCCGGGACGTCGACTGTAGAGGAAGCTGAAAGACTGATCGATCTCGAGATCACGAACCAGCTTCATCGTAGCCTCGAAATCGCGCTCCGTTTCGCCGGGGAAACCGACGATGAAATCGGAGGTGACTGAAATATCCGGTCGAACTTCGCGCAAGCGACGAATCTTGTCTTTGAATTCGAGTGCGGTGTAACCGCGCTTCATCATCGAGAGCACGCGATCGGAACCGGATTGCACCGGCAGGTGCAGGTGGTTCGCGAGCGCCGGCACATTGGCATAGGCCTCGATGAGGCTGTCGTCGAACTCGAGCGGATGCGACGTCGTGAAGCGAATACGTTCGATACCCGCAATCGCCGCAACGTGATGTATCAGCGTCGCGAGGTCCGCGAGCACACCATCTTCCATCGGGCCGCGATACGCGTTGACGTTTTGCCCGAGCAGCGTGATTTCGCGCACGCCCTGGGCTGCAAGCGAACGAATCTCGTCTAGGACGGACTCGAACGGACGGCTGATCTCGTCGCCGCGGGTATAGGGAACGACACAAAAGCTGCAATATTTGCTGCAGCCTTCCATGATCGAAACGAACGCGGTCGCACCTTCCGCGCGCGGCGCCGGTAACTGGTCGAATTTTTCGATCTCGGGGAAACTGACGTCCACCACCGATCGACGACCGCTGCGCAGTTCGCCGAGCATCTCTGGCAAGCGGTGGACCGTCTGCGGACCAAACACGAGATCGACCTGCGGTGCCGCCTTGACGAGCGTCTCACCCTCCTGACTCGCAACGCAGCCACCGACACCGATCACGAGGCCAGGGTTCGCATCTTTGAGCAGCTTCCATTCGCCCAACAAAGAAAACACCTTCGACTCGGCCTTTTCGCGCACCGAGCAGGTGTTGACTAGCAAGATGTCGGCTTGCGCCGGATCGTCGGTGGGCTCCATGCCCTCGGCTGCCGCGAGTACGTCCCCCATGCGGGAGGAGTCGTACTCGTTCATTTGGCAACC
>JBDKJA010000046.1:0-12396 GCA_039796795.1 Pseudomonadota bacterium
TGCCCGAATCGTTCAACGTGCTCGTGAAGGAGATCCGCTCCCTCGCGATCAATGTCGAACTCGAACAGGATTGAGGCAAGGTGCAGTCATGAAAGATCTACTGAAAATCTTCAAGCAGAACGCACCAGTCGAGCACTTCGACTCGATCAAGATCGGGCTTGCGTCGCCCGAGATGATCAAGTCCTGGTCCTACGGCGAGGTCAAGAAACCCGAGACCATCAACTACCGGACCTTCAAGCCGGAACGCGACGGTCTCTTCTGCGCCAAAATCTTTGGACCCGTGAAGGACTACGAATGTCTTTGCGGTAAGTACAAGCGCCTGAAGCATCGCGGCGTCGTCTGCGAGAAGTGCGGCGTGGAAGTGACGCAGTCGAAGGTTCGTCGTGATCGCATGGGTCACATCGAGCTTGCGTCGCCCGTCGCGCACATCTGGTTCCTCAAGTCGCTGCCGTCGCGCATCGGCTTGATGCTCGACATGACGCTGCGCGAAATCGAGCGCGTGCTGTACTTCGAAGCCTTCGTGGTGATCGATCCGGGTATGACTCCGATGCAGCGCGGTCAGTTGTTGACTGACGAAATGTATCTCGAGGCGATCGAGGAGCATGGTGACGAGTTCGATGCCCGCATGGGTGCCGAGGCCGTTCACGAGTTACTCCGTTCACTCGATCTGCAGGCCGAAGTGCTCAAGGCTCGCGAGGACATGGCGAACACGGCTTCCGAGACGAAGCTGAAGCGCCTCTCGAAGCGTTTGAAGCTCATCGAGTCGTTCATCGAGTCGGGCAACCGACCCGAGTGGATGGTCATGACCATCCTGCCGGTGTTGCCGCCGGATCTGCGCCCGCTCGTGCCGCTCGATGGCGGTCGCTTTGCGACCTCGGATCTGAACGATCTGTATCGCCGCGTCATCAATCGCAACAATCGTCTGCGTCGTCTGCTCGAACTCAATGCGCCGGATATCATCGTGCGCAACGAAAAGCGCATGCTGCAGGAAGCAGTCGATGCGCTGCTCGACAACGGTCGTCGTGGTCGCGCCATCACGGGCACCAACAAGCGTCCGTTGAAGTCGCTCGCCGACATGATCAAAGGCAAGCAGGGTCGCTTCCGTCAAAACCTGCTCGGCAAGCGAGTTGACTACTCTGGCCGCTCGGTCATCGTGGTCGGTCCGACGCTGCGTTTGCACCAGTGCGGTCTGCCGAAGAAGATGGCGCTCGAGCTCTTCAAGCCGTTCATCTTCCACAAGCTTCAACTGCGTGGCGACGCCTCGACCATCAAGGCTGCCAAGCGCCTCGTGGAGCGTGAGGGACCGGAAGTTTGGGACATCCTCTCAGAGGTGATCCGCGAGCATCCCGTGCTCTTGAACCGCGCGCCGACGCTGCACCGTCTCGGTATCCAGGCTTTCGAGCCTGTGCTGATTGAAGGCAAGGCGATCCAGTTGCATCCGCTCGTGTGTACGGCCTTCAACGCCGACTTCGACGGTGACCAGATGGCCGTCCACGTGCCGCTGTCGCTCGAAGCGCAGCTCGAAGCCCGCGCGTTGATGATGTCGTCGAACAACATTCTCTCGCCCGCTAACGGCGATCCGATCATCGTGCCGTCGCAAGACGTGGTGCTCGGTCTCTACTTCATGACTCGTGAGCGCGTCGGTGCGCTCGGCGAAGGCATGATGTTCGCGGATGTTGGCGAGGTGCATCGCGCCTACGAGACGCGTCAGGTTCACCTGCAAGCGCGTATCAGCGTGCGTATCAACGAGACGGTCATCGAAAACGGTGAGTGGATCGAGCGTCGTCGTCTGGTGAAGACCACCGTGGGTCGTGCGTTGCTCTCCGAAGTTCTGCCGGCTGGCATGTCCTTCGATGTCATCAACCAGGACATGACGAAGAAGGCGATCTCGGCAACGATCAACGCCTGCTACCGTATCCTCGGTTTGAAGGACACCGTGATCTTCGCTGACCGCGTCATGTACACCGGGTTCCACTACGCCACGCGTGCTTCGGTGTCTTTCGGCATCGACGACATCGTGATTCCGGAACAGAAGGTCAAGATCGTCGCCTCGGCCGATCGTGAAGTGAAGGAGATCCAGGAGCAGTACGCTTCCGGTCTCGTCACCAACGGTGAGCGCTACAACAAGGTCGTCGATATTTGGTCCCGCGCGAACGATCAAGTCGCCAAGGCGATGATGGAGAAGCTCGGCACCGAAGAGGCTGTCGACAGCAAGGGCCAGAAGCAGCGTCAGAAGTCGTTCAACTCGATCTTCATGATGGCGGACTCGGGCGCTCGTGGTAGCGCCGCGCAGATTCGTCAGCTCGCCGGTATGCGCGGCCTCATGGCTAAGCCCGACGGCTCGATCATCGAGACGCCGATCACGGCGAACTTCCGTGAAGGCCTCAACGTTCTGCAGTACTTCATCTCGACCCACGGTGCCCGTAAGGGTCTCGCGGACACCGCGTTGAAAACGGCGAACTCGGGTTACCTGACTCGTCGCCTCGTCGACGTGGCTCAGGATCTCGTGGTCACTGAAGTCGATTGCGGTACAAAGAATGGCGTCATGGTGACGCCGCTCGTCGAAGGTGGCGACGTCGTCGAAGGTCTCGGCGAGCGTGTGCTCGGTCGTGTAATCGTTGAGGACGTGCTCCGTCCGGGTGGCAAGGGTGCCGTCCTGATGGAAGCCGGCACGCTCATCGATGAGCATCTGGTGCGCGTGCTCGAGCAGCACGGCGTCGATCAGGTCAAGGTTCGCTCGCCCATCACCTGCGATACGCGTTATGGCGTTTGCGCGACCTGCTACGGCCGTGACCTCGCACGTGGTCGCATCATCAACATCGGCGAAGCCGTCGGTGTCATGGCGGCTCAGTCGATCGGTGAGCCGGGAACCCAGCTCACGATGCGCACCTTCCACATCGGTGGTGCGGCTTCTCGAGCTGCTGCCGCTTCGAGCGTCGAAGTACGCAACAAGGGCACGCTGCGCTTCCACAACGTGAAGACGGTGTCGCACGAGAAGGGTTATCTCGTGGCCGTGTCACGTTCGGGCGAAATCGGCGTGGTCGATGAATTCGGTCGCGAGCGCGAGCGCTACAAGATCCCCTACGGTGCGCAGATCAACAGCACCGAAGGCACGATGGTCGAGGCCGGCCAAACGGTCGCGACTTGGGATCCGCACACCCACCCGGTCGTCACGGAAGTGGCGGGTTTCCTGCGCTTCCAAGACTTCGTCGATGGACTCACCGTGACGCGTCAGGTTGACGAAGTCACCGGTCTGTCGTCGGTCGTCGTCATGGACGGCAGCAAGCAGCGCGGTGGCAAGGAACTGCGCCCGACGATCAAGCTCGTCAACGCGAAGGGCAAGGAAGTGCCGTTTGCGAACACCGAGATCCCGGCGGTTTACACGCTGCCCGCGGGCGCACTCATCAGCCTCGAGGACGGTGCGAAAGTGTCGGTCGGTGATGTCATCGCCCGCATCCCGCAAGAGTCGTCGAAGACCCGCGACATCACGGGCGGTCTGCCGCGCGTGGCGGATCTGTTCGAAGCCCGCAAGCCGAAGGACCCGGCGATCCTCGCCGAAAAGAGCGGTACGGTCAGCTTCGGCAAGGAGACCAAGGGCAAGCGTCGTCTCGTCATCACCGACGAGCGCGGCGAGAAGTACGAAGAGCTGATCCCGAAGTGGCGTCAACTCAACGTCTTCGAAGGCGAGCAGGTCACCCGCGGCGAAGTCATCGCCGACGGCGAGCCGAACCCGCACGACATCCTGCGTCTGCAGGGCGTGCAGGCTTTGGCGAACTATCTCGTTCGCGAGATCCAGGACGTTTACCGTCTGCAGGGCGTGAAGATCAACGACAAGCACATCGAAGTCATCATCCGACAGATGTTGCGCAAGGCCGAGGTCACCAACGCGGGCGAGACGCCGTTGCTCAAAGGTGAGCAGCTCGATCGTTCGCGCGCGCTCGACATCAACGATCGCATGGCGGCCGACAACAAGGAGCAGGCTGCGATTGCTCCGGTGTTGCTCGGCATCACCAAGGCGTCGCTGGCGACCGAGTCGTTCATCTCGGCGGCCTCGTTCCAAGAAACCACGCGCGTCCTCACCGAGGCTGCGGTACGCGGTCTCAAGGACGATCTGCGCGGCTTGAAGGAAAACGTCATCGTCGGTCGACTGATTCCGGCGGGTACGGGCTTCGCGGCTCATGCTCACCGTCGGCGCAAGGCGGACGACAATTCGCGCGGATTTAGCGATGTCGGTGGCATCACCGGCGGAGAATCCGAGGAATCGTCCGTCGGTGAGGTGGAAAGCGCTGGCGAATGAGCATATCGTTATGACGATAGGCTAAAGTAGGCAGCGGCCGGTAAGGCCGCGAGCCGAGAGAGATGATGGACGAGGATCAGGGCAGCAACACCACTGGCGCCCCTGCAGGAACGCATCGCATGCCGCCGGGGCATCCCACCCCGGTGCGCGTGCTGTTGCGGGGTTTGGAGCTCATTCAAGTACTGAATCGCTATGGTCCGCTTACGACAGCGGCTCTCAGCCAGCGATTGCGTCTCGCGCGAACGACGGTCAATCGGTGCCTCGCGACACTCGAGGCTACCGACTTCGTCGTGCGGTTACCGAACCGCCGCTATCAGCTGACGCTAAAAGCGACCATGCTCAGCCACGGCTTCGATGCCACCACCGAGAGACTGGAACCGATTCGGCGCGCGATGCACGCGTCGTCGACGCGTGTGCAGTGGCCGATGAGCTTGATGACGCTGCGTTTTCCCGAGCTCTTCATCGAAGATTCGACGGATCGCGAGAGCGGCTTCGCAGTCGAATATTTTGAACGCGGCATGCACGTGCCGGTGCTAACGACCGCCTCGGGGCGCGCGATCATCGCTTTCTCGAGTCCGCGGGTTCGCGAGACTCTGCTCGAATATCTTTGGCCGAATCGCGCTGAAGAGACGATGGCACTGTGGTCTGATCGCGTGGCGCTCGATCGCGATATCGCTGCCATGCGCGAGCGCGGTTATGCGCGCGCAACTCGTCCGTTGCGTTTGACTGAGCAGGGCAGTATCGCTGTCCCCGTGATCGTCGATGGTGAGGCGGTCGCAGCTCTCGCGGTTCGTTTTGCCTTATCGGCCGTCAGTTTCGACGACGCACGCAAACGTATGCTGCCGGCGTTGCAGGAAATCGTGCTCGGGCGAAACGCCTAAGCGTTTACCAAGCCAGCAATTTCTCTCCCAGTAACTTGCCGAAGGTCAGCGCCGGCGTGAGCGACAGGCCGCCCACATAGGCGTTGCCCGAGGTCCGTCCGAAACCGAGCACTTCGCCGGCCGCGTACAAATTCTTGATCGGCTTGCCGGCGCGATTGAGCACTCGCAATTGCTTGTCGACGTTGAGACCGGCTGGGCTCACCACCGTGATGCCTTGCGCCTTGATGGCATAGAACGGGGCCTTCTCGATACGTCGGATCAGGAACTGTTTGCCGTGCTCGCGATCCATCTCGGCATCGACTGCGCGGTTGTACTGCGCGACGGTTTTGCGAAGCTGGTGCGCAGGTACGTCGAGTTTGCGCGCGAGCTCATCGAGAGTGCGTGCTTTGACGAAAGCTGGGTGACGACCGAATCGAGCGCGGTAAGTGGCAGCGTCTTCGAGTGTCAAGGGCGCTGCGTTCTGCAAAATGCCCTCATCCAGAATGATGTGCATCGCGGTACCCGCTTGCGCGAACAAGGCACGTTCACGGTAGTCGATGCTCGGGTGATCTTCCTGCATGAAACGGCGACCCCGTGCGTCGACGAAGATTTCCCACACCTTGCGTGCGCCGGGCGAGAGCAGCAAGAAGCGACCGCTTGTCGGGTCTGCCGGGTCCTCGTGATAGCCGGCGAACGTATTCAAAAAATAATCGCCGCGATCGATACGTGCATCTAGCCTTGCGGCGGCTTGCAGTCCATCACCGCGCGAATAGGGATTGGTATAGGAGCAGAGCGGCGCCTTCGGTGTGTGTTTTGCCCACAGGGACGGGTTAGACGCATAGCCACCCGATGCCAACACCACATTTTTGCCGCGAAACTCGAACTCACCGTTGGGCGTACTCGCTTTGACGCCGATCACGGCGCCACGCGCATCGGTGAGCAGTTCGGTCATGCGGTGCTGCAGTCGCAATTCGATCGCACCTGCCTTCACCCATTTTTCATGTACTGGACGCAAGACCTCAAGGATCGAGATCGCCTGACGCGTGCCCCAAAGATAGCGACGGGTTGAATAGGCCTCGTGCGCTTCACCTGCGACGGGCGTGCCTGGCGCCGGTTGGAAGCCAATATCCATCAACCAATCGATGAGGCCGGCCGCATGGTCGACGAAGGTCCGCAGTACGACCGGGTCGATACTGTTCTTGGCAATGCGTTGGGCATCGCGAAAATGTTCATCGGGACTGTCGTCGATTCCATGACTGCGTTGCAGTCGAGTACCGGCCGCGCTGATTTGGCCGGAGGACCAATGCAGCGTGCCGCCGATTCTATGATCGGCCTCGAGCTGCAGTACTTTGGCGCCTCTCTCGGCTGCCTTGATGGCGAGGGGAAGACCGGCAGAGCCGGCGCCGATCACGATCACGTCCCAGTTTTGCATGGGACTAGACTACCTCATACACCGTGATCCTGATCAACGGCGTCGAACGCCAGGCTGATGCGTCGTCCCGAGGCGTCGAAGTCGAGCGTGCGATGCCACAAGTGCGAGGGAAACATCACGAGGCGTCCGGGCATCGGTGCCACGATGCGCTTGGGCGGGTCGCTACGCAACCGCAGATGCGCCGGGGGCATGCCGAACTCCAAGGCGCCCGCTGCCGGATCGAGTTGTTGCATCTCCTCGGGTAGCGCGACGTAAAAGACGCCGCTCCAGCGACTACGTGGATGGATGTGGGGCAGTTGGCGTCCACCGGCCTCGAGGACGGTGGCCCACCAGCGCCACGCACGCAGTTCTGTGGGGAGCAAAGATTTCGCCCAGGACTCAATGGCGAGCAAACCCGGATGCGAGGCAGGATCGAGCTCGCCCGTTTGACTGCCGCCGCGAGTGGCCTTGCTCAGGGGCGATTGCAGTAAGGAGGGCTCGTCACTCAGATGTTGGGCGAGTTCCTGCAGCAAACCCGGTGGCAGATCGAGTTCATCGCGATCGATGACCTCGATCATCGAGTCGGGATCACAGATTTCGCGTGCTTCATCGGTGCGACCGAGTTCCTGCAGTGCGAGGGCGGCGACAGCGAGCACCTGTCGGTCCTCGGGATGGCGCTCCAGAAAGTCGTCCGCCACCTCGAGCGCTTCGGCCGATCGACCGAGCGACAGCAGCAGCCCCACGAGATCAGCCTGAGCACGGGCATTGTCCGGATTGATGTCACAGGCCTCACGCAAGGAGCCGAGTGCAGCGCTTTCGGCACCGAGCTCACGCTGACAGGTAGCTAAATTGACCCAGGGCATTTCATCGACACGCCCCGAACGGATCAGCGGGTCGAGAATATCGACGGCGGCCGCGTATCGCCCTTCGGCGCAGTGTAGTGCTCCGGCCGTCGCCAACAAGGTCGGATGCTTTTGTTGCATCGCGGGCGCATCATGCAGCGCTTGCCAGGCTTCGCGTTGATGGCCTATTTCGAGCAAGGCGTGCGCCAAATTACTGCGTGTCTCGAGCGCGGTGGGATCCGCTGCGAGCGCCGCGCGATAACACGCGATCGCGCGTTCGAGCTGACCTCGGCCGTGCCACAGGGCGCCTTCGTCATGCAGACGATCCACGTCTTGATTGACCATGACACATTGTCGCATCGAGCGGCTCACCCATTGGTACGGCGACGCTCTATAGTTGCTGCATGGACATGTTGACGTTGATCGTGGCGGTCGTTGCCGGGGCGGTTGCCGGTGTCGCTCTGACGGGGTGGGTTCGCCGACGCAGCTCGACCGATGAGCGCTCGGCGCTCGCGCAGGCCCAGCAAAAAGTACTCGAGTTGACGGCGGAAGCGGCCGCGCTGCGTGCCACGCTGGATGCCGAGCGTGTCGGTGCCGCCGAGAAAGCGACACTCCTCGAGGCCGCGCGCGAGCAACTGGCCAACGCCTTCAAGGCGCTCTCGGCGGAGGCCCTGCAGACCAACAACCAACAGTTTCTCGAGCTCGCAAAGGGGCAGTTCGAGAATCTGCAACTGCAGTCCAAGCACGATCTCGAGTTACGACAACAGAAAATCGACGAGAGTCTTAAGCCGATTCGAGAGTCGCTCGGCAAGGTCGACTCCCAAATTCAGGAGATCGAGAAAGCGCGAGTGGGCGCCTATCAGTCTTTGACCCAACAGGTCGAGCAGCTGATGCGAGAGCAGGTCTTGCTGCGTAGCGAAACCACCAATCTCGTCGGTGCGTTGAAGCAGCCCGGTGTGCGTGGTCGTTGGGGTGAAATTCAGTTGCGACGTGTCGTCGAGCTGGCCGGTATGTTGGCTTACTGCGATTTCGTCGAGCAGCACTCGGTCGAAACCGAGGAGGGCCGCCTCCGTCCTGACCTCATCGTCAAATTGCCCGGCGGGCGTAACGTCATCGTCGATTCCAAGGTGCCTCTGGCAGGGTATCTTGCCGCGCTGGAAGCGCGCGACGATGCGACTCGCGCGCTGAAGTTGCAGGAGCATGCGCGAGCCGTGAAGGCGCATATCACGGCTTTATCGCGCAAGGGCTATGCCGAGGAAGTGCGCAGCAGCGCCCAGTTTGTCGTGTTATTCCTGCCGGGCGAAGTATTTTTCAGCGCGGCGCTCGAACAAGACCCCTCGCTCATCGAGGCGGGCGTCGATCAGGGCGTCATGATTGCAACGCCCACTTCGCTGATTGCCTTGCTGCGTGCGGTCGCCTACGGCTGGCGACAGGAGCAGATCGCGCGCAATGCCGAACAGATCAGTGCCTTGGGCAAAGAAATCTACGATCGGCTCTCCACGATGGGCGAGCATTGGGGCAAGGTCGGCACCAGCATCAAACAGGCGGTCGACGCCTATAACAAGGCGACACGCTCGCTGGAAACTCGAGTGTGGGTCACCGCTCGCAAATTCCGAGACCTCGACCCTGCGCTCGATGCGAGTCGCCTTGCCGAGCTCGATGCAGTGGAGGTCGTTCCGCAGTTGCCGCTATCGGTTAACGAGTCGGTCGATCGAGATCGATGACGCGACTCTCACCGCGGCCGCGCGGATCGGAGGCGGGCATGGGACGCTCGTTTGCGTCGACCTCGATGATTTGCATGTCGCCGAATTCCCACGGACTCATTTCGACTCGGTAGCCCATCGCCGTCAGCTCGTTACGTGTCGTTTCTGCTAAAACGCAGCAGCGACTGTAGACGATGAGATTGGGCGGCAGTAGTTGGTGCTGAAACCGCGGTGCCGCTACAGCCTGTTCGGGTGTCATACCGAAATCTTTGATATTCACGATGGTTTGGAAGACTGCCGGGAAAATGGTTGATCCGCCCGGTGTTCCGTAAACGCCGCGAACTCTCGCGTCTTTCAGCAGGATCGTCGGCGTCATCGAAGAGAGCATGCGCTTGCCGGGTGCGATCGCATTGGCGGTTCCGCCGACGACGCCATAGAGATTCGGTTGCCCCGGCTTGGTGCTGAAGTCGTCCATCTCGTTGTTCAGCAAAAATCCAGCGCCTTCTACGACGACACCACTACCGAAACCACCATTGAGCGTGTAGGTGAGCGAGACGGCATTACCTTTGCCGTCGAGGATCGAATAATGGGTCGTCTCCAACGACTCAGTGAGTCCCGGCTTTACCTTCGCTGGCGCCGACGGCGCAGTCGGATTGATCTCGGCGGCGCGACGACGCAGATAAACGGGATCGATGAGGCGTTCGACCGGAACCGAAACGAAGTCGGGATCACCTAAATATTCCGCGCGATCTGCAAAGACTCGTTTTGAGATCTCGGCGACGAGATGCACATAGCGGGTCGAGTTGTGAGGCGCATCGCGGAATTGATCTGCAAGCAGGTCTTTCATGCGTAGATACTGGATCAGCGCGATCCCACCCGAGCTTGGCGGTGGCGGAGTGACGAGTGTGTAATCGCGCCATTGACTGAGTAACGGTTTGCGCCAGATCGGTCGATAGGCATCAAGGTCGGCAGTGGTGATCAAGCCCTTGCCGCGCTGCATTTCCGCTGCCAGCAATTGGGCTGTCTTGCCGCGATAGAAATCAGTCGGGCCTTGCGCTGCAATTCGCTCGAGGGTCGCAGCAAGCTCAGGTTGCTTGAAAGGCGTATTTTCTTTGATGCCGCCGAAATAGCGTTCGAAGTTGGTCTTCCCCGCGTAATCCTCCTGCGCTTCACGAACGAAACGAATCAATTTTGCATCGGGCACGAAGCCCTCTCGCGCGAGTCGAATGGCCGGAGCGAGTAGCTCTGCCCACGGTCGGCTGCCGTACCGACGATGCAGTTCCCACAATCCTGCCACCGTGCCGGGAACGCCCGAAGCGCGATGTCCGACGAGGCTTAGTTGTGGGATGACTTTGCCTTCGGCATCGAGATACATGTCACGCGTCGCCGCAGCGGGTGCGGTCTCGCGGAAATCGAGGAAACTCGATTCGCCGGCAACATGCAGGGTTGCGAAGCCGCCGCCACCCAAGTTCCCTGCCTCCGGAAAGGTCACCGCAAGGGCGAAGCCGACGGCGACGGCGGCATCGACCGCGTTGCCACCAGATCGCAGAACATCTTCTGCTACGGCGGCAGCAGGTCGGTCGGGAGCGGCGATGGCGGCGACATCGGCGTGTGCGGTGACGACGAGTAACCACGCACAAAAAATCGACAGGATCGCGGTGCGGATAGGTTTGAATGAATGCATGCCTCATGTTCGCACAGCCGGTCACGGTCGTGCATCATGCGAATCAAGGGGTCATATTCATGCAAAACAACTCTATGCCGATACATCGTCTTGATCGCTCGCGGGCTATCGGCAGGTCAGCATCGCAGGGGATGTGGTCACTGATCTGTGTTCTGGCAGCGCTGATGGCGCCAGCTCTGCATGCTCAAGGCCAAGACTCGACGGCCGGCGAACGCAATCTGCGTATCATGGCTGAGCTACTGCCGGGCCATTACGACAACGCGAATCAGCATTACTTCGATCAGCGTCGAAAGCTCGCCGCCGATGATCAGCATGCACGTATGTCGACCACGATCCGCCGGATCGAGGCGCCCGCCTTTGGGCGCTATGTCTATCTCTGGATCAATGAACTACAGACTCCCGCGGGTGCACAACGTTCGTGGCGTATCGCAAGCCTGCATGCGGGTCCTGCGAGTGATGAAGTGACGATGCAGCATCACTTGCGTATGCAAGGAGAGATCACCGAAGCCGAGCTTGCGACTTTGACGCCGGCACAGTTACGCCGAACCGAAGGGTGTGATTATCGTTTCAAGCGTCGGGCAGATCACTTTCGTGGCTTACAGGAGTCGGGTCGTTGCGAGTTCGATTGGGAGGGACAGCGTGTCCGCACGGACAATGAAATCTCGATTTCTAAGAGCAGTCTCTGGTTCCATGATCACAAGTGGGTGATCAAGACGGGTCGCCGGATCACGGGCGTGGCTTCCGGTGAGCCGTACTGGCTCGAGCGCTCACGCGACTTTCATTGCTACGCGGACATTCCGGGCGTCGGCGGTGGTCGCGACATTCCGTTTAAGCGATATGACGACATCACCCTGCACGACAAGGGCGGTATGTTCTGGTTCAAGACAGACGAAGACACGCCGCGAGAACTTGGCTTGCAGTTGCGTGCGGTGACTTGGCACGTGCTCAACGAGGCCAACGATTACTTCAATCGCAACTCGTTGGTGTTATCCGTGCTCGAAAAGTTGGATGACGGCAGCGTGAAAGAGCATGCTTATGCCTTTACGGATCCACAGGCCGAGCGTATCGCGCTCAATTTAAAGTGGATACTCGCCAACTGCGCGATCACGCCGCGGCAAGCAGCCAAGCCGGAGATGTGAGGCGTTTGCCTCAGCTCGCCGTCCGAAGATCGATGATGGACTCGGCGACGACGCGGATCGATTCTTCGTGCGCAGGCTCACGCCAAGGTTCGACCAAGGCCGCTGCATACCACTCGAGCATGGCTGGCAAGGCGCGAAGTTTTGCGGCGTAGGCGTCGCAGCGCTCATCGAGCGAAATGCCGTAGGTTTGCAGTCGGAACGCTACCGGCGCATAGAACGCATCCACTGCGCTGAACGCCTTACCAGCGAGAAAGGGTCCGCCGAAGTTCACAAGTCCCATTGTCCACAACGCTTTCAGACGAGCGAGATCGGCCTGCAGATCGAGCGGGCGCTCACGTAACACCACGCGTTGACCGCAGGTCATGCTGCAGTGGCGTCTGAGCGCATTGAAGCTCGAGTGCATCTCAGCGGTAGCGCTGCGCGCATACGCACGCGCTGCCGGATCGTTCGGCCAGACCGT
>JBDKJA010000047.1:0-16453 GCA_039796795.1 Pseudomonadota bacterium
CCCTCCACCATCTTGGTGTAGGCACTCAAAATATCGGCAAGCTCGCAGTGCAACCCGAGCGAGATCGAATCTTTGATCTTCGGATTGCGCAACATGGCGCGATGCACGCCGCGCATGACGAACTCGAAATGAGCGATGTCGTACTTCTCATCCTCGCCGATCATCAAGAACTCGCGCTGCGAGTTCGATGCGCCGTGAAGTCCATAACCGCCGTAGAACATGAAAATCTTGAACGAGGTGACGCCGAACTTATTGATCAGCATGTCGATCTCGCCGATGTGCGTGCGATCAAGCGGCGCCAAGTGATAAGCGTAGTCGACCCAGAAGTTATCCTTCGAGGCTGCGAGCACTTCGGGATACACCTCGGCGTAGGGACCGCCGCGCTCCATGTAATAACCACCGGTACGCATGTAGTTGAGGCTCGAGGTCACGCCACCTTGCGCAGCCGCCAAGCTCTCGCTGCGCGCATCTTGCGACAGCGGACCGTAAATACCGGTGTGCATATGCGGATCGACGAGACCCGGGAAGGCCAGACGATTCTTGCCGTCGACGACCTCCTTGGCCTCGGCTGCCGGAATACCCTTGGCGACCTTCTTGATCTTGCCGTCGACGACAGCGATGTCGAACTTCTCCACGCTGCTCTTGCGCGGTCGAACGACACGCACGTTCTTGATCAGCAGATCGTATTTCTTGGGTTTCTCAGCCATGGGTCACCTATGGAAACAAACTTGTGAATTATGCAAAAGACGGGGCCACGCTCGCGCTAATAACTCGGCGTCGTGTCTACGCTACGGGCGACTTCAAGGTGCCGTCTCGCGCAAGTGCATGTGGTACTGGTACGAATCGGCTCGATACAGCGCGACGACACGCTCCACCGCTCGCTCGCGATCATCGAAAACGGTGCGAGCGATTCGCAGCAAGGGTGCGCCGAGTTCGATTTCGAGTGCACGCGCAGCCTCCACACTCGCCAACGTAGCACCGATGTATTGATCGGCGTGCGCGACGCGCACACCCACTTTGCCGAGCAACTCGAACATCGGCTGCTCGGCCATTTCTTTTGGCGTCACTTTGCGCGCGATATCGAGTGGCACGTACGTCGTGATCAAGCCGAGTGGAACGCCTTGGTGTGTGCGCACGTGCGTCGCGCGCTGCACGAGACCACCTGGCTCGATCGCCAACGCCGCTCGAGTCTCTTCATCGGGCTCGATATCGACCACTTGCAGATCTTGCACGTCGGTCACGGCGGCAAAACTCGCCACCTGACTGCGCACCTCTTCGATATCAAGCGAAGCGGCCGTGCGCGACGCAGAGAGTTGCACGAAAGTACCCCGCCCCTGCTGTCGTACCAGCCAACCCTCACGTGCCAAATGATCGATCGCCTTGCGCACGGTGATTCGCGACACATCAAATAACTGACAGAGCTGGGGCTCGGTCGGAATTTGATCACCGGGCTTGTAAGTGCCGTCGCGAACCCAAGTTCGCAGGGTGACGTAGACCTGGTGATAACGCGGAGTCGCCATTGAGCGAACCGCTTCAGCCGACGAAGGTTTCGATTTCACGATATGCAGTGCCATGTCAGTCGAGTACCAGTCCGCCTGAGAGATTCATGACGGTCCCGGTCACGAAGGATGCCGCAGGACTGGTGAGATAGTCGATGGCATGTGCCACGTCCTTCGGATCACCGATGCGACCGAGCGGCACACTGGACCGTAAGCTCGTCAGCACCTCGCTCGAAAATCGGCCCGTGACCATCGGCGTATCGATCGGCCCTGGCGCGAGGCAATTCACGCGAATGCCCGCGGGCGCCCACTCCTTGGCGAGATAACGAGTGAGATTGATCAAACCCGCTTTGGCCACCGCATAAGCAGGTCCCGAAAGCGAGCTACCACCATTCAAACCGTTGGTGGAAGCGGTCAACACGAGTGTGCCGCGCGTCGCCGCCAGCGCTTCGTAAGACGCCTTTGCCAGCAAAAATGCCGAGGTCAAATTGGTATCGAGGACGCGTTGCCACTCATCGCGCGTAACGGCGGTGAGCGGCCCTGCGCCTGCGCAACCCGCAAGGTGAACGACGTGATCGAGACGACCCCACTCGCTCAACACGCGCTCGATGCAGGCGTGAATCGCCGCCTCATCCGTGACGTCGACGCTCATGACACCGACGGGCGCACCACAGGGAATCTCAGCGAGCGCACGATCTGCCGCGAAAACCCGCATCCCGCGCTCACGCAGCTTGGCAACGGCCGCGCGACCAAGACCGCCGGCTGCGCCCGTGACGAGCGCAACCGGTGTGCCGGGAACGGCGGATGTCAACGACATCGAACGCGGACTCAGGCCGCCTTACGCGCGATGAGGCTCGCGTGGATGCCATCGAGCATCGAATAGCGCATTTCCGCTGATGCACGCACGGCAGCGATGGCACGAGTCTGGATTTCGGGCGTCGTCGCATAGCGTGCCGTCAGTTCAAGACCGACGTGCGCATGCTCAGTATCGCCTTCGATATGAA
Source organism: Pseudomonadota bacterium (assembly GCA_039796795.1). Taxonomy (GTDB): domain Bacteria; phylum Pseudomonadota; class Gammaproteobacteria; order Steroidobacterales; family Steroidobacteraceae; genus UBA964. The sequence goes on from JBDKJA010000047.1 coordinate 2,504, forward strand.
CATGGAAGAACTCCATGTCATCGTCGGTGAAGCCCATCTTTCGCATGGCTTCGACATATTTCGGGTACAGCGTCGGCAATTGACCCTCAAGCGCCACCATGATGCCTGCGCAGGACTCACTCAAGTGACGAATACTCGAGAGCTCCCATATCCAGGCACGCATCGCGCGAGTGGTCGGCAAGACCTCGCCGTTTTCCTCGGCACGCAGGATGCGCTCGTCGCTGATACCGCAGGAACGCGCAAACTTGCGCAGCAAATCCGGGTGACGCTTCTCGGGGCAGGCCGGCATCTCTTCACCAAGCAGATTTTCGAGCAGGTGCTGACGCGCATCGAGATCCGGCAGGCGCGCGTAGAGTTGCGCAAATTGCTGCGGGATCGGGTCGATGTAATAGAAATGCTGGATCGCCCACTCACCGAGCTGCGCGCGCGACAGTTCGCCCGCCGCCCAGGCGCGACTGAAGGCATGACCGCCACCGTGCTTAGGCTGACGCGCTGCCTCCAAGGCCGCGAAAAAATCGCTTTGATTCATCATCTTTGACATCGTCATTCCACTCCAACCAGATACGGGTTCATCTCAAATTGTCGGCCAGCGAGTCGAATCGCTGCCCGATAACCAATCAGATACTTTTCGACGTACTTCCTCGGGTACGGTCGCCACCACCGGATATCCCGGTGTGCGCGTTGCATCGATCCCGACCTTGGCCGTGGTGGACACGCCCTCCGGCAAGACGGGATCAAGCGATGATCCGGATAGACCGTCAACCGTGATCACATCGCGCGACCAAAGCACTCGAGTGGCCAACGCCCAAAGCATCGCATCAGGCGAAAAGAGATCGACGTCCTCTTCAACCGCGATGACCGTTTTGACACGTCGATACGCCATCGCCGCAAGCAGCGCATCGCGAACCTCGCCAGGCCCCGGATTCTTGAACTGCAAATACGCGTGGAATCGACGCCCTTCGTTGGGCACGTGCACGTTGACGAGTGACGGTGCCACCGCTTTAACGAGCGAGTAGAGCTTGCCCTCCATCACCATATTGTCGGGCACGAGCATGTCCGTGAGGCCGGAGGCGTAATCATGATAGATCGCGTCCGTTCGACGGGTGATGCACTCCACCTCGAACAAAGGGGCCGTCACCTCGCCGCCAAGGTAACCGGTGTATTCACCGAAAGGACCATCGGGCGAGGTCACGCCCGGTCTTGCCCAACCCTCGATCACGATCTCCGCATCCGCGGGCACCATGATCTTCTCGCCGTGCAACACCGAGGGAACCAGTCGCAGTGGCGCACCCAGAACGCCTCCGGCGGCTTCCCAATGACTCTCGGGATACTTCAATTTCGCTTGGGTGCCGAGCAGCACAGCCGGATGATGGCCGATCCAAAACGCGACCGGACAAGCCTCGCCGCGAGCATGAAACTTGCGCAAGTTTCGCGCGTTATGACTCGCGGGATAGGGAAACCAGGTCATTTGCCGCGGCGACTTCACCCAACAACGCTGAATCGCCGTGTTGTCGATTCCAGAGTCCGGATCGAATGTCGTGGCGTGTGCCGCCGTTAAATACGGTCCCGGTTCCAACTCGTGCTGCGTCAACACGGGCAAGTCGAAGAGACTCGCCTTCTCGCCGCGTGAGATCAACTGCTGAACCGGCGCCTCGTCACGCGTCACGATGGCCGGCGCGATACCGGCTTGCGTGCGAGTCGCAAACCATTGGGCGGTCTGTCGATGATCGGGAATGCCAACAGCCCGCGCCGTGAGCTCACGACTTGCCGTCAAATTGGTCACGATCGAAATCTCGCTGTGGTTACCGGCGAGGTTCCGCACCTGCTTCGCGTGCAGGATGGGATACTGGCGGCGCTCGTCCAGCAAGTGCTGCAGCGCCGTCAGCTCATGAACGAGCGAAACGGAGTCGGGCAGCTCCCAGACGGCGTCGCGATGCTCGGTGAGGAATTGACGAAGATCGGCCACGTGCAAACCAGTGGTTTAAATCGTTATAGTCACATGATGACAGGTCGTCCGCGGAATCGGTAGCGGCCCGCAACCAGAGGAAGCCACACCATGGTCAGAAGCGTCACCCCGTTGCCCCGGCGTTTGCGGCAGAGCATGGCCATGCGCCCAGTACCCGCGATGAGATCCGTCAAGCGATGCAGGCAGAGCCTGCCTACCAGACATGGTCCGCCCTCGCCCGTGCCGCGCAAGAACACATGTGGGTTGCGGTCGGTGACAGTGTGTTTCGTGATCGCTTCCGACTGGCGCGTCGGGCGGCGGAACTCGACCGTTCGCCGCAGCGCTTGGGTTCACTCACGTTGGATCCGAATTTCGAGCCTCCACGCGGCGTGACCGCGGTCGACATCCACTTGCAGACCGGTGGCTACGCTCTCGATCTCGGTGGCTACGATTGTTCCGCGGGTGCGCTCTACGAAGTGGGCGGTAACTTGTACGCGTTCGGTCAAGGCATCAGCCGCACCGACAGCAAGTCGGCCCATGTGCAACGTTTCATTGCTGAGCGATTCCCGACGCTACAACCGAAGCGAATTTTGGATATGGGTTGTTCGGCAGGCTCAGCCAGCGTGCCTTATGCACTTGCCTTCCCTGAAGCTGAAGTCCACGCGATCGACGTGGGCGCCGGGATGCTGCGCTACGCCCATGCGCGAGCAGAGGCACTCGGCGCCGCTGTTCACTTTCATCAGATGGATGTGGCTGCCACTCGCTTTCCAGATCAACACTTTGATCTCATCATTTCGCACAACGTCATGCATGAGATTTCAGATGCCACTCGACGCGGCATGTTCCGCGAAAGCCGTCGTTTGCTGCGACCGGGCGGTGTCTGCATTCATCAAGACGTGCCGCTGCGATTCGGCGGTCTGTCGGAGTTCAAGAAGTTCGAGCTCTCCTGGGATACACGGCACAACAACGAGCCGTACTGGGAGGTCTACGCCAACTGCGACCCGCGACCCGAACTCGAAGCGGCTGGGTTTGCTAAAGAGAATATTCACGTCGGAAGTTTGTCGGCCGCAGCCGGCTCGCTCCCTTGGTTCGTTGCCTGCGGATGGATTTCAACATGAGTCTCGAGATTACCCGTCGTTTTGAGATCGTCGATACGGTCACCAGCTTGATTGATGGCCAGCGCGTCCCCGTTCGAGCTGGGACCCATCGAATTCCGATCGTCAACCCGACCAACGAGCAAGTGCTCGCGCACTTACAGGAAGCCGATGCCGCCGAGGTGAATGCCGCCGTCGTGTCGGCGCGCCGCGCGTTCGATCAGGGACCATGGCCGCGCATGGATATCACCGAGCGCAATGACATCCTCTACTCGATCCGTGATCACCTGCGTAAGAACGCCGAAGAACTCGCCTACCTCGAGTGCCTCAACACGGGCCTACCTCTGATCAGCGTTCGTCGACACGTCGATCGCATGGCGCGCAACTTCGAATTCTTTGCTGAAGTCGCCAGCACCACGCACGGCGAAACGTACACGCAAAGCAAAGGCTACGTGACGTACGTCACTCGCGAGCCGCGCGGCGTAGCCGGCTGCATCGCGCCTTGGAACGCGCCGCTCTCACTCGCGTCGATGCGGGTGGCGACCTGTATTCCTTTCGGCAACACCTGTGTACTGAAGCCGTCCGAATACACCCCGCTCTCCATGCTCCGCATGGTCGAGATTTTCCACGAAGCGGGTCTGCCGCCCGGTGTCGTTAACCTCGTCAATGGCCGCGGACAAGTCACCGGTGACGCCCTCGTCAATCATGCCGGCGTGGACATGATCGGCTTCACGGGCGGCACGAGTACCGGCCGCGCGATTGCAGCGACTGCCGGTCGCAATCTCAAGCCGGTCGCACTCGAGCTCGGCGGCAAGTCCGCCAACATCATCTGCGATACAGCGGACGTCGAGCGCGCACTCGATGGTGCCCTCGCCGGAATCTATGGCAACAACGGTCAGGCCTGTCTCGCGGGCTCACGCATTCTTGTTCAACGCGGCATCGCCGATGCCTTCATCGAGCGCTTTGTGGCACGCAGCCAAAAAATCAAAATTGGCGATCCGATGCTGCCGTCGACGGAAATCGGCCCGCTGGCCTTTGAGCAACACATGCAGCGCGTGCTCTCCTATGTCGAGGTGGCAAAAGCCGACGGCGCCACGTTGCTGACGGGCGGTCGTCGCTCACCCGCGCACGAGAAGGGTTGGTTCATCGAACCGACAGCCGTACTCGCACCTAACAATGAAGCACGGGTATGCCAAGAAGAAATCTTTGGTCCGTTTGCGACCTTCCTCACCTTCGATACGGTGGAGGAAGCCGTCGCCATCGCCAATGCCTCGAAGTTCGGACTCGTGAGCTACGTCTGGACGGAAGATTTATCGACTGCGATGCGTTGCGCTCGTGACATTCGTGCGGGTACTGTCTGGGTGAACACCGCGATGATCCGTGACCTGCGGGCACCCTTCGGCGGCTACAAAGAATCGGGTATCGGACGCGATGGTCCGCAGGCGAGCCTTGAGTTCTTCACCGAACTCAAGGCCACCATCATCCCGATCGACCCGGTCAAGGGGCACCGTTACGGCGCCGCTTGAGTCCCGGGAACCGATTCGAAATTCCGACCGAGCCGCCTTTAATGTTCTGGATGAAATTGACCAGCACACCGTTCGGATCGCGCAGCGTCATCTCTTTGGAGAGAACGCCATGCGCCGCGATTTCGAGCAGGGTTGGCGGACACAGCACCGGCAACCGCAGCGCGCGGGCACCACGATAGATGCGATCGACATCGGGCGTGTGGAAGACGAGACAAGCCTCACCTTGGTTGGCACGACTCGGATCGCGGTGTTCATCGATCGGTGGCGAAGGCCGCTTGAGTTCGAACAAACCCACCATGCCCCAATCGACATCCTCGGACTGCAGGATGATCCAACGCGTGGTACACGGTGGTGCGCCCAGTAATTGGTACAACTCGGGAAGCTCCTTGCCAGCCTCACCGGAAATCCACACCCGAAGCCCGAGCAGGTCGCGCCAGAAACGCAGGCTGCGATCCATGCTCTTGACGATGATGGCGGTGCGCTTCAGTGGTGTGACGAGCGGCACACGACGCCCTCGGGCTTTTTTCATGACTCTCTCTCCTGCAGGATGACCCCATGATAGATCTGCACACGGTGGCAACAGCCAATGGCTACAAAGCCTCGATCATGCTCGAGGAAGTTGGCCTGCCCTACACGGTCCGCGAATATGATCTCGTCAAAGGCGAGAACTTCACGCCGGAATTTTTGAGTTTGAACCCGGTCGGTCGTCTGCCAGCCATCGTCGATCACGATGTTAATGGTGACGCCGCGGGCGGACCCCTCTCCGTTTACGGTTCGGCGGCGATTCTCACCTACCTCGCGGAAAAAACGGGTCAGTGGCTGCCACGCACGGCCCGCGCGAGAGCCAAAACCTTCGAGTGGGTCGGCATCGTCTCGGGCGATGTGGGCCCCGCCTATAGCGGCCAGTTCGTGTTCAACGTGGTGGCGCAGGAGAAAATTCCCTATGCCATCGAACTCTATAACCGTCTGTGCCTGCGTATGGTCGCAACCTTGGAACAGCAGCTCGCAAAAACACGATACTTGGTGGGCGACGACTACACCATCGCTGACATCATCGCCTACCCGGTCGCGACGGTGTCGATGAAGCGCTTTCCCGGCAATCTCGATGCGCACCCCAACCTTGCGCGATGGGCAGCGGAGATCGGTGCGCGGCCGGCCGTCCAGCGCGGAATGAAAGTACCTCGCTGAGACCGCACGCACCACGACGCGATCGTCAACTCAAGCTGGGCTTAGCGAGACCGACGAACGCGGCAATCAGCAGCAACGCCCAGATTCCGAGGATGAAGGGTCGCGTTCGATCAAAGCCACGCACGAGCTCCGCCTCAAGTTCGGGCGATGAGCCCTCACTCAAAATTTTGCGCAATGCCGGACCGATCGGCTTACCGCGCATGCGGATCATGATGCCGCAGAAAACGAGCACGCCAAACAGCGCCACCTTGATCGAGATCCAATCGGTCACGAGTGGACCGCGACCCGAAAGTCCGGCTGCGCCGGTGACGAGTAGTACGGCGACCAAGGCGAAACGCCATACGAGATCGATGCTGCGCAATGTCTCCGCGAGCGGCGTTCCTTGGTGATGATGGATAGCCCATACGAACCATAGCCAGCCTGCACCGATCAACCAAGTCACCACCGGCGCCAAGTAGGGCAAGGCGATCACACCCGTCGCAACACCGAGCGTCGTGCCGACAGGCAACATCAAGACGAGAGAGTAACGCGGCAACTGATCGATCCAGCCCATGATGCGCAGCGCCGTTCGGCGCGACTCGAGCGTTAGCGTCGTGTCCTGAACATATCGGGCCGAATAGAAGACGCCGATATCCGCGCCGAGCCAATAAACGAACAACAACAGGTGCAACAGCACCAAGAGCGCATACATCTCACCGGACATGATCGAGTAATCCCCCTGCGTTTTTCGTAGAATCGACAGCATGGACCATACCATCTGGGTCTTCATCCATGTGATGCTGCTTGTCTACTGGCTGGGCGGCGATCTTGGCGTTTTCCTCTTGGCCAAGGCAGCCAAGCGCCCCGACCTATCGTTCGCTGAGCGCGCGTTTGCGCTCAAGATGGCCGTTCAGATCGATCTGATACCGCGCCTATGCTTTACCTTGATGTTCCCGGTCGGACTGCAGATGAGTGCATCGGGCGGCTTCATCGCCATTCCGAACTGGGTGCTCGTGTTAGCGTGGATGGCGAGCCTTGGATGGATTGGACTGCTGCTCGCGATTGGGCGTAACGAAGGAACCCCGCGCGGGCACCAACTCAATCGCCTGCACCTGGCATGGCAGGGCGTGCTGCTGTTGGGCCTTGGCACCCTCGGTATTCTCGCCCTCCTAGACCTCGGCCCGCTGCCTGGCGGTTGGTACGGACTCAAGATCCTGCTCTTCGCCTTGATCTTTGCGATGAGCATCGGAATCGATGTGGCGTTTCGCCCCATCGGCCCAGCCTTCATGCGCCTCGCGACCGAAGGTAGTCAACCGGATATCGAACAAACGATCAGCAGCGCCGTCGACGGCGCGATTCGATACGTGCTGGGTTTGTACGCGCTCCTGATCGCGATTGCCTTCATCGGCATCACCAAATTGATTTTCTGATTCGAGAGACCTAAGGAACTCACATGCCCATTGCACGCATCAATGATCACGACATGTACTACGAAGTGCTCGGCCAAGGAGAGCCGGTGCTATGCATGGGTGGCTGGGGTAGTTTTTGTCGCGACAACCATCACCATCTCGCACGCGGCCTGACCGATCGATATCAAGTCATCATTTTCGACTATCGCGGTATCGGCGAGTCGAGCGACGATCTGTCACGGCCCTCCACGATGGCCCTGCATGCAGACGACGCCATTGGTCTACTCGATCATCTGGGTCTGAAGAACGTGCACCTCGTGGGTCTCGTTGGCATGGGCGCTTGCGTGGCTCAGGAAATCGCCATGAAGCGCCCGGATCTCGCACGGACCATGCTCAACACGGGCGCTTGGTGCGAGGTAGATGATTTCTTGCGCGACCAACTCAACATGTTCCGTGAGATTCACCGCGACGCCGGTTTCTTTGCATTCCAGAAAGTGGTGACCCTGTTGTCATTCACCCCTGACTACTACAACGCCAACCATCCGAAGTTGCTCGGACCGCAAGGTGGCTGGAAAGAGTTGAACGGACGATTCGAGGCGCATTCGCGCCTAGTCGATGCCTGCGTTAACTTTGAGTCTCGCAGCCGCCTAGGAAACGTCAAATGTCCGACACTCGTGATCCATGCCGCACTCGATGTGGTCACGAGTCCGCGCACGACAATCCCGATCGAGAAAGCCATTCCGGGTGCTATCGGCGAAACCTGGGATGACCTTGCACACGTCGTCGCTGGCAAAGAACAAAAAATTCGCTTCTGCAATCGTCTTTTCGACTGGCTCGATAGCCACTGATCCGTGTTCGGCACACTGCAACCGATCACTCGCCTGCTGTTGATCGCGAACGTCGCGATCTTCGGTGCACAGTGGCTCTGGCCGTCACTGATTGATGCATTCGCCCTCTGGCCAATCGGTAGCGGTTTCGCGCCATGGCAGATCGTGACCTATGCATTTTTGCACGGCAGCCTCGCGCATATCGGCTTCAATATGATCGGCCTGCTGAGCTTCGGTAACGAGCTCGAAGCCTGGTGGGGCCCCAAGCGTTTCTTGCAGTTTTATCTAGCGAGTGTCGTTGCAGCGGCTTTGATGCAACTCGTGGTGACGATGTCGCTCGGACAAATCGCGCCGACGGTCGGCGCTTCGGGCGGCATTTTTGGACTCTTGCTCGGGTTCGCGATGATGTTCCCACGTCGCAAGATCGTGCCGCTCATTCCGCCAATCCCGATGCCCGCCTGGGTGTTCGTCACACTGTATGGCGCTCTGGAGCTGTATCTGGGTGTGACCGGTACGGCGAGCGGTATAGCTCACTTCGCGCATCTTGGCGGCATGATTGGTGGTTGGTTCATGCTGCAACGTTGGCGTCGCGAGCAAGCGTGATCCACTGAGTTCGATCAGTTATTTCCGCGCCACAAATCGATCTGTTGCCAACGATTGCTGCGCCAGCGTCGGTACATCACCACACCAAGAATCATCGCGTAGCTCATCAAAGCGAGCCATCCGCCGAGCGCACCGAGGCCCGCCTGCGGCAGCCCGGGGATCCACGCTTGCGAGGCATCGAAGATGAGCGTGTGCGCGAGCGGGACGAAGAATCCCCATGACAACAACAGAGCGGTCAGCGCGGGCACACGCGTATCCCCTGCTGCCCGCAAGCAAAAGCTCGAGCCGAAATAGAGCCCGTCAAAGAGCTGATAGGCAGCGGCAGGCATCAACAGAAGCAAGGCGGTCGATACCACGAGCGGCGCGCTCGGATCCCCGCTCGCCACAAACAATGGCAAGAGCCAAGGACCGACGAGCAGCAGTAACATCGCCACGCTAAACATGAAGCCCGAGCAACTTCGCGCAACAACGGTACCGAGATGCGCCGCCCACTCACGGTTTCCCGCGCCAATCGCTTGACCGGTGACCGTCGTACCGGCCGTGGCCAAACCAAGCGCCGGCATGTAGGCAAGCGAGGTGAGCATCATGACGATCTGCGTTGCGGCGGCACCCACGTTGCCGACCTGAGTCACCATCAATTGCATCAAAGCGACGCCAAGCACGTCGGCACCGTACATGACACCGATCGGCAGGCCCACGGCGAGTTGCCTGCGGACCATGAACCAGCGCGGTCGCCAAGTGAGACGGGTGCGATAGCGACTCGCGAGCTTGGGACCAAGCATGATCGCAAGGCCGACGATCAAACCACAGAGCTGCGCCACGTTCGTGCCCCAGGCAGCACCCGCCATACCCCAGCCGAGCTCGAACATGAAGTATTCATTGGCCGGTACGTTGGCGATGGTCGTCACGAGCGCGATCAGCAAAGTCGCGCGAGTCTGCCCGATGCCATTGAAAAAGCTCATCAAGCCCCAGGTCATCGCACCCAAGAAGGCACCGGCGATGCGCGGCTCCCAATACTCGATCGCAAGTATTCGCAACCCGTCATCGAGACGAAACCAGGATAAAAATCCGTTACCGAAATACGCGGCGAGGAAAAACAGCGGAATGGCGACGATCGAGCCCCACAGACCATTCCATGCAGACTGCGATGCTCGGGTACGCCGCCCTGCACCATCCGCTTGCGATACGAAGGACTGCGTCGCGAGCCCGACACCGCCCAGCACGAGAATGACGCAGGTCATGAGCCAGTAGATCGCGCCCATGGCGGCGACCGCGTCGGTCGAGAGACGACCGATGAACCAAACATCGGTGAGATTGAGCACGGCCTGGATGGCGTTCGTAATCATCAAAGGCGCGGCGATGACGAGCAACGCTCGCCAATCGATACGGCGCCGCCCGGCAGCATCGACACGTGCTGCCGGCAGAGTCTCGCCAGTCGAACTCATCGACCGTCTGATCCGGGATCGTGCTCGCGGCGGCTGAAGACCCCGCCAAGCCACACGGCCATCACCAACATCACGAGACTCACACCACTCAACACCCAGGAAACGCCGACGAGACCGAGCCCAGCCACCAACGGATAGGCCAGTTGGCTGATGCTGTCACCACCTCGTTGCAGCAAAGTGTCGATGAGGCTCTTACTCTTGAACTTACTTTCGGGATTTAACACCGTGAAGAGCATTTCACGGGTTGGCTTGAACATGCCGTAGTCGATAGCGCGACGAAATACCTGTGTTGCGATCAACACGGCGCCAACGGGCACCAGGGCGAGCAGGACGAGCGATCCAATCAGCATCGTCGGCACAAGACCGAGCGCGATACGCAAACCGCCCTTGGCGGCAACCCAACCGACAATGCCGCCCTGAAAAATGAGGGCGAGCACGCTCACCGCCAGATCGATTCGAGCGAAGAGCGCGGCACGATCAGCGAGTGTCGTGTATTCCGCCTCAACGTACTTCGCCTGCTCTTGGTACATAAAGCCGCCCAAGATCTGTCCACCGATGATCAAACCCGCGATCGCAAGCAGATACGGCGAGGTGACGAGACGTTTCAAATCATCGATAGCACGTCCGCCCACGGGCATGGCGAGACGCACGTCAGGATCGACGCCGGCACCGTCAACTTGCGCCTCGAGTTGTTGTGCACGGCGTCCCAGCAGGATCGCGAGTGCGATGAAGCAGCAGGCGACCAGGATCGTGGTTGTGGGGCCAATGCTCTGAACGAAAAGCGCATTGAACAGCGGCCCTGCAATCGCGCCTGCACTGCCACCGGCAGCGATGAATCCGAACAAACGTTTGGCGGCATCGGACTTCCAGGCATCAACCATCACACTCCAGAACACCGACACGATGAACAAATTGAGCGAGGTGACGGCCACGAAATACACGGCTGCCAAGGTTTTGTTGCCCGGTTGGCCTGACATCCCCAGCGCGAGAGCGGCAAACAAGACTACGACGCCCGCATAAATCACGGGAAACAATTGCCGCCGCGGCAGTCGCGCCACGAGGTACCAATAGAGTGGCAGCACGGCCATCATCACGAAGAAGGTGATGTAAAAGAGCGTCGCGATGTAATCACGCCCTACTTCGAGCGCAAAGGCTTCTCGCAAGCTACGCAGCATGTAGTAGCCCGCGAGCAGGAGAAAATACGCACCGGCTGCGGCGAGCAGTGCTCGCCCTTCGCCCGGCGCGATCAGCCAGCGCATACGAGAGGTGGCGCCGGCAGTAGTCGACGTCATCGACTCAACTCGTTGATCACGAGACTTTTGAGGCCATCACGGCCGACGGCATACGCGATGCTGCCAATCGGATCACCGGCGCGCGGCGTGGCCACGCCATCCTTAGACCACTTAGCCGAGACTTCAACGGCCTGTCCCGCCTGAATTTCGAGCCCGGGAACCATACTGTCTCGCGCCGTGAGCTCGAGTGTCACCGGCAGGTCCACGGAGACCCGTTTCACCGCCAATGGCGGCCCCGGTTGACCCGGAACGCGTACGAACACGAACAATACGCCGCCGTTCTGTATGCGTTGCTGCATCGCCTTCGAGGCAGAGACCTCGACTTGAACGCGCGCCACACCCGTAGCGGCGTTGTCGGTGCCACCTGCCGCAACAGGCGTCGAGCCCGCGATAGGCGCAGCCGAATCGACGGGCGGCGGTGCTCCTTTCAGGCTCGCAATCTGCTGCTCGAGGATGCCACGCACTTCGGGCGGCGGTGACATCGCCAACATCGTCTCGAAACGCTGAATAGCGAGCGCTGTCTCACCCCGTTTCTGCGCTGCGACCGCGGAGAAGAACAAGGCTTTCTCCGAGCGAGGCGCGAGCTCGAGCGCCATCTCGAACAAGCGACCGGATCGATCGTCCACCTCACCGTCCGCCTGCAACACCATGGCTTCGGCCATCCCGAGCAGTGCCTCGGGGTTACGACCGTCTTCGAGTCGATCTGCGCGTCGGAACGCCCGCTGCGCGAGAGGATACTGACCGATGGCGAGCTGTGAACGACCGAGCATCAACCAACCTTCGACATCCTCGGGATTCCTCTCGAGGCGACGCGCAAGAGAGCCCAACATCGCCGACTGCTCAGCAGCCTCGGCTGCCTGGGTTCGATCCCAGTTCGACCATTCGCGATACAAAAGGACACTGGCGGCGACCACGGCAACCGCAACGGCCAGAGCGACACCGCGCTGCGCGCGCTCACGTGCGAGCGGCCACACCAGCGCAGCGATTGAAGCCGCGAGAATCAAAATGGCTCCGATCCAAAATAAGGTCACCGCCCCGCCCTCTCGTTATCGTTATCGTCGGTTGGATCGACCATCGCGGCGCGTTGTCTCACGATACGCACGGCAACGAACAAACCCAACGCGAGCAAACATATGGGTGTCAACCAAAGCCACGCCGTACTCGATGACCAGCGCGGTCGGAACAAGATGAAATCGCCATAACGCGCGCTCAGATGATCGCGAATCTCCGCATCGGTCTTACCCGCTTCGAGCAACTCGCGAACCTCTCGTCGAAGATCCCCGGCGAGACCGACAGGAGAATCGGCGATCGACTGGTTTTGACACTGCATACAACGCAGCTCGTGAGTCAAACTGCGATAGCGTTCCTGCAGAGCCGGGTCGGACAATTCGATCGGATCGATGGCAAGAGCCGAGTTGATACTCATGCTCAAGCAAACACTCAGCAGAAGAGCCGACCAACGCCGAACACCGCCTTTCATTTGACACCTCGGATGCGCGGCAGAAACTCACTCTCCCACGCGAGCGGATGCAGCGCACCCACATGCTTGTAGCGAACGATGCCGCGATCATCGATCAAAAAAGTCTCGGGCGCGCCGTACACACCCCAGTCGATGGCGACACGCCCCTCACGATCCGCGGGGATGACGGCATACGGATTACCCAGTTGCTCCAACCATTGTTGTGCGGCCCCTGGGTCATCCTTCCAGTTCAATCCCACGATCGGAATCTCACCTCGAGCGGCGATCTCAAGCAGCATGTCGTGCTCGCGACGACACTCGGCGCACCAGGTGCCCCACACGTTGAGGAGATACCAACGACCGCGCATCGACTCATTCGAAAACGTCTCGGTTGAATTCAGCACAGGCAGTTCGAACTGGGGCGCCGGCTTATCGATCAACGGCGATGCAATGACGGACTTGTTCGGTGCGCGCTGTATTCCGATGAACAGCAGCGCCACCAAAGCGGCAAAGATGCCCGCAGGTAGCAGAAACCGATTCATTCAGCCTCGCTCCGTCGGCGATAGCGACGATCGAGTGCCGCGATGACGCCACCGATCGCCATCAGCAACGCCGCCAACCAAACGTAATTGATCAGCGGACGCACCTGGGCCCGCACGCTCCAGCGACCCGCACCGAGATCTTCGCCGAGCGCCGCGAACACGTCACGCGACCACTGCATATCGATGCCGGCCTCGGTCATCTGTTGCCGCTGTACCCAGTAATTGCGCTTTTCGGGATGCAGCACGCTAATCGGCTCACCCCGTTCGCTGACCGCGATCTCGCCACGCAACGCGTCGTAGTTCGGTCCCTCGACGAGTTCCAGCGATCGAAGTTCATATTTGAACTCACCAACCGTGCCCGACTCGCCGACCGCTAGAGCGATATCGCGTTCTCGGGTGTAACTCTCGACCGCCGTGACAGAAATGACGAAGAATCCCAATGAGGCATGCGCAATCGCCATGCCGACGATCGCCGGCGTCATGGACAAGCGACGCCGCCACCGATCGATCGGATCCACCAAGGCCGAAAACAACAACCAGCCACCCACGAGAAAACCGATGGGCGTAAGCACCTTGGCGCCTTCCCATACGGCGAGCACCAACACCAAGGTCAGTAACACGGCCGCCACGAACGCGATCGC
>JBDKJA010000048.1:0-15394 GCA_039796795.1 Pseudomonadota bacterium
GTACTCGACCGACGCGGCTTGGTCGAAGGTCTTCCCGTCACCGGACAGCTGATGCAGTTGGACTTGAACGACGGCGCGAACCGGGCAACCAATGCAGCGACCTCACTGCCAAGGAGCTTTCGACCGCACGGCATGTCTCTTTATCGCATGGGTGATGGAGCGCAACGCCTGTTCGTCATTTCCCATCCGCCCGATGCGCCACATGCCATCGAGATTTTCGAACAGCGATCGAATGGGTTATTTCAACCGGTCGATAGCGTCCTCGACGCGTTACTCGTATCGCCCAACGCCATCGTCGGGGTTGGTCCTCGTCAGTTCTATACGGCCAACGACAAAGGTGCCGGCGGCCCACTGACACGCCTGCGCGAGCTGCTCTTTCGGCAAGGCTTCTCGACGATCGTCTATTTCGATGGGGATCGGATGCGAGTCGTCGCGAGTGGTCTCAAGAGTGCTTCTGGTATGGCGATGAGCCCTGACGGGCTGACGCTTTATGTCGCCGAAACGTTTGGGCGTCGAATCGCGATCTTCGATCGAAACACGTCGACTGGCGATCTGCGATTGCGCGAACACCTCGTCATCGATGGCGCTCCCGATAACTTGCAGGTCGATTCCGAAGGCGCGCTTTGGATTGCCGCCCATCCGAAACTACTCGACCTCGTTCGTCACTTCGCCGACCCAGACCACCCGGCGCCAACGCGAATCATTCGTTATCGGACCCGACCCGATGCTCCGCTAGTGGACGAACGGGTCGAAATTCGGGACATGTTCCTCGACCTCGGACAATCTGTCTCGGCTGGCAGCGTCGGTACACCTTTCGGGGGACAACTGCTGATCGGTTCGATCACGGAGCCCAAGGTGTTGATCTGTCGTCTGCCCGACATCGTCAGGCCGGAGAACACTGGGATCGCGCCATGAAACTGAATCGTCGCCAATTCGTCGTCTCGTCCGTCGTTTCCTCAGCGGTCGCTGCAGCTGCAAGCGGTCTGCAACCCATCGCCCATGCCGCCACCGGCACGGGCGAGCTCGACGTCATCGTCATCGGTGCAGGTCTCTCCGGACTCGAGGCCGCTCTCACCCTCGAAGAGAACGGTTTGCGCACCCTGACGCTCGAAGGCCGCAATCGCGTGGGCGGTCGAGTCTTCACGATGTTCGATATACCGGGGCATCCCGAAGCAGGCGGTAACACCATCGCCAACGCCTACGGTCGCTGCATCGCAGCAGCGGCACGCCACAAGATCGAGATCGTGAATCTGGCGCCTAGACTGTTTGCCAATCGCGCAGGTCAAGAGCTCTTCCTGGGCGGCGAACGCATCGCTATCAAAGATTGGGCGACTCATGCGCGCAATCCCTTCAGCGGCGATATGAAAAAGTTGGCGCCGTGGAGCTGGGCTGACTCCATGTTCAAGCAGCATATGCCGTTCAAAGACCTTGAGAACTGGCATGACGCTAAACACGCGCAGTACGACATCTCCGTACACGAATTCCTGCGCTCACACGGCGCGGACGACGCGATGATTCGCCTGGGCTTCGACACCAACATCGCCTACGGCACGACGGCACATGACGTCTCGCTGCTGCAGCAGGCGTTCTCGGACAATTGGCAAAACGTCAATCGAGGCGCGGTTACCGCTTTCTCACGCACTGGCGCCGCCAACGTCGTGCCGTCAGGTCCGGCCGCAGCAGGCGCTCCGCCAGCAGGAGCTCCATCGGGTTTACTCATCGGTGCATTCAAAGGTGGTAACCAAAATTTGCCGATCGCCATGGCGAAAGCGCTCAAAGGCGATCTACTGCTGAACAAGCGTGTGGTTGCCATCAATGTCGATGATCGCAGTGCCGAGGTCATCTGCAGTGACGGCACACGCTATCGCGCCAAAGCGGTCGTGTGCTCAATGCCCTTCTCGACGCTGCGTCACGTGGCGATCTCACCGCTACCGGAACCCGTCAAAAACAAAGCTATCCAAACGCTCGGACATATTCCGATCACGCAATTTCATCTGCTCGCCAAAAAACCGTTCTGGGAGATGGATGGCTTGTCGCCCTCAATGTGGACAGATGGTCCGCTCGGACTCGTGCTCGCGCAAAAATTCGGCAAGACGGACGACGAAGTGACGAGCCTCACCGTCTGGTGTCGTGGACTCAATGGGCTTTATGTCGATCGCTTCGGCAGTGAAGCCGGCAAGCAGCTCATCATCTCCGAGTTCGAGCGACTGCGACCGGCATCGAAAGGCTTGCTCAGCGTTGCCGCCGTACACTCTTGGACCGCCGATCCCTTTGCGGCCGGCGACTGGGCCATCTTTCAACCGGGGCAAGTGCGTGAACTTCGCGCAGCGATCGCCACGCCGCACCAACGACTGTTCTTCTGCGGTGAGCACACCGCGATCGGCAGTCGCGGTATGGAGGGCGCGCTCGAGTCAGCCGAACGCGTGTCGCTGGAAGTTCTGCAAGCGACTGCCTAAGCGGGACTCACCGTCGCTTGCTTTTTGCGCCAGACGATCAGCCACCAGAATCCGAAGAAGCTGAGCGTCATGAAGCAGAATTCATGCATGCCCCAGCGCTCGACGCCGATACGCGCAATTTGCTCGAAAAAGATGAAGGCGACGGTGAACACGATGCTGCCGCATAAAGCGAGCGCTTTCCAACCGAACGAGCGCTGACGCCCACGCATACCGATCATCCACCAAGCCGTCACGAAGAAAACGGTGTAGAGGTTAATGAGGATGAGCCAGGTCGGCGATGGCGCTTTGAGCCAATAGTGGTTTACCCAAAATGCCCCGGCTCCAAAGAAGGTCAGTAATACATAGCGCCACTCTTCGAGAGGCGCTTTCAGCACGCGCTCCCACAGTAGGACGAGAAACACGTACACGGTCCAGGTGCCGAACAAAAGTTCATAGAACTGCACCTTGCCTTGCCATGCGTCATCGAGCGGTGGCATCCACATGTCGAACCCCCCTTCTGCGTCATGTCGTGCGCCGTGTTCAAATTAGCGTGACGCCCTCCTCTCGAGTGCAATATTCATCTGTCTGGCCGACAGTTGGAACGATTCCTCGGCGAGGGGTATCCTCGCGCCTCACACGGGGATATCCCCGAGGATCCAACTAGGGGGACGCGCATGCCGAATGCAGGCATCACGGGCTGGGGCAAATGTCTGCCGCCGGCGGTACTCAGCAACGACGACATCGCGACCTTTCTCGATACGTCAGATGAATGGATCACGACGCGCACGGGCATCCGCGAACGCCGCATTTCGCATGTACCGTTAGCGGACATGGCTCATGTGGCGGCCGAACGCGCCCTCGCATGCGCAGGCTTGACCGGCAAAGATATCGATCTGATCGTTTTCGGAACCACGACGCACGACGATCAATGCCCGAACATGGCGTCGGGCTTGCAGCAACGCATCGGCGCCGATGGCTGCGCAGCGATGGACGTGAACACAGCGTGTACGAGCTTTTTATACGGCTTGTCGACCGCCACGGCCATGATCCGCAGCGGCGTCGTTCGATCGGCCCTCGTCGTGGGTGGCGAGCGCATCGCACCGTACATGAACTGGGATGATCGCAACGTCTCGGTGCTCTTTGGTGATGGCGCTGCAGCCGTCATCTTGCAAGCCACCGACGACGAGGCCGGTGTCATGTTGGAAAAGCTCGGCTGCTACGGTGACGCACGCGACATCCTGCGCATACACGGCATAGGCGGCGCCTACGTACATCAAAACCGTCTCACCGGAGTGACGGAGTGGCAATTCGAAGGTCAGGAGATCTTCAAGAAAGCGGTCACAGGCATGGGCGGGGCTTGCGAAGACGTGCTACAACGCGCCGGCAAAACGCCCGATGAAGTCGATCTCGTCATTCCTCATCAGGCAAATCTGCGCATCATCGAATATGTTGCTAAGCGCGCTAACGTGCCGATGGATCGTGTGTTCGTTAACGTTCAACGCTATGGGAATATGTCTGCGGCAACCGTACCGGTTGCCTTGTGCGAAGCGCTCGAGCAAGGCCGCATCCGTCCGGGCTCACTGTTATTGATGCCTGCGTTTGGCGGCGGTCTCACCTTCTGTGCACACCTGGTTCGGTGGGGTCAGCGCATTCAACCGGTTGGCACATCGTCCGTTGAGTTGCCGCCGTCGCCTTATTCAGCACTCGAACTGGTACAACGTTATCGACGCGCAAAAGGTCATGCGTTGACATGAGTGCAGGCCCGGCGAGTCCACCCAGTCGCGCCATGCTGCCAGTCGTGGCGATGGCGCTTTTCATCGACTCGCTCGGCATCGGCATCATCATTCCGATTGCACCGCAGTTGGTGATGGAACTCTCAGGAGCTTCCTTGGCAGAGGCGGCACCGATCGCGGGTTGGTTGACGCTGGCTTATGCCTCGATGCAATTCATCTTCTCGCCCATCCTTGGCAACCTCAGCGATCGCTATGGGCGAAAGCCCATCTTGTTGGCATCGCTCGCCGCACTCTCGGTCGATTATGTCTTGATGGGTCTTGCGCCCACCCTCGCCTGGCTCTTCGTCGGCCGCATCATCGCAGGCATTGCTGGCGCCACGTTCGCCACCGCCAATGCCGTCGTTGCCGATCTCATTCCCGCTGCCGATCGAGCCAAATACTTTGGCCTCAATGGCGCCGCTTGGGGCATGGGTTTCATCGTCGGTCCCATCGTTGGGGGCTTACTCGGAGGCTACGGATCACGGGTGCCGTTCTTTGCGGCGGCAGCATTCACGGCGCTGAATTTTTTAATTGCCGTGATCGTGCTCAAGGAAACGCTACCGACCAACCAACGGCGCGCTTTTTCGGCTCGCCGTGCCAATGCGCTGGGTGCTTTGAAATCTTTGCGTGTGATCCCAGGTGCAACCGCTCTATTGGTGGTTCTGTTTCTCTACCAAATCGGTCACGACACGCTCCCCTCGACTTGGACTTGGACCGTGATGGCGAAATTCGACTGGACGGAACGAGATGTCGGTCTATCGCTGGCCGCACTCGGTCTCGGTACCGCAATCGTGCAAGGTGGCCTCGTCGGCGTCTTCACTCGCAAGTTGGGCGAGCACTACACCGCGATCATCGGAATGACGGGAGGCGCGCTGGGCTTTCTTGGCTATGCATTCGCGAGCTCACCGGCGATGTTGTTCGCCAGCATTCCGCTCGGCTGCCTTCTCGGGCTCACCATGCCATCGATTCGTGCCATGCTGTCACGCCAGGTGCCAGCCAATGCGCAAGGTGAATTGCAGGGCGCCATCAGCGGTATCGTGAGTTTCACGGCGATCGTCGCCCCGTTTGCCATGACTCACTTATTCAGTCTTGCCGCCAGCCGCGTCGGCTTCGCTGGCGCGTCGTTTTTCGCAGCATCCTTCATCTTGCTCGCGGGCGCTTTCATGCTGCTTCGACGAGGCCCGACTGCCCCCGTCTGATCCAGCGACGCTTCGGTACGCACAAAAACGAAGCCCGTCGGATCTCTCCGACGGGCTTCGCGACCTGTGCCTGTAAAGCCGGGTGTTTTTTACTTCTTGGACGTCTTCTTGGCCGCGCGCTTCTTCGCGCGAGCCGGATCCTTCGGACGAGTCTTGCCGAAAGAACCCTGATAAATCTTGCCGCGACGGCTTCTGCTGTCTCCCTTGCCCATCTAGCTCCACTCCACTGGTTTAAACCGTTATCGAAGTCGCAAGTGTAGGGCACTGGACGCTAGCACGCCAACCAGCCGACGTCGGCGTTTTGCCGTGGACAAGCGTATCGCAATCGTTAGGATGTCGGCCGTGACAGCAATCCAGCCGATACCCACCGAAATTCGCCTGCGTCAGCAATCGCGAGTGCTCGAGGTCGCTTTCGATGATGCGCAGCGCTATTCGCTGCCGTTCGAATATCTGCGCGTCCACTCACCCTCGGCTGAGGTTCAAGGTCATGGACCGGGGCAAGAGACGCTCGTGCTGGGTAAGCAGCAGGTGATGATCACCGCCGTCGAGCCGGTCGGCCAATACGCCGTTCGACTGGTGTTCGATGATGGCCACGATACGGGTCTCTACACCTGGAAATATCTACGCGAGCTCGGCGCGGAACACGCGACGCGATGGGCTGCGTATTTGCAAAAAGTCCGCGAACGGTTGCATAGCAACTCGGGGACGTGAGGCAAAAAAAAGGCCGGACAGCCCGTCCGGCCTATCAGTCCCTTCTTATTTTTATCCCCCCGTTCGACCGACCCTAAAAAGGATCGATACGCCTGATCGAACCTTTTACGCCTGTTTCCGGACAAAAACTAGTCACCCCCCAACAAGGCTACAATATAGCCCCGTCCCTGGAGCCCACCGATGTCGGCCCAAGATTCGTCTAAAACCACACATTTCGGCTTCGAAGAAGTGGCCTGGCAAGACAAGGCGCGTCGCGTTCGCGGTGTCTTTGACTCGGTTGCACCAAAGTACGATTTGATGAATGACCTGATGTCGGGCGGCTTGCACCGCATCTGGAAAAGCTTCGCCCTCTCGCAAACGTATTTGCGGCCTGGTCAGAAAGCCCTCGATGTCGCCGGCGGCACGGGCGATCTGACGCGCGGCATGGCAGCTCAGGTCGGCGAGCAGGGTCTCGTCGTACTGTCGGATATCAATGGATCGATGCTCTCTCACGGTCGTGACCGGCTCATCGACGCCGGTATCGTCCAAGGCGTCGATTATGTCCAAGCGAACGCCGAATGCCTGCCGTTCGCCGATTCCACCTTCGACTGCGTCACCATCGGTTTCGGTTTACGTAACGTCACCGATAAGGATGCGGCACTGCGCTCGATGTACCGGATTCTCAAGCCCGGTGGCCAACTGCTCATCCTTGAGTTCTCCCATCCGACGGCACCGGGACTCAAACCGTTGTACGACACTTACTCCTTCAAGGTACTTCCGGTACTCGGACGCCTCGTCGCCAATGACGAAGGGAGTTACCGATATCTTGCCGAATCGATTCGCAAACATCCCGACCAAGAAACGCTACTGGCGATGCTGAAGTCGGCTGGCTTTGATCAGTGTCGCTATCACAACCTCTCCGGCGGCATCGTCGCTCTGCATCGCGGCTATAAAGTCTGATCATCCCGTGCTGACTGCTGCGATCGAAAATTTGCTCAACCGCAACCTTGCCTCATCACCGGGCGCGAGATCTCGCTGCGCCGCCTTAAAAGGTCAGCGCTTGCTCGTGCGCGTCTCGGGAATGGGATTGCAAATCGGTGTCGAGTCGCTGGGCGATACGCTGTCTTTGACTCGCACACCGGTAGGTGACTTCAACGTCACCGTTGAAGGCAGCCCCATCAATTTGCTGGCTCTCACGGGTGACAACCCCGAGCGCTTACTGCAATCCGGGCAAGTCACCGTACGTGGAGACGCCGAGATCCTGCAGCGTTACCGCGCACTGGCGTTGTTGCTGCAACCTGATCTTGAGGAAGAGCTCTCGCGCTTGATCGGAGATTTGCCAGCCCACCATATCGGTCGACTCGCACGTTCGCTCTGGTCGTTCGGGCGGCGTGCTACATCGACCACCGTGCGTAACGCGGCAGAATTTCTAGCCCACGAGAATCAAACCCTGGTACCTCGGGCTGAGGCTGAGGCCTTCATGGCCGATGTCGATCAGCTCCGTGAAGATATCGATCGGGCTGCGGCTCGTCTGAGAACCCTCGAAGAGACAAGATGAAACTGCGCGTCCTTGCCCGGCTGATTCAGATTCAACGCGTGCTCGTTCGTCACGGGCTCGATGAATTCGTCGCTGAGACGCACCTCTATAGACCGCTACGCTTCGTATTTTTGGCGTCACCGTGGACTTGGTTCGAACGTCGCAAGGGCGCCACGCGCGCGGAACGACTGCGCCTCGCACTCGAAGAATTGGGTCCGATCTTCATCAAGCTGGGTCAGGCGCTCTCGACCCGCCGTGATCTACTACCACCCGATATCGCAACTGAGCTGTGCAAACTACAGGATCGTGTCCCCGCCTTTGATGGCGCGCTCGCCAAAAAGATCGTCGAAGAGGCTTTTGGGCGCCCCGTGCTCGACATTTTCGAGGAATTCTCCGAGCAACCTCTAGCAGCCGCTTCGATCGCCCAAGTGCATGTTGCCAAGCTGAAAACCGATGGCTCTAGCGACTCGGGCAGCGATGTCATCGTCAAAGTGCTGCGCCCCGGTATGCGCGAGATCATCGAGCGCGACTTGGAAGTGATGCATACGTTAGCGAGACTCGCCAAGCGCAACTCACACGAAGCGCGGCGCCTGCGAGTCGACGAGATCGTGGATGAATACGAAAAGACCATCCTCGACGAACTCGACCTGATGCGCGAAGCCGCCAATGCGGCGCAGCTGCGGCGCAACTTCGAAGGGTCGGATCTGTTGCATGTGCCGAAGGTTTATTTTGATTTTTGTCGCGTCAACGTCATGGTGATGGAGCGTATTCGCGGCATCACTATCAGCGATATGACGACACTACGCAAACTCGGGACGAATATTCCCCTGCTTGCCACCAACGGGGTGAAGATCTTCTTCACGCAGGTTTTCCGCCACAATTTTTTCCATGCGGATATGCATCCCGGGAATATCTTCGTTCTGGCCGATGACCCGTCACGCCCGCGATACGCAGCCGTGGACTTCGGCATTGTCGGCACGCTCGATCTTCGAGATCAGCATTACTTGGCTGAAAACTTTCTTGCCGTTTTTGACCGGAACTATCGCCGAGTCGCCGAGCTGCACGTCGAGTCCGGCTGGGTTCCTGCCAATACGCGCGTCGATGAGATGGAATCGGCGATCCGTACGGTGCTTGAGCCCATATTCAACAAGCCGCTGAAAGATATTTCGTTCGGTACGATCTTGTTACGGCTCTTCGATATTTCTCGACGTTTCGACATGCGCATCCAGCCGCAGCTGATCTTGTTGCAGAAGACCCTCCTCAATATCGAAGGTCTCGGACGCGATCTCTATCCCGAACTCGATATCTGGCAAACGGCAGCGCCGATCCTGCGCGAGTGGATGCGTGATCGACTGAGCCCACGCGCGCAGCTGCGTCAACTTCGCAATCATCTACCGGCGATGATCGAGGTCACCCAAGCACTACCACCACTACTGAAAGTGGCCGTACAAAAATGGCAAGACGGAAAACTGCACATTGGTGTGCAGCCTGAGGACATCGAAAAGCTCCGTCTGGAAATTCGCGCCGGCGAGCGGCGTCGAAACGCGACGCTCGTGGCGAGCATGCTCGGCTTCACCGCTTTGTTGTGGTTCGGCCTCGAGCTTTGGCCCGCCGGACTCGCTCCGTTGCTGCTGATCGCCGCCGGTATCGTCTTATGGGTTGGTCGACGCCGAGCAGGTCGGTAGGAATTCGACGGTCAGTTTGTCAGGAGTGCGCAGCAGCATGACGATCTCAGCGCTGCTGCCAGAGCGCGGCCCTCCGTGCACGATGCCCGGTGCACGATAAAAGTAACCGCCGGCACGATAATCGAACGGTTGCTCACGACCCTCGAGACACTCGAATAGGCGATAGTCGCCCGAAACCAGATAGCCTTCTTCGATCGTCCGGTGGCGCTCCCAAGGGAGAGTGAGATCGGCTCCAGCCCGGAGCAACCACGTTCGCCGGCCGCTTTGCGGCTCGTGATAGAGATCACGAACCTGCAACTTCAAAGCGATCCCGGTATCTCGCGCCGAGACCATCCCCGCCACCCAATCGTGCGCGCGGGTACGCACGACAGTGAACTTATCGCCATCACTGGAGCGTGGCGGGTCGAGAAACAGCAACAGAGTCGAAGCTTGGATCGCGCGTAACGGGAGCTCTCTCTCACGCGACGGCACCCGCACATAATCCTGTTTCGCAAGCACTTCGCGGCTTGATCCATGCTCAAGCTGCAACTGTCCTGCGAGTACGAACCATTCGGCCGTGTAGTTCGCTTGAGTAGCATTGACCGTAGCGCCCGTCGGCAGGTTGAGTTCAACGACGAGACCACGTGAGTCGCGACGCAAAACACGGGCGTCTACGCCCTCGAATCCTGGAAGTGTCTCTGCAGCGACATCGCCTGCGTGTCGTCCGAAGATACTGAAGTCGGCTGCTCGGGCGTCGACCGTCGTTGCGATCAGGGCGAGTACTAAAGTCAGTGCGCGCAATCGGCGCCGGGTGTCGGTTTCCATCCCTTGATGATACGGATGGCAGCACGCGCAATTCCAGCATTGTCATGCGCGACGCCCGGGACAATAACGCACGACCAATTGAATGGCTGACCCGTTCGCACGGCGATCTGCCGCGAAGTTCGGTAGAAATTTTGACCG
This sequence comes from Pseudomonadota bacterium, assembly GCA_039796795.1. GTDB lineage: Bacteria > Pseudomonadota > Gammaproteobacteria > Steroidobacterales > Steroidobacteraceae > UBA964. The sequence goes on from JBDKJA010000048.1 coordinate 10,261, forward strand.
CGAGCAAAACGATGCGGACCCTGCGCCCTCGCCGCCGGCTGTTGCGGCAAACTACGATGCCGGGGATCGGAGTCGGCATCGCCGAGCATCAGAATCATCGGCGAGGCAAAGACACCTGCTGCACTCCTTTCGGGAGCGCCACGCAAGCCAAAGGGCCAATCAACATCGTCGACGGGAAACAGGTAAGAGCCGGCGTTGGCGGCGATGGCGGCAACCATTCGCTCGGCGACACCCAGCATCACGAACCGATGCACGAACTGCGCACCTGCCGAATGTCCGAAGAGCCAATACTGTTGAGCACTCAAATTCTCGTGGCGTCGCAGTGCATCGAACAAAGGCTCGATCGACGAATAGGCCCAACGAGTCTTGGGTTGCAGGCGACCGGCCTTGTCGAACACTCCACCGAAGTTATATCCGGCACTGCCCGGGAAGTTGTCTTGGGAGTATTCCGGAACAACGACGATGATGTCGTTGGACAAAGCGAGCTCGCGCCATTCGGCGAGATATCGATCTGCATCACGGCCGACACCGTGCATGACGAAGACGATGGGCGCATCGGCCGTCACCCCAGGACCTCTCAGATACCAGAGCGTGATGGGGGCGCCGCCCCAGTCAGACACGGTCAGACGTTTTGAGCCTGGAACGTCGATTCCCGCAAGACCCGCATGGCCCATCGTCGAGAAGCACGACATTGCGACCAAGAGCACACTCGCAGCGACAATCAGTCGAGTCCGCACGCTTATTCGCCTTTGAGTTCGCGCGACAGCTGATCCTCGTCCAGAGCACCTTCCCAGCGGGCGACGACGATGGTCGCAACCGCATTACCGATGAAATTGGTAATGGCACGACATTCGGACATGAAGCGATCGATACCGAGAATCAATGCCATACCCGCCACCGGTACCGCAGGTACGACAGCGAGCGTCGCTGCCAAGGTGATGAAACCTGCGCCGGTGACACCGGCAGCACCTTTGGAGCTGATGATCGCAACCAATAGCAACAACACCTGATCGGTGAGACTCAGATCGACACCCGTGGCCTGCGCGATGAAGAGCGCGGCCAAGGTCATATAGATGTTGGTGCCATCAAGATTGAAGGAGTATCCGGTCGGCACGACGAGCCCGACCACCGACTTAGCACAGCCCACTTGTTCGAGCTTGCGCATCAAAGAGGGCAGCGCCGACTCAGACGAACTGGTGCCAAGCACGAGCCAAAGCTCTTCTTTCAGGTAGCTCAATAGTCGCCACAGCGAAAATCCCGAGGCTCGCGCGATCAGACCCAGAACGACCAGAATGAAAAACGCGGAGGTCAAATAAAACGTAGCGATCAAGGCGGCAAGATTGGCGATCGAGTCGATCCCATACTTGCCGATGGTGAATGCGAAAGCACCGAAGGCACCGATCGGGGCAAACCGCATCAACAAAGTCACCATTTTGAAGAAGGCGTCGCTGATCACGTGCAAGCCTTCGACAATACGTGATCTACTTTGATCGAGATTGGCGACGCTGATACCGAAAATGATGGCGATGAAGAGCACCGACAGAATCTGACCGCTCGTCAATGCACCGAGAAAAGTGTCCGGAATGATGGCGAGCAAGAAGGATACGATGTCCTGCTCTTGCGCCTTGCCCACATAGCCCGACACGGCACCATTATCGAGCGTGGCTGGATCCACATTCATCCCATCGCCGGGTCTGACGACATTGGCAACGACAAGACCGATCACCAATGCACCGGTCGAGACCACCACGAAATAGAGCAATGCTTGCCGGTCGTGCTACCGAGACTCGCGAGCGAAGACATGCTCGCGATGCCACTGGCTACGGTCAAAAATATGACCGGTGCGATAACGAGCTTGACGAGCTTGATGAAGGCATCGCCTAGCGGCTTGAGCTGCACGGCGAAATCCGGCACGAAGTGCCCAAGCGCTCCGCCGATGACGATTGCGATCAGAACCTGCGCGTATAGCGCTGTCCACCAAGGTTTCTTCGTCTCGGTGAGAGCACTCATCCTCGCAGCGCTCGCAACCACGGGCGCGGATCTTCATTGCGCTCCAACACCTCGACCAAAGCGGAGCCGACGACGACACCAGCGACATGACCACGCAGCTTGTCGACTTGCTCGCGCGAACGAATACCAAAGCCTGCACACACCGGCACCGGTGAAATCGCCGTCACGCTCTGGAGATAGTCGATGACCGTATCGGGTACCGCCACGTTTTTACCGGTGGTTCCCGTCATCGTCACTGCATAGACGAAACCTTCGCTCGCAGCGCATACCTGCTGCAGACGCGATAACGTCGTGACCGGCGTCACCATTTGGACGAGTGCAACCCCTTCGGCCGCAAGCGCGGCGCGTAACTCGCCACCTTCGTCGAAAGGTAGATCCGGCACGATGAAACCACACACACCCGCCGCCGCCGCGTCGGCAGCGAGTGCCGCATAGCCATACTGCAACAAGGGATTCAGATAACTCATCAGGACGAGTGGTGCAGCCGGTCGCTGCATGCTGCGCAGCTCCGACAAAATCCACTTCAGACTGACGCCCTGCTTCAATGCGGCTTGGCTGGAACGCTGGATCGTCATGCCATCGGCCATCGGGTCGGTGAACGGAACACCGATTTCGACGACATCCGACTCGCTGGCAACGGCAAGCAAATGTTCGCGAAACTGATCCTTGCGCGGAAAGCCGGCTGTCATGAACGCCACGATGGCGGGCGCACCGCGATTTGAGGCTGCGCGTATTGCTTCGGCCAAACGCTCACTCGGCTTCACGATGCTTTCTCCGCGAGGATGGTTCTTTGCAAGGTCGGCATATCTTTGTCACCCCGACCCGACATACACAGAATGACTTGCGCACCTCGGTGAGTTTTAGCCCAACGCTTCACACCGTGTAACGCGTGCGCGGTTTCCAGTGCCGGCAAAATGCCCTCAAGCTTGGCGCACTCGGTCAAAGCCGATAGCGCCTCGTCATCGGTCGCAGACTCATACTTCACGCGGCCTGCCGACATCAACAACGCATGTTCGGGTCCGACGCCCGGGTAATCGAGGCCTGCAGAGATGGAATCGGTCTCGTGAATCTGGCCGTTCTCATCCTGCAGCAACAAGGAATAACAACCCTGCAGTACACCCGGCCAGCCATATGAAAGGCTCGCGGCATTTTCGCCCAAGTTCACGCCTCGTCCGCCCGCCTCGACGCCGACGATCTCGACCGATGCGTCGGGAACGAAAGCGTGAAACATGCCGATAGCGTTCGAGCCGCCGCCGACGCAGGCAAACACGGCGTCAGGCAAGCGACCGTTTTGCTCTACATATTGTGCGCGTGCCTCGCGACCGATAATCGCTTGTAGTTCACGCACCAGATAAGGATACGGATGTGGGCCTACGGCCGAACCGAGCAAATAAAAAGTCTCCATCGGATCAGAGACCCAATCGCGCAGCGCTTCATCGATGGCGGAACGTAATGTTTGATCGCCGCCCGTGACCGGCACCACTTGCGCGCCCATTAGGCGCATACGACCAACATTTGGTGCCTGTCGCTCCATGTCGATCGCGCCCATGTAAACAATGCAGGGCAAGCCGAGACGTGCACACGCTGCTGCGCTCGCCACGCCATGCTGTCCGGCACCGGTTTCAGCCACGATGCGCTTGGCACCCAAGCGCTTGGCGAGCAATGCTTGCCCTAATGCGTTGTTGATCTTGTGCGCACCGGTGTGAGCGAGATCTTCACGCTTGAACCAGATCTCGGCGCCCCAAGCAGCGGAGAGGCGCGGCGCATAACTCAATGCTGTCGGCCGTCCGACCCAATGACGTAATTGGTCGGTCAACTCCTTCTGGAAATCCGCGCGATGCAAATGTTCGCGCATGCCGGCCTCGAGACGCTCGAGTGCCGGAATCAACGTTTCCGGTACGTACCGACCACCATAGGGGCCGAAACGACCGCGCGCGTCGGGATATTGGCCACCGAGCTCGGCATCGAGCATGCGACGCTGATCCTCAGCACTGAATTTCACATGAGCATTCATCTTTACACTCCTGCAGAGGCGCGGCGTGCTGCCTCAACAAATTCGATCATCTTCTGCGGCGACTTCCGGCCGGGTGATGCTTCGACACCGCTCGATACATCCACACCGAAAGGACGCACCTCACGAATCGCCGCCGCCACATTCTCAGGTGACAAGCCACCGGCCAGAACCAACTCGGTCATCGCGGCAACTTGCGCTGCCTGTTGCCAATCGGCCGTGAGACCTGCGCCACTGCGAGGCCCTTCGAACAAGACGCGTGCTGGCCATTGAGTCGGCACGGTCTGTTGTTGACGTACGACGGGCAGTATACGGCTGGGATCGATCGGCGGCAGTGAAGCCAGATCCGCCAAATCCACCTGCAATAAATCGGGGCGGAATTCCTCGAGTAGACTCGCAACCAGTGCTGCAGACGGATGCAGCGTGACCGCCACACACAAAGCTCTGCCCCGCGCGGGTTCAGCCAGACGCAGCGCTTGCTCGATGCTCACCTGGCGCGGTGAAGGCGCAAAGACGAAGCCGATGGCATCGACTTGCTGCTCCAAAGCGGTCGTGACCGCCGTTGCATCGGTCAGGCCACACACTTTGATCCACGGTGACATCACGATACTCAAGCTCGCAGTGAAACTCGTCGACGCTGCGCGGCGTCGCGCGCAGACTGCAACATGGCCGCTAAATGCGCTTCGGGATCCGCCGCTTGCATCAGCGCACCCCCAATCAACGCCAAATCGTATCCGGCAGTCGCCATCCGCGCGGCATCCGCCGTTGTGAGCACACCGCTCTCGGCGACACGAGGAACAGTCTTGGGCAACTGAGACACCAGTTGCTCGAGACGATCTGGAACGACTTGCAGACTCACGAGATCGCGACTATTCACCCCGATCAACAAACAAGCGTCGGTCGATCGCAACTGCTCGATCAATCGATCGGCGCGCTCAATGTCAGCGAGATCGAATGTCTCGATTAACACGAAGAGGCTTTGCTCGAGCGCCGTCTCACAAAGCCGTCTCAAGCTCTGATCGTCCAGCATTCTTACGATCAACAACACGCCGCCCGCACCGGCTGCGCGCGCTTCCAACACTTGATAAGGATCTACCAAAAAATCTTTGCGCA